>JAKISM010000054.1 GCA_021648585.1 Devosiaceae bacterium | reverse complement strand
GCAGGCTCTTTGCCTTCCATTGTGCCAGTGCCAGTATATGCCCAATAAGCAACGTCAGATTGTGCAAAGCCACTATCACGAAGACCAGAAATAATTGCGTTCACATTATCAACTGAACCACGTGAAGAAACAGCAGATGCGATTAAACCATCAACGCCACAGCTTCCGCCTTTGCCACATTCGCGTGATCCTGGTGGTTTTGAAATTGCATTAGCAATAACGCCGCCAACTGGATAATATGTATAGGCCGTTCCGCCTGTTCCGATTGTAAAGAATTTAAGATCTTGTGCTATCGCAGAAAACGAAAGCCCCGTGACCATAATTGCGCCAAGGGCAACTGCCTTGATCGACTTAGATATAATACTCATTATGAGTTTCCTCCCAGTATTTTAATTTAAAGAATTTAATTTTTCTCTCGACAATATTGCCGAATTTTATTCATTGCAGAGTGTGAAATAATAATCAAGCAATGAAATTTTTAGCACCACTAAATAGTCATAAATTATACTAATGCTCAAATTGAACAAGCAAACTGTAGCAAAATTGCGACAGTTTAACATTACAACAACCCCTCCCCTAATGACAAACTAATTACTTAGAGCCATTATAATTCCACCTATAAATAGAGGAGGAAAAAATGGGTTTTAAGTTTAAAGAAAAATATGGAAACTTCATTGGTGGTAAATTTGTTCCGCCAGTAGATGGGAAATATTTTGATAATATTTCACCAGTTAATGGCAAAGTACTATGCCAAATTCCACGTTCGAACGAAAAAGATATAGAACTAGCACTTGATGCAGCACATGCAGCAAAAGACGCTTGGGCTGCCACATCGGTTACTGAACGCTCAAACTTGCTAAACAAAATCGCACAAGTAATGGAAGATAATTTAGCTCTTTTAGCAGAAGCTGAAACTTGGGATAATGGCAAGCCAATCCGTGAAACTAACGCAGCTGACATTCCGCTAGCGGTTGATCATTTTCGCTATTTTGCTAGCGTAATTCGTGCGCAAGAAGGCTCGATTAGCGATCTTGATACCGATACTGTCGCTTATCATTTCCAAGAACCACTTGGCGTTGTTGCACAGATTATACCTTGGAATTTCCCAATTCTTATGGCGGCGTGGAAAATTGCACCAGCCTTGGTCACGGGCAATTGCGTTATACTAAAACCCGCTGAGCAAACTCCTGCTTCTATTTTAGTGCTTATGGAGCTAATTGCTGATATTTTACCAGCAGGTACATTAAATGTAGTCAATGGATTTGGTCTTGAAGCAGGTAAACCTTTGGCAACTTCTAAGCGCATTGCAAAAGTTGCCTTTACGGGCGAAACCACAACTGGTCGCTTAATCATGCAATATGCCACGCAAAATCTAATTCCATCAACTTTGGAATTGGGCGGCAAATCACCAAATATCTTCTTCTCCGATGTTATGCGTGAAGATGATGCGTATTTAGATAAAGCAGTTGAAGGCTTTGTGCTATTCGCCTTTAATCAGGGCGAAGTTTGCACCTGCCCTTCTCGTGCACTAATTCAAGAGGATATTTATGAAGAGTTTATGGCGCTTTGCTTAAAGCGCACAGAAGCGATTATTCAAGGCGATCCGCTAGATTTCAACACAATGGTTGGCGCACAAGCATCAAAAGAGCAACAAGAGAAAATTCTCTCTTATTTTGATATTGGTCGCAAAGAAGGCGCAGAAATTCTCACAGGTGGCGAAGCGTTTAACCCCGGTGGAGATTTGGATGGCGGTTATTATATCAAGCCCACCATTTTCAAGGGTGATAACTCGATGAGGGTTTTCCAAGAAGAAATTTTTGGGCCTGTAGTTTCGGTAACAACCTTTAAAACAGATGAAGAAGCATTAGAAATTGCTAATGACACACTTTATGGGCTTGGTGCTGGTGTTTGGTCACGTGATATCAATCGTTGCTATCGCTTTGGCCGTGCAATTAAAGCTGGTCGTGTGTGGACAAATTGTTATCACGCATATCCAGCGCATGCGACCTTTGGTGGTTATAAGCAATCAGGTATTGGTCGTGAAAACCATCTACAAATGCTTGGTCATTACCAACAAACCAAAAACCTGCTGGTAAGCTATAGCCCAAACAAACTTGGCTTCTTTTAATAGTTAAAAAATGTCATAAGGAAGGCGCATCATTTTGGTGCGCCTTTTAATAATTCACTTATCAGCTTGAAATTCTCTATTGTCACCCTAACGTAGTTTCGTGTCACCCTGAGCGAAGTCGAAGGGTCTTATGCTCTGAGTTAAAGATACTTCGCTTCGCTCAGCATGACAAAGAGGCTCAATATGACACCGAGTGAGTACATAACCCAAGCAAAGAAAAACCATGTCTGATAAAGCAGCCAAAAAAGTAAAAGCCACAAAAGCCGCCCTAGATTTAATCAAACAACTCGCAGCTAAACACGGCGAACTAATGTTTCACCAATCAGGCGGCTGTTGCGATGGCTCTGCCCCTATGTGTTATGCTAAGGGCGAATTATTTTTGGGCGATAATGATCTCTTAATAGGCGAAATTGGCGGCATGAAATTTTATATTAACGAGGATCAATATAAAGCATGGAAATTCCCAACATTGCTAATAGACGCAATAGATGGCAATGGCGGCATGTTCTCACTCGACAATGGAACGGGCAAAAGATTTATCACCCGTTCGGAAGTTTGCGAGACAACTTAAACTGAGTAACAAACGGAATAATAATTGCCAAGATAAACCACATAAAACCAATAGCTAATAATGTTAGCACAATTGTTTCAGTTGGCACTTGAATGTTATTTTCAAGCATTAACGAATATATCAAAATAGCGCTAATCGGAGTTAAAACAGCGATTATATAAGTCCACCATTTTGGAGTAGAGCTATAAATCCTTTGTAAAATTTTCTGACCCTTTTTGTGATCCTTAGACCTCCAAATCGCTAAGATTGTTAGCGCTACAACTGGAATAATTAACATAGAAAATGGCAGATAAGGCAAAGCAATAAAGATAAATAAAATGGAGTAAGTTACCAAAATAAACAAAAATTCCCATTTACTGGCCTTAAATTCACTTTCCCCAAACCTATCGGCTAGCAACATTCCAATGAGCCAGAAACCAGTGCTTACAACTGCCAGCAAAATAAAATCTACAATATTTAGAGCTAGCATAGAGTTTTCCTCGCCCCCCCAATACCAAGTAGCCCATGCACCCCATAAAAGGCCGAGCATAATAAACATAAATATATTTCCAAATAAACCCATTTTCCTCATGCCAATACGCACCAGATACCACCCTAACATGACATCAATTAGTGCGTGCCAGCTAATGGATGGAAATATAAATGAAATAGGGATTGCCTCATAAATAATCGCTATGGTCAGCCCCTCAGTTGCCCAACCAAAAATAGCACCAGCTAACAATAATCCTGACATAGTTCGCACATTAAAATAGCTAAGCAACATCAATAACGGATAAGAAAAAAACGCATAAAAACTAGCAAATGAAATGAAAGCTGGAATAGCCAATAAGGGGTTAGATTTAACAGTGTTCAGTAATTCAGTGACAGGCCCCTCATTCACAAAAAAATATTCTGAAAAAAACATCAAAATGATAGCTGTGCCATAAGCCGTTGCTAAGCGAGAATAAAAAGCTCTCATTTACTACCCTCAATAAATATTACAATTATTATTGAAGATAGTAAACATTAAAGCAAAACGTCAACATAAACCTATAAAGCCCAACGAAGAACAGCTAAATTAGGCGAGGTTTATAGCGAGGCAAAATATCATTGCCTCGCTATAAACTACCTAATCATCATCATAGATGCCCATTTCAGCACCCTTATGACAAGCAGCGCAATCAACTAAGGATTTCACCTTTAGCTTTTTCATCATATTTTTAGCTTCACGCTCGCTATGCTCATGCGTAAACCAGCGCAACTCGGTTATGCGTTGCGGTGCTTTATCGCCCCTAAATTTCTTGCGGCTTGCATTAGCCACTAGATAATTCTCAATTTTAGCAATTGAATCAGCATCTAAAGAAGCGTCTTCACCAAAGTGATTTTCAAGTTCACCCATCATTTTTTGCCAAGATTTTTTAGGTAAAAATGCTGGCTGAAACGCCAAATGGCACGCCCCACATTCTTCCAAAACTATCAGGCTTTTAATTGGTGGCACATTATCATCATCTGCTATTGCAACAAAAGGTGTTGCTAAAAGTGGTAATGATAATAGTGAAATAAGTAATTTATTATTTTTCATTTTCTTCTCCTAAAGTTAGTATTTATTGGCGGGGGTGCCGGGGTCGGGAGCGCAAGCGACCAACGGCGACAAGATGAATCACTGTGAAATCATAAAGGCAAGAAAATCACCTTTTTCTAGTGGTGTACATTCACGCCCAAGTACAGAATTACAGTTACGGCGAAACCATTTTTCAACTTTTTTAGGGTCGGTATAACGATCCGATGTTTTAGAAAGCGCCATAGGGTCAATGGCTTTTCCTGCTCTTGTTTCGCCTGCATTTTTTGGCGATGTTGAATGGCAAGATGTGCAACTTGGTGTTTCTGGCTTACCAGTGCTAAATTTAGCTGAAAATAGCTTTTTTCCCCTAGCCGCATCAAAGCCGCTAAAATTTGCATCATCAGATTTTGCTAGAGTTTCTAATTGTGCAATTACATCTTCTCTTGGGCCTGCACTGGCTGCCATTGCTGGAAAAAATGCAAGAATACTTATTATAATTAGTAGGTTACGCATGTTAGTAGATTCCCTTCTTAAGGTTGTTTTTTTGGTTTAGGTATTGAAATATTCTCATCGGCAAAGCGTCCAGTTTTTGCATCGCTATGGCACGCTTCACAATTTGCAGCCGTTCGCACTGGTTTTGATTTGAAAACCTCTTCATCAATTTTAGCATGGCGCAACTTCCAATAAGCAGTTGCAGTTATTTGAATTGGTTTTTCTTTATCAACTAGCAATAAATTATTCGCCGCTTCACTATCCCAATTTTCAGCAGAATAACGAACTAAGTAATTGGCAATAATATCTCTAGTTTCATCGTCCAAAGAAGCATCTTCACCAAAATGCTCACTTAAATCATCCATCATTATTGCCCATGAGTTTTTGGGCAACAAGCTTGGGTGATAGATAATATGGCAATCAGAACACTCGCTTTGATAGGTTTGCGAAATCGGCATAGCAATAAAACCCGAGGCTGGCACTTTGCTCATGCTAACAGAGCCAACAACTAAGATTAAGCCAATGCCAGCAATAGACAGGATAGCAGGCACAAAAAGCGTGGGGCGTAAAATTGGAGCTTTCTCACCCTCCAGCAATGGCTTATCGCCATCAATCATTGATTTAGTTAAATTGCTCTTGCTGATTTTTCCTTCAACGACCACCCCAAGAATATGTAAAAATATCATAGCAATGAGAGCAAAAGCTAAAAACAAATGCACTTTGCCAGCAATATCGCCAGTTGCATAATCAACAAAGCCAGCCAAAGCACCCTGATTCTCAACCCCACCAAGATTAATAAGACCACTTAAAGAAATACCAAGCAAAACAGCAATAAGCGCAAATATCATTAAAGCACCAAGCGGATTATGCCCAAAAAAATGCAATGGCTTGCCCTCTTTAATGCCCTTTATATGGCTGATTAAGGTTTTGGGAGAAAAAATAAAACTAGAAAAACGGGAATATTCAGGCCCAAAAAAGCCCCAAGCAATACGAAATACAAGTAAAGCAATAAGCCCATATCCAAGCCAGACATGAATACCAAGCCACCACTCAGGCGCAAAAAAGCCACTAAGCAAAGCACCAACAACAACCAAAAGCTGAAGCCAGTGATAAATCCTAGTAGGCAAATCCCAAATGCGTATTTTTTGTTTTTTATTTGACATGATCATCATATATCAGAGTAAAAATGACCAATCGACTTCACGATTGTCAGCGTTTTGTCAGGTTCAGCCTTAGCGACGGAGCGTAAAACAGGCCACTCAAAAAAAATTACATAAGAATATAAATATTAGAGTAAAGCGAGGGGGCGCCGCGAAATTACAAAATGGCGCACATTCGAGGACAAATTTCGAACGGTTAGGGCGCTATTTTCGTTTACTGGCTGACACTTTTTTCTTAGCGTCAATCACCAAAATTTCTGAGGCAGGTTGTCCCGCTTCTATCCGAGCTTTTTGAATTCTTTTTATTTCTTTTAGTTTATTTCCAAGTTTCCCATAGTCCATGATAACAAAAATACCACAGTTAGTACGCGAGGCATCTTTGTAAATTTCTAATTGCTTTTCGTAACCATGCTTAACGGTTCCACTGCACCGTTTCATTTCAACTAACACCCTTGCCTCGTAACCATCCGAAAACTTAAAATCAATTGGTCCTCCGCCCATATTCGCTTCAGGAGATATATCGACATTATTTGCTTTACAAAAACAATCAGCAATTGCCCAGTAGATAAGTTGAGCCGCTCGCTCCTTCTTGGGCTTATTTCCTACCCAAAGTTCTTCCCATAGATTCCCTTTCTCAACATGATGTTGAAACATCGACAAAGTCTCAAGTACCAGCTTCTTTATTTCTTCTGGACCTTTTCGCAAATCAAACTGTGATTTTGACTCAAGTTCGTCAAATCCATTAGCAAATATCGATTTGAATCGATAGTATGCTAACGCATCGGCGTTTGGGTCATAGAACTCAACATTTTCCTTAACGGTCTGCAGGAACAAGTCGAAATCTTCTCTCGAACCTGTGGCGAACGAACGGAGAGCTAATTTGCGGTCTGCCACGGTCGGGTTTATTATAGTACCCAACATTGCATTTACCCGCGCACGAATACGTTCATTCTCATAAGCAGCGGCCTCAATATCAGACCAATCATTTGCAACTGGCAAGTCTCGCACGATGTCGCGTGGCACCAAAACCATTGGTACCATAGCACCAGAATTATTAGGTATTCGCGGTAACTGACGGTCAGTAACAATATCATTTTCCTCAATTGGAATGCGATATTTATTGCAAAATTCTTCGGTGATTCTTGCAAGATCAGGCATGATCACACGTGTGGTGAAATCGCTAATTGTATCTGGCCCGACATCTTCTTCAAGAAAACCCATTATTGAGATCATCTCTGGATCGTCCGCTCCAAGATCCAGAATTTCTTTTGCTGTTGCC
Source organism: Devosiaceae bacterium (assembly GCA_021648585.1). Taxonomy (GTDB): domain Bacteria; phylum Pseudomonadota; class Alphaproteobacteria; order Rhizobiales; family Devosiaceae; genus S141-66. Next base: position 5,741 of record JAKISM010000054.1, on the reverse strand, counting down.
ATTATTGCTTCGCGAACATCGACTGGTCGTGAAGCACCAGATCGGCCACTACCACCATATCCAAGACCATTTTCGGGAGGTTCTGAGAGATCAAGGAACCTTCGTGCATTTCTCCATGCAACATCACCAGAGTTCTTAGAAATCGCAATTAATCGAATTAGCTTTCTGAAGTGATCACGAAAACGTTGAATAGCGTCTACAGAAATTCCCTTATAGTCTGATTTTTCTAAGAGAACAGGATCGATGAAAAGCTGGGTATCAACATCAATGAAGGGATCAATTAAACCTTCTTGCTCTAACAGCTGGCTATCAACTGAAAAGTATTGTGAAAATAAAGTTGGGTTTAAAATTTTTGCCATGAAGTAAGAATACATAAAATTGTGACCAATGTCGATGGAAACTTCAGAGGGAAGCAACGGGAGAGTAAGCATGGGAAAAGAATAAACGGCGGGGGTGTCGGGGTCGGGAGCAAAGCGACCAACAGCGACAAGAATAAAAGAGCGGCTTGCCGAGCCGAAGCACGAAGTGCGAAGGCTGGTGGGCCCGGCAGGACTCGAACCTGCGGCCAGACCGTTATGAGAAGCTATCTTTTACGCTCAACTGGCGCAAACTGGCGCAAGAAGCACATTTTATTTTGGGTGTTTAGGCAAGTGTTGCTATTGCGTTCTGGTTTTGCAGGTTCAATGAACCTGAGAGAACACCGTATAAAAAAATAAAACAAAATAACATTTGACATACATACTACGAGCATCAACCTCTACCAGCGCCGCTACGGCTGATGCGCACGATAAAATTTTATAAAATTATCAATTTCTAGAAGTTAACTCACGCAATAATTCGTCAATACGACTTGTCAAGCTATCAATTGAATCATGAACCCTATTAAGGGATGCTGTTAGTCCTGATTTAGTTGCATAATGCTCCGAGGCATAGAGCTTATGATCTGTTATATCTTTACGAACTTTGCCAATTTCTCTAAAAAACCAAATAACAATACCAACTGCAATTCCTGCAGGCGCTGCAATAAGAGCTACCAATTCAACAGTTAAAACCATATTTAACTCACCCCTTAGATTTTTGTTTAGCTATTGCATTGGCAATAGTTTGCGTAATTGTTTCTGCGCTTTTACTCATAAAATAAAACCCAATAATAGTAACTGTTATCCAAGTTACTAAAGAGCCGACATCTGGAGTAACGCCAAACCCAAATGCGCTGTCCCACACCAATAATTTTGCCACCAAAATCACCACGCAATATCCCATTAATGATCTTGGCGTCCACCATGGCTCTGATGCCAGCGAAATAAGCACATCTCTTTTTGCCTCAAGCGATGCTATATTAACATCAGCTTTAATCCGCTCATCGTCATTTTGAGCTTCTAGTTTATTTTTATTAGCCGCAACAAGTGCCTCAGTGATGAATTTTAGCGGATTTAACCAATCTAAAAACCCCATCAGCCATCTCCATTTTTTGCGGAATTGATTTTGCGCTGAGCATCAATGCGACCATAAGCCGCAAGCAGCCCGCCAAGAACAATAAATGCAATATTGATAATTGCAGTCCACTGCGCATCTGCCGCAAAGGCTTTTGAAATCAAAGAGGGGTTAATAGCCGCAACAAGCCCACTCAAAAAAACCACACCAATGCCAATGTAAGTTTTTAGTCCATCAATTAACTTCATTGTTTTTTCCTTCCAATTGTTTTAAAAACATCAGCAATTAACAAAATTAAAATAGCTAGCCAGCCATCGGCAACAGGCGAAGCAATCACCTCATCTGGCTTTTCTTTTTTGTCCAATAGCACTTTAAGAGCCAGCTTTATTTTTTGATAAGTATCACGCCCAACCATTCCATCAGATGTAATTTTATTATCAATCTGAAAAGCAATAACAGCTCGATGGGTTTTATCACCAAAGCGCCCATCAACTGGACCTGGCTTAAAGCCAAGCGCAATTAAATCCGCCTGCAAATTACGAACAGCCTCACCTTTCACGCCCTCCTGCAAAATGCGATTATTTTTATAGCTAGGCAAAGACATTGCAGCGCCTTTTGAGTGTTTGCGATATGCTTTTGCAAGACGACCGTGATAATTATGCTTGGCGTAAGAGCTCCCATTATATCTACGAGCAAATCCCCGCCAGTTTTTTGCTTCATTCAAATCTTTACTTTGAATTGCGGCGGCTAACCCCCAAGTTTTTAGCAGCGTCACCATTGCCAAAACCTGCTCTTTTTCGCCCTGCATCATAGCTTTTACCATTAAATATGCAGAAGAAAAACCAGCATCCTTATGGTTAAATCCCATAATTTGCGGCAATGCCCAAGAGGCAGACTGCAGGGCAAAAGCTGTATGAACTTTCATAGCCGCACTCAATTGCCTAAACCTCGCATCATAAGACTTTGGATACGGACGCCTCCCCCACTGGCGATAAGCGAGACCAAGCTTCACCGCTTGGTTGCGCTTTGCCCCCTTGCCTAAAAGCCTATAAAAAATATGGGGTTCAAACAACATTTTTGGGCGGTTTTTTCTATCAAACCCCCTGCCAGCAGCTTCAACTTCCAATATTGCCAACAGCGCCGCCGTTTCTATGTTAACTTCACGAGCCGCAATCCCAACATCGCCCTGTTTAAGGCGTGCGCCAGTTCCTTCAAAATTCATAATTTTCTCCATAAAAAAACCCGCATGAAACGGGACTTGGTTTGTGGCGAATAAGTTTAGCGCCCTTATTAATTATAACTGTACCGCCTCGGTCTAATATTCGCCTATAAGCAATCTCGCACGCACTAGCACAAATACCTTTTATTATAAAAATGTTTTGCCTGAATTACCATCAACCCAGCTTGTCCAAATACCAACTACTCCACCTAATCCTGTTAGTGTGCAGGTTGTTTGTATACATGGTTTTGGCCAGTATCGACTATCATTTATCATATCACGTAATGTGACAGCCGCATAAGCTATCCCAGCCCACATAATAAGGCTAATCGGCAATGCCATTTAAAAAGCTCTCATCATGTCATTACCCTAAAATAATTTATTTTCAATTGAGCTGATCATCTCATCAAACTTCACATCACTGCGGCGATCTTCCACCCGCGCACAAGCATGAGACACAGTTGTCCTGTCCCTCTTAAAATGCCGAGCAACTTTACTGTGACTCATACTCAGCCCAACGTGCATTAAATACATAGCAATCTGACGAGCATTAGCCGCCTGCTCAACACCACGTGTTTTTAATAAAATATCCGCAACAGAAATATTACAAGCCTCACTCACCAATCTTTCCACATCGACAGCCGATAATAAGGAAGAAATGCCGCAGACATATTTATTTTTACAAACATCTTGGGCCGTTTTCTCTCTTACCGGAACTAAAATTCCAGTCATATAATCTTGATTATCCAAAACCTTTTTCCCATAAAAAAACCACACTGCTTGGTGTGGTAAAGTATTTTAATGTCACTCTGCGCCGACCTTCAATCCTAATAAACCCCAATCAAATGTGTAGCTGTAGTGCCTGCTTCCCTTACCTGCGCCGCCCTAAATGGCAACCAACTGCCTGCACAGAGGCATTTTTAAACACCAATACATCACCAGCCTTAGATACGACCGTCACATCCCCACTGCCACCCACATAAATAGCTCTCGCTAAAATTGGAAATACCTCTGTATCAGATGGGGTGATCTCAAAGCCATCAAGCGCAGGACCACTCACTGAATAATTTTTACCTGAATATGTATCTTTTGCTACCATTATACTCTCCTGTTTTTTTAAACTTTTAATTTCCCACTGAGCGAAGTGGTATAACCAGACTTCGACCATTTGTGACCCGCCGCTTCAATTATAAATTCGAAGCCATCAACTCCAACTTTCATTCCACTAAAAACTAAAGGTGCACCTGCCCGTGCCGCAGGATTGCCAAAAATATTGCATGAAAATTTTATAGCTTGCCGCTTTAACTCTTTTGCCTTTGAATTTGCCGCCGCTTGTGCTTCACTTAGGCTAGCAGACGGCTCACCAATTCTATAAGTTGCCGTGCCATCAGCACTAGAATTTGCCTTTATCTCTTTACGCTCAACATCATCACGGTTTTGGTGATAAGCAACAACCTCTTTATATTCAGCTCTATCAGAAAGTGATATTTTTCCACTTCCTTCAATAATATTATTTTTTGTTACAGTAACTTTGCTCAAATCATTACCACTTGGGGTTTTACCAGTTCCTTTTTTAGCAAAAATCAGCTTATTATCTTTAACAGAGAATAATGCATCATGCTGGCGCTCTAGCCTTTTTAAAACATGAATATCACTTTCATCTTGCTGTCCAAACCAATCATAAGAGAAATTGGCAAGCGAGCTATCCACTTTAGCTTCTAATCCATTATCCCCTGCAATTTGAGAAACTATTTTACCAAGATTTATCTTATCCCAATGGCGTTCTTTATTCTCTTTTATTTTTTCACGCATATCAGCTGCTTTGCCACCGATGCTCATTTTATGCGGAAATAAAGTTAAGCTTACCTCATCAACCACAAATGTGCCCATAAAAGATAATTGAGTATCATAACCAAGCCAAATCCTAATGATTGCCCCACGACTAGGAATTTGCGCACTTGGTGAGTTGTTCAATTCTATCTGACAAGTATCAGACCCTACTCCCTCTTTGTCATTAACCGAGCAGGAAATAACCCTACCCATCAGTTCATTCGAGGCAGTTTGACCATCAATTGTTATTTTACAAACAGGTCTCATATCAATCCCATAAAGATATTAATGGAAGGTCTGGTTGAGCAATTATTTCAGGCAAAAAAATTGTAATTCCAGCAGGCAAAACTGCCCCATAACTAACAAGCTTGGGGTTTGCCTCAAACACTTTTTCAACATAACCGCTCTCATCGCCATATTCTTTACGGCAAATCATATCCACCATATCGCCCTCAATGCTGATATATTCAGCCATTAAAATAACCCCACGACAGATTGAAAAGAAAAGGCACCAGCCTGATAGCGGCGCAGGCTTAGGCTATATGTATTCTTCATCGCCACCCCATTGCTGGCAATAAAAGTCTGACTATCCTCAACGCCCTCAACAACAAAACGGCTTAATATATTTGCCGTTGAAAAGTTAATTTTTTGAATAAAATGCAAAGGCACTCCAGCTTCTGCCGCCGCCTTTATTCCAGCAAGAGAAGCAAGCCCGCCAAATTCGTTAGGAAATAAAACTCCTGATATTTTAACACTCTCGCTATCTCCCCCCAGCCATTGGAGTTTATCAAACCCACCAGGAACTTTAACCGTAGCCCATGGAGTTTTTAAAGACCTACCAACCTCACTCAAACCAAACCCATGCGCCTCAAATGCAAATGGGCCAAGTGATGCAATTATTGGGCCCGCCATTAAAAACCTCCGTCATTAAAAGAACCACGAACTCTAAAACCCACCTCATCACCAATCGCTTGTGCAATTTGCTCTGGGCTCGCATTTGTGGGGGTGCTTATTATAATGTCACCAAATTGAATGTTTTGATTTGCAGGAATGCTTGAGCCAGAAGAAAAACCTCGTCCGCCATAATTTATGGCAGCAGAGCTTGGCGCAAGTGGAATTTTTGGAACATAACCACTTAAAGCCCTTACAGTTGATATTGCATCATGCACATATCCACTTGAAGCTGGAGTAAATAACTCTGGCCCTTCTTCCCCAACCAAATAAGCCGCGCCACCTGTTACGAGGCCACCCAATGCAC
>JAKISM010000053.1 GCA_021648585.1 Devosiaceae bacterium | reverse complement strand
CGCATCAGGAATAGCAATGACAACATCGGCTTTACCAAAACCAAGCCTGTTAGCAATCTCTATTTTTTCAATACCATTTTCAATAGTTTCATAAATAAGGTCTTCTCCTGTTACACCAATATCAATAGTGCCAGCAATTAAACCACGCGCAATTTCACTAGCAGGTAAAAACTGCACCACCACATCACTAAATTCATCAAGCGAGCCAGCATAAGAGCGCGCGCCTTTTGGGCGGTTAATTTGCATGCCACTTTTAGCAAAAATCTCACGCGACAACTCTTCAAGTCGCCCCTTTGATGGCACAGCTAAAATAAGTGTTTTCATTTTTTTGCCTGCCCTTTAAGCCTATCAACCCACAAAGAGCAACCAGTTGCGTTAATCTGATTTTTAGCCCCAAGCCGCCCTAGCAAACGGTTATATTCACCACCTGCCGCTAAAATTTCATCTTTAATTTTCATCTGAAAAACAATAGAAGTATAATAATCTAAACGCGGGCTAAAACTCGCATCAAATTCAATTTTTCTAAAATCAAAATTCTGCTCCAGCCGCTTAATATGTTTTAAAATTCGCTTTATTGGCGCACTTATATCAAGCGAATTTTCTTTTGCTAATAAACTAATTTCTTTAAGAGCCAAAATCGCATCACCCTTTATATTAAGATAATTTGTGATTATCTCAAGCGCCTTTTTCGGCACGTTTGAAGCAGCTAATTCTTGCTTTTCAAGGTAACGAGTTGCAATTTCATCAGGTGTGCGAGAACCCGAAATAGGCAAATCAGTTTGTTGCATTTTTAGGGTAATTTCTTTTATCAATTGCGCCTTTGTTTTTTCACTCTTTTGCTCACTTGAGGGCGGTAAATCTGCCAGCCTTTTTAACAATCTATCCATTGCTTTTTGATTGCCAAACCTGTGTAAAATACGCAAACGCCAAACATCAGCAATATTTAAACTTTTTAAAAGGCTTTCAAATATTGCAACACAGCCAAGCGAAATATCTGGTTTTATCGAATAAATTTTAAGCGCCTTAAAAGCAAAATCAAATGTTTCATCAAGCGCAATATCGCTATTTTCATACCCCAAAAACTCAATTCCAACTTGCTTATATTCAGCAATAACATCACCACGCTTAAGGAAAATACTGCCCAAATATCCATAAGCAACTTCACCATTATTCTGCCCATTTTGCAAATAATTTTTCGCAATCGGTAGAGTAAAATCAGGGCGTAAGCAATATTCTTTTTGAGTTGAATTAGCAGTTAAAATCAAACGCTTGGCAAATTCCTCACCAGCTAAATTAAAAAAATCCTCAGCAGGCAAAAGAATATTCGGATCAATAAAATTAACCCCATTCCTGCTTACTAATTTTTTAAGTTTTTTCTCTTTTTTAGCCATTTGAATTAAGCCATGCTTTTATTGCTGGAAGTGCCGATATTTTTTCAACTAAATCATCCCGCTTACATTCAAACTGCCCAGGGCGCTGTTCTTTCCAAGTTTCATTATCTTTGATATTTTTTGACGCTTGTTTGCCAGCAACCAAATCTTTAATCTGAATAATTTCTTTTTCAAATTCGTCCGAGCCATCAATAATAGCAGCAGGAGAATTGCGCCTATCGGCATATTGTAATTGCTTGCCAAAATTCTTTGGGTTGCCCTGATACATTTCAGCACGAATACCCGCCGAGCGAAGTTCACCAACCATTTTTTGATATTCGCTAATGCGAGACTTATCCATAACACAAACCACAACAGGGGCTGGCATTGCATTCTCGTCAAGCCGATTAAGATTTTTAAGCGCCGACATAAGACGAGAAACACCAATAGAAAAACCAGTCGCAGGAACAGCCTGCCCAGTAAAGCGCTTAATCAAACCATCATAACGCCCACCGCCCCCAACCGAGCCAAAGACGACATTGTCGCCTTTTTCGTTGGTGACATCAAACAGCAATTCGGCTTCATAGACCATGCCTGTGTAATATTCGAGACCACGTACGCATGAGGGGTCAATTTTGATGCGGTCTGAGTAACCCGCACTATTTAGTAGTGGTTCTAACTCTTCAGTAATCTCGAAAACTGCATCATCATATAGTAAGTGTCCCATACCGCCCCATTCGTCTGGAACGCCACCAGTATCTAGGGTCACTTGATCTAGCACTTCTTTTAATTTCGGAATTGCGCCCGAACCAACTACTTTCAAAACAGCGCTACATTGCGCCCTATCCAATCCCGCACCCTTAGTAAAATCGCCACTCTCGTCTTTGCGCCCCTCGCCAAGCAAAAGCCGCACACCCTCAACACCAAATTTATCCAGCTTATCAATCGCTCTAAGCACACTAAGTTTCTGCCCTTCCTCCGTCACTCCAATCGCTTGCAAAACTCCATCAAGCACCTTGCGATTATTCACCCGAATAACATAATCACCACGCTTAATTCCAAGCGCTTCCATAGTGTCCGCCATCATCATGCACATTTCAGCGTCTGCCGAAACGCTAGGTGCGCCAACTATATCTGCATCAAATTGCATGAATTGGCGAAAGCGTCCGGGGCCCGGTTTTTCATTTCGAAACACCCAGCCAGAGCGAAAAGTGCGATATGGCATATTTATTTGATTAAAGTTTTGCGCTACATGGCGAGCCAGCGGAGCAGTGAGATCATAGCGCATACTTAGCCATTGCTCGTCTTCATCTTGCAATGAAAACACACCCTCATTTGGGCGATCACTATCTGGCAGGAATTTGCCCAAAGCATCAGTATATTCTAAAAATGGTGTTTCAATCGGATCAAATCCATAAAGCTCAAACACCGAGCGGATTTTATCCATCATCTCATCGGTTGCTCGAATATCGCTTGATGAGCGATCGTTAAAGCCACGAATTAGCCTTGCTTTTACCTTTTGCGGTTTTTTGTTCTTTGCCATAATAAATGCCTAAAATTTTCACTTGCTTTTCCCTAAATGATTTAAGCCTTTGGGGCAAGCAAGAACCCCTATAGTAATTTTTTAACTACTAACCTAATTGCAGGGCCAATTTGACTAGCACTAGTAGCACTTTGCGATATGCCCTTTGCGCAGGCTAATATGATTTGCGCATATTTTTGCGGCTCTTTATGTCCGCCATCCAAAAGAGCTTGAGAGATTTTTTGTTGCAACCAAATTTCAAACTCTTCTACCTCTTTGCCAGCAAAATTTGATTTTTGAGAATAAATCTCATCTTTATGTGCTGAGCCTGCAAATAGACGAAAAGCTACTTTATATTTTGAAGATAAAGCTAAAGCAATTCTATCGCTTAGTGGCAAATCCTTATTTAGTCCTGTTTCAACCAAAATTTTAAGTTCAGCAAAAAACCGAGCGGTAATTGCTGCAAATATCTGTTGCTTATTGGCAAAATAGGCGTAAAGCGTGGCTTTAGAAATATTAGCCTGCTTGGCTATTGCCTCCATTGTGGTGCTATTTAGCCCTTTAGCCAATGCCAAGCCCAAAGCCGCATCTAATATTTCATTTGTGCGTTTTGTTTTTTTCGATACTTCTTTTTCCGTTGCCAAAAGCTTGCCTATATTTATTACTTGACGAACTAAACGATTATAGTATAATTCGTATGAAAACGCAAAGGATTATTATGTCAGATTTAGTTTTACTCACAGGGATTTCAGGTTTTGTTGGCTCGCACGTGGCGCTACAGCTTCTTAAGGAAGGTTTTAGAGTGCGTGGTAGCGTTAGGAATCTTAAGAAATCTGAAAAAGCGCGCCAGACATTAAAGGTTCATGGGGCGGATATTTCTCAGCTTGAATTTGTGGCGCTTGACCTGAATGACGATGAAGGCTGGCAAGAGGCAATGCAAGATGTGCGCTATTTGCAGCATGTTGCCTCGCCATTTGTTACCACTATGCCCGATGATAAGATGGAATTAATCAACCCTGCCGTTAAGGGAACAAGCCGAGCGATCGATGCGGCACTAAAAGCCAAAGTTGAACGTGTTATTCTCACATCTTCAATGGCGGCAATATCTTATGGGCATGGCAAAGATCATAATGCGCCTTTTAATGAAGATGACTGGACGAATATTAACTCAAGCGAGGTTAATGCATACACAGAATCTAAAACCCTAGCCGAAAAAAAGGCATGGGAAATAATGGAAAATGCAGGCAGGCGCAATGATTTATCTGTCATCAACCCATCGCTAATTTTTGGCCCATTACTTGATGATGATGCTGGAACATCTGGTGCGTTGATTTTGCGTCTATTAAATGGCTCAGTTCCTGCAACCCCTCGTTTTTATTTTCCAATAATTGACGTGCGAGATGTCGCCACAATGCACTTAAAAGCAATGACTGAGTCACAAGCAGGGGGAAAGCGTTTTATTACTGCAAGTGATGGATTGTGGTTTAAAGAACTATCTGACGCAATGAAAACCGCCCTGCCGCAATATGCAAAAAAACTACCAAAATTCTCAATGCCAGATTGGGGCGTGCGGCTTTATTCATTATTTGATAAAGACGTAAGAGGAAATCTTGGGGCTTTGGGGGTAAAGCACGAGCTTGATAATTCTTTGGGCAAAGCTTTGATGGAGCGTGAATTTATTAGTGCTGATGAGGCAGTTATTGCTATGGCGAATAGTTTGATTGAGCAGAATTTGCTTGAGCAAAAATTATAACCAGTTAATTTCCTTCACATGCGCCCCTGCTTTTGCTAGTAGAATTAAATCCCCATCATTTGAGCTTCCTTGCCATAGGCGCAATGTTAAACATGCTCCTTGATCTTCAAATTGCTCAAACGCCAGCCAAGCAAGAGGCGTTTGTTTGCTTGCCATATTACCTAGCTCTTCCATATGCGTTACTATGCGTGCCTTAATATCTTCTGGGAAATATTGATAGGTGATTGAGTGGAACAAAATTCTCGCCACTCCTTTTTCTCCATTTTTATCAATTACATTTTCCACCCAATCAGCAGCATCAGCTTTATCTATTTTTGGAGGTTCATTAAGCGCTATTTCTATTGCCGCTTTTGCTCTATCTAGCCTCTCTTGCTGGTCAGGCCAAATATAGGCCAGCAATCGCAAACGATGAGCAGGGTTTTCAATGTCTAATGGATTAAGATCACAGCCACGTCGATTAATAATATGAGGATTAGCTCCATCTGGCAGTTTCCCAATCCATTTTGGGGCAAGAACCACCTTTGAGCCTAAAGCTCCAAATTCTTGCCCTGCAAACCGATAGTGAAACTTATCAAGCATTAGATTTAAGCCAGCACTAGACCCCAATTCATAAATTGACAGGGGCAAACCCGTTTCCTTTGCAATCACTCGCATCCCTAAATAAAGCAGAGCCGAGCGTGCAACTTCGTTGGTTTGTGGCGCATAAGTAAGCCAGTGACATATCTCATCATCAGCTTCACTAATGGCAATCATAGTGGCTTTTGCTAATTCTTTTGGCGAGGTAAATGAGTGGGGAGGATAAAATTTAGCTAGTTTTGGTAATTGCCCAGATCGAACCAAACCATGTAACGCACCAGCCAAACGCAAGGCAATAGCGTCCCCAAAAGCATCTGGCTGTCCATCCCAATCAAGGATTGTTCGCCCTGTTTTTGTTAAGCGGTTAAGATTTTTACCAAGCCCTTCAAGCAGATTAGCGGTGAATGGTGAGCCAAGATCAGCGCAAAATTTTGCCTGCAAAGCAAAACTCTGACGTATTATTGCTTCTTTATCCATGAGGTATTATGGCAGCAATACTGACCTTTGTCAATTAATGGTAAATTGGATTGTTTCTTCAAACCCCCACCCTTAATCCCTCCCCTCAAGGGGGAGGGAAAAAGAAAAGCTACCAACTCGTCCTAGCAAAAAAATAGGCACTTAAACCCAAAGCAGGTCTGCTCTTTATCCCCCTCCCCCTCGCGGGGAGGGGCTAGGGGTGGGGGTTTGGGATAAAGCAATCTAGAGCAAAGTCACATTTTATCATCTACAATTCCTGCGCAATAATAGACAAAAAATCCTCGCCATATTGCTGTAACTTCATATCACCAACCCCATAAATATCGCTCATTTCATCTAATGTTTTTGGTAATTTTACTGCCATGTCAATTAGTGATTTGTCGCTAAATATTACAAAAGCTGGTTTGTTTTTTTCTCGTGCTAGGGTTAGTCGGTAGGCTTTTAATGCGGTTAGGACTTTTTCGTTGCAATCTTTATTCTCTATCAAATCTTGTTTTTTGCTTTTTCTTCTTAGTGATTTTTGTTTAACTTGAATAATTTCCTCACGTAATTGCACCTTTTGTTGCCCACGCATAACCTGCCAGCCCTCTTCGCTCACCACCCAACTATTAAACTTAACTGTTGCATCAATATTTATCAAACCAAGCGCTAGCAACTGGCGGAAAATTGATTTCCATTGATGGGCAGAAATATCTTTGCCTATACCAAATGTTGAAAGATTATGATGGTCGTGTTTTATGCTCATTTCATTTTCTTGCCCCAGCAAAACACTAACTAATTGCTCAAGACCAAAAATTTGTTTTGTTCTAATAATGGTTGAAAGGGCTTTTTGGGCGTTGATTGTGCCATCATAAGTTTTGATTTCACCTTTGCATAAATCACAATCACCGCACGGCTTGCTATCTTCATTAAAATAGGCAAGCAACGCCACTTTACGGCAAAGCGGAGCTTCGCAAAGTGCTACCAAAGAGCTTAGTTTTTGATGTTCAATTTGCTTTTGCTCTATTGATGCGTCGCCCTCTTCTATCCAACGTCTATATTGATAAATTTCGCTCAAACCATAAAGAGTATAAATAAAGGCTGGTAAATTATCTCGCCCTGCACGCCCTATTTCTTGATAATAACTTTCGATATTTTTGGGCAAATCCATATGAAAAACAAAGCGCACATCTGGCTTATCTATCCCCATGCCAAAGGCAATAGTTGCGACAATGATTATTGCATCTTCAATTAGGAAAATATCTTGATTTTCATCACGCTGCTGCTTGCTTAGTCCTGCATGATAGGCATGAGCCTTAATGTCATTTTCATTAAGAAACTGAGTAATTTGCTCAACTTTTTTGCGTGATTGACAATAAATAATTCCAGATTGATCTTGATGATTATCAAGAAATGTTAGCAGTTGGTTTTTGCCATTATTACGAACTGACATTGAGATTTTTAGGTTTGGGCGATCAAAGCCATGCAAAAATATTTCTGGCGGTTTGCGAAATAGTTTTTCAACAATATCTTGCCTTGTTTGCTCATCTGCGGTGGCAGTAAAAGCAAGAATTTGCACCCCGCCCAATCTATCGCATATTTTGCCTATTTCTTGATATTCAGGGCGAAAATCATGCCCCCATTGCGAAATACAATGCGCCTCATCAACCGCTACTATTTTAACATTGGCTTGCAGTAAAAACTCAAACGTGCTGGCAAGCCTAAGCCGCTCGGGCGAAATATATAATAGGCTTAAATCACCATTTATCGCTTTTTCAATCGTGCGTTGATTATCTTGTTCTGAATAAGAAGAATTTATACTTGCCGCCTTAACGCCATTTGCACGCAACTGAAATATTTGATCTCGCATTAAAGCGATAAGCGGCGAAATTACAACGGTTAAACCGCTCTGCATTAGGGCGGGTAATTGAAAGCATAAAGATTTACCGCCCCCCGTTGGCATGATGGCAAGCACGTCTTGCCCCTTTATTGCGGCATTTATGATTTCTTCTTGCCCTATGCGAAAACTATTAAAACCAAAAATGCTTGATAATATGTGTTTTATTTTTTTATTTTTTTCCATTCATCTAACCCTTAAAAATCTGGCTGTCCGCCAATTTTGGCAGCAATGGTTGCTCCCTGTTTATTTGCTTTAATCAGGCAATTTTTGGGCGAGCTATCGCTTTTTAGTGCTGCAATAAACCCAGCTAAAAAACCATCTCCTGCACCACTAGAATCAACCGCCCTTATTCTTTGTGCTGCTTCATCAGCAATTATACCATGCTGTTTTGTGCCAATCACTGCGCCCTTTTCAGCTCGCTTAATTATGACAAATTCAAAATAATCGCCCAATATTTCAATCTGCTTTTTAAGATTGTTTGTGCCGCTTAAAATTTCTGCTTCTTCTTCATTGGGGAAGAAAAACCTTGCGCCCCTTGTCCAATTTAAGAACTTTTCAATTCCTACCTGTTTGATAAATGAGCTTGAAGCAGGGTCTATTGAAAATGGGATATTTAGGGCTTTGGCTTGTCTAATTAAATCAAGCGCAACTTTTCGTGGTGAGGGTTCAAAAAACGCATAACCCGAAATTTGTAACAGTCCGATTTTGCTAAAAATATCGCTTGGGATTTCTTTAAGCGATAATCTGGTATTTGCCGCTCTATCAGTAAAAAAACTACGCTCGCCATCTTTATAATCAACTAAGGTAACTAAATGCCCTGTTGGATTATTTTCATCTTTTTGCAAAAGCGCTTCAATATTATGCGCTAAAAACCGATTTTTATAATGGGTAAAATCGCTAGCCCCAACCCGAGCAATAAATTTTACTTTTACGTCATTTTTACTAAGCCACATCGCCTGATTTGCGCCCGAGCCGCCCTCAAGCGCCCGGATTTTTGCCCTAACGTCAGAGCCACGAGCCATTTCCCCCTCAGGCAATATAATCGTATCACGCATCACATCACCAAGCACTAAAATGGGGTCAGTAATTTTGGGTAAATTATCCATTTATTTCTTCCTGCAAAGCGATGGCAATTTTTGCTGCCACTTTTGCATTATTTTTTACCAGCGCAATATTTGCAATCAATGATTTCCCCTCGCTCATTTCAAAAATGCTCTTGAGTAAAAACGGGGTCAAATGTTTACGCTCAATTCCAAGCGCACCAGCTTTTTTAATTGCTTGAGAAATATAATTATCAATTTCTGATTTCTTCATTTCATATTGTTTTGGAATAGGATTAGCAATTAACACTCCACCCATATTTAGTTGCCATTGTAGTTTTAGCATTTTTGCAATTTGCTGCTCATTATCAAAATTATGATCAACAAAAAACCCACTTTTACGCAAATAAAAGGCGGGAAAATCTTTTGTTTTATAACCAATAACTGGCACGCCATTTGTTTCTAAAACTTCTAAAGTTTTGGCGATATCTAAAATAGATTTTGCCCCTGCACACACTACGCCAACTTTTGTTGAACTAAGTTCGTTCAGGTCAGCAGAAATATCAAAGCTCTCGCTCGCCCCTTTATGAACTCCGCCAATACCACCAGTTGCAAAAATCTTAATCCCTGCCATTTGCGCAATAATCATGGTGGTGGCAACGGTTGTGCCTGCCATTTGTTTTGATGAAATAATCGCCGCCATATCACGGCGTGAGGCTTTTAATGCTTTATGCCCATCTTTAGCCAAATGCTCTAATTCAGCACCATCTAAACCAGCGCACATCTTGCCGTCCATAAGAGCAATAGTTGCAGGTATTGCGCCATTATCTCTCACCACCTGCTCAACCTGTTGCGCCATTTCAAGGTTTTGCGGATAGGGCATTCCGTGTGTGATAATGGTAGATTCTAGCGCCACAATGGCTTTGCCCTGTTTAAGAGCTACATTAACTTCATCGTTTATTTTCAAATATTTACTTATCATAATTTTACTTTTTTCAATTTTTAACTTATGGCATATTTCATAATTATATTCTTACCCCTTCATATACGGATAGACCAGCTATTGTTACAATTATCACCATAAAGCCAGCTGAGCTTGAAATCATTAAGATGCTCTCGTCGCTAGGACTGATACTTCACGCTGGTGGACTGATCTGCAATGACGAAGTGGGGGGATAAATGTACGTTCAAATTTGTCATCTTGAGCGAAGCGAAAGATTTTAGATGCTTCGGCTCTCGCCGCGCAAGCGCTGGCGCAGCGGGTCGCTCAGCATGACATTTGATGTGTTGTTTTAAACCTCAATGTCACTCTGAACGAAGTGAAGAGTCTTAATCTTAAACGCAAAAAAAGGCGCTTAAAATAAGCGCCCTTTTAGTTTTCAATATTTATATTGTCTTTAAAACTCAGCCCATTCATCATCAACCTTAAGTGCCGCATTGCCCTTTGAAAGATAGGTCTTAGCCGCTTGGGTGACTTTTTGCTTAAGCGCTTTAATGCCTTTGGCTGGTGGCGCTTTTGCTTCATCACCTGATAGCTTAAACACCTCAACAATTTGATCAAGCTCATTGGCTTGCGCTTCTGTTTGCTCAATGGCGGCGTTTGTTTCTTCAACTAGTGCTGCGTTATGTTGCGTCATTTCGTCCATTTGACGAACCGCTCCATTTACCTCTTCGATTGAGCCAGCTTGCTCACGGCTTTCTTTTGCAATGCTTTCAAGCATAGTTGAGTTCTCACGTACTGATTCTAAAATATTATTGAGTTTACCAGCCGCTTCTTCAACTAATTTCGAGCCACCAGAAACTTCAGTTGCACTTTGCTCAATTAGAACCTTAACCTCAGAAGATGCCTCAGCCGCACTTTGTGCAAGGCGACGAACCTCAACCGCAACAACCGCAAAGCCCTTACCAGCTTCCCCAGCTCTTGCCGCTTCAACAGAGGCGTTAAGCGCCAGCAAATTGGTTTGAAAAGCAATATCATCAATCATGCCAATGATATTTGAAATCTTCTCAGATGAAGTTGTAATGCGCTCCATAGCGTCTTTTGCTTTATGCATAATTTGTTCGCCATCTGCCGCAGTTTTAGAAGTAATGGCAGATTTATTTGAAGCCTGTTCTGCTTTTTCAGCGTTCGCAATAACTGTTGAAGATAATTGCTCCATAGCGGCTGATGTTTCTTCAATAGTTGCGGCTTGTTTTGTTGTTCTATCAGCAAGATCATTTGCGCCCTCAAGTATCTCACTTGTTGCTGTTTTAAGCCCGCCAGATGTGCTTTGTAATTGACCAACAATTTCAGATAAGCGATCGGCAACCATGTTAGTATCGCTTTTCAGCTTATCAAATGCACCTTCATAATCACCATTTACACGCAATGTTAAATCGGTTTGTGCAAGGGCTGCCAGAACCACGCCAGTTTCGCCAACCCCACGATCAACAGTAGCCACCAAATTATTCACGCTTTCAGCTAGATTATTTAATTCCTCATCGGGGAAATTAGCTTCAACCTGCTTAGAAAAATCACCAGCAATAGCTGCATCAACAACTGCGCCAAACGCACGCTGTAAATCTTGCATCATTTTGGTGCGATCAATTATACGTTGCTCGCCTGCAGCTTTTTCTTCCTCAGTCATTGAAGCAACCTTAATGCCGTTCTCACGGAAAACTTCAACCGCACGAGCCATTTCACCTAGCTCATCACCTCTATCAATACCAACAACATCAACTTCAAAATCACCTTCAGCCATGTTATCCATGGTTTTATTTAGGCGAGATAGTGGAATAGTAATAGAGCGGATAATTAAAAAAGCTAATATTAGTGTAATAGCTAGAAACAGCATATTTACAATAATAGTATTACGTAATTTATTGCCAGCTACCATCTGATGGTGTTTTGCAAACTTAGCAATATCAGTCGTTGCTGCATCATCTACTTGTTTTAATAGATCAATACGATCTGTGGTCGCATTAAACCATTGCTCTACAGTTATTGATTCAAACGAATTGCTAAACGGAGAAGCTAATAAGATTGCCCTTAAAGAATTAACTTTTTCAATAATTGGACCTTGCATCACTTCATCATATTTTGCTCTTAAATGATTAGTTGCTGTGTCTTCAAAAGAATGCAACATCTCTGTTTGCATAGCAACAAGAGAACTAAACTTAACATATGCCGCTTCATCCATACTAGCACTTGCAAAGGCAGCTGTTCCAACAGCACGCTCAATTCCAGCACGCTCTTTTGCTTGCAAAAGTGTAGAAAGAGAAAGAAGGCGTGTCACAACTTCAGAGTTTTTTGCATGTTTGATTTGCATTTCAATAGTGCTTAGTAATTCCTTGATTGTCTTTGTATAATAGCTAACCATTTCGGATTTAGGTAATTGTAATAGGCCTACGCCCTTTCGAATTGTCGCAAGCTGTTCAAGATCTTTTATTGCAAGATCAAACTCTTTAACAATGCCATCATCTAATTGTCCAAGCGTTTCTTCATTAGCTAACAATTGTAGTTTTTCTAAAGCAGTATTGGTTAATCCATGCTGTACTGGTAATTCTTTTACAAATTTAGCGCCCTTGGCGGCAATAAACCCTGCGCTCATGCCCCGCTCTTTTTGCAATTCATGCACAAGTCCAGATATGCTTGGTATTAGACTAACTAATAATGCTGTGCTCTTTGCATCATTTGCAAGTTTAAATTCGGATTTTAATTGACCATAACCAACATATAATAAGCCCAATATTGGCACAAGACAGAGTGCTAATATACGCATTTTTACGGATATATTTTTCAATTTAAGATTAGACATATTATTTCCTACTTTCTTATATTTCTAAGTAATAGATAGGTAGATATTGTGCACTCTATGCATGCATATTATTAAGCAATCATAACCAATAGGTTGTTATGTCATACTTATGATTACAATAAACCAATGGTAGTGATTTTTAATTTGAACATCTTGAGCTCAAAATGTCTGTGTTCATATTATTCAAAAGGCTGCGTCCAAGCCGCTTATTAAATAATACCGTAAGGATAAGTACTCATATTATGGTTAAAATAGCTCTAATATGAAAAAGTTTTTATAGTGGTTATAAATTGAGGGGATTGCATGGCTGAAATTACCAGCAACTTTTACCCTCTTTATGCTCGCCCTCTTGGGTGCGCACTTAGGTAGCTTTCTAATAATTGCTCATTCTCAACTTTAGTATATATTTGTGTGCTTGAAAGCGAGGCGTGGCCAAGTAGTTCTTGAATAGTACGTAAATCGCCACCACGCCCCAATAGGTGAGTAGCAAAAGAATGTCTTAAAGCGTGCGGGGTTGCTGATGGTGGTAATCCTAATGCACTTCTTAATTGCTCAACTCTTTTTTGGATAATTCGAGGCGAAAGCGTTCTGCCCTTAACGCCAAAAAACATTGGCTGATTATTAGTAATTTCAAAGGGGCAAAGCTCCAAATATTTTTTAATGGCTTTTTCGATATTTCCTATTAATGGCACTAAGCGCTCTTTATTGCCCTTGCCCCTT
>JAKISM010000052.1 GCA_021648585.1 Devosiaceae bacterium | reverse complement strand
CAAATACTAATGCAATATTATTTTGCACCGCCCACGGTAAAATCCCATCACGAAATTCAGTAATTTGCTTGCCGTCTTTTAGCACGATGGCGTCTTTTCCAACCAGATCAATCCTTGAAACATGACTATCAAGATTTACCCTAACAAGCGGCCAATTTAGGCGTGCTGCAACTTGCTCAATATGGGTAGATTTACCAGTACCGTGATAGCCTTGCACCATCACACGTCTATTATGCGAAAAGCCCGCCAAAATAGCGATTGTCGTATTGTGATCAAATAGATAGTCTTCATCAATAGGCGGCACATGTTCGCTTTTTTCTTTATATCCCTTAACAATCATATCGCTATCAATGTTGAATAGATCTTTAACATTATAATCAAAGTCTGGTAGGTTTTGTTGTTCACTCATTTAAGTTCTTCTTACTCTCTTATTTTGAAATTCCCAAAAATAGGGCTAAAGTATAGGGCTAAACAAGTCCCTTTTTCTTTAGATGATTATAGGCAGTAATTATAGCACGAAGGCGCTCCTCTGAACTTACATCACCACCATTAACATCGGGGTGATGAATTTTTACTAGAACCTTATATGCAGACTTTATTTCAACAGCATCGTGCCTTCCCTTAAGCCCCAAAACTTCTAACGCCCTTCTATCAGAATCAACTAAGCGGCGGGTTGATTTTCTATTAGGGTTATCGCCCCTTGTACGTGCTTCTAAGCGGGCATATAGGTTTGTAGGATCAGATGGCTTTGGCTTTTTCTTTACAGTTTTATAGTTTGAATTAGTTCCAAATCGCCATGTTGGGCGCTCAAAATTTTCATCTGATTTACTCTTCTCACCTTCTTTATTTTCAGCAAAAAAGTTAAATGACTGATTATATTTACGCACATGGGTAATACAAAAATTATGAAATTCATTATTTGCCTGATGGCTTTTAGGGGCACGATGCGTGCCGGGTTTTTCGCATTCTTCCCACTCGCACATATTAACATTTTTTATGGGCTTTGCCGTGCGGCGTGATTTTATGCGGATAGAATCAAAAATGCCTGATTTTTCTGCCATAGCTCTATTCTAATTTGTTTCATTTGCTTCAAATGTGATATTTGTGAAAGAAGACTTCCAAAAATAGCGACCAGCTATAATGTCAAAGCTAGAGCGAACTTGCAAGGTAAACTTGCAACAAACATTATTTAATTCTTAATAGGGCTTACAGCTATTTTTATAACACGATTGCTCGATTTTTTTAATATTTTGAACCTAAAATTATAAAAGGTGAATTGCTGCCCCTCATCAGGAATAGTTTTGGCCTCATGAATTACCAGCCCAGCAATGGTTGTTGCCTCATTTTCTGGCAAATTCCAATCAAGCGCTCTATTAATATCACGAATTGGCAACGAACCATCTATAGTATAACTATCATTTGCCTGTTTTGAAATACCATCTATTATTTCATCATGCTCGTCCGAGATATCACCAACAATTTCTTCTAAAATATCCTCAAGCGTAATTAGCCCCTGCACCTCACCATATTCATCAACAACCAATGCAAAATGAGATTTACCCTTTAAAAAAGCGCTTAATTGCGTTTGTAATTGTGTAGTATCGGGAATAAACCAAGGCTTTGTAGCTAATTTTTTGATATCAATTTTTTCAATATCACCCTCAGCTTTAATTAAAGCACGTAAAACATCTTTAGCATGCACAACACCAATAATATTATCAGGCTCACCATCATAAAGCGGCATTCTAGTATATGGGCTTTGCAATACTTGCTCAACTAATTGCTTAGAGCTTTCCTTTACATCAAGCGATACGATACGGGTTCGATGTACCATAATATCAAACACATCAAGCTGCTTAAGATCAAGAATACCGCCAAGCATATCTTTATCTAATTTTACAACCTCGCCCTCTGAGTGCAATAAATCAACCGTATCTCTAATTTCTTTATGGCCAGTTAGATAAGATAATTTGCCATTTCCCTCTATGCCAAAAAGCCTAAGCATAGCACTTACAAGAAATTGAACCGCAATCGTTATGGGGGCAAGAATTATAACCAATGGTCTAATTAGTGGCCCAACCCCAAGTGCAAATTCATTGGGTTGTTTAATAGCCCAAGTTTTTGGTAAAACTTCAGCAAAAATAACCACCAATAATGTCATAATCAAAGTGGCATAAATTATTCCACTATCACCAAATATTGTTATTAATACTGAGGTTGCTAGAACAGAGGCAAGGATATTTACCAAATTATTGCCCAATAAAAGCGTGCCAATTAGCCTTTCCTTATCCTCAATTAATTTTTCAACAATCTTTGCTCGTTTATTCCCCTCACGAGCTTTGGCGTGCAATCTAGCCCTTGAAGCTGCGGTTATGGCAGTTTCAGACCCTGAAAGAAATGCGCTTAAAAATAATAAAAAGGCAATGCCCAATATTGTTAGCCAGATACTCACTTGTTAATTTGTTCCTTTAGAAAATCTTTTACTTCATTAGCATCTATATCGTTAGCAATAAAGCTCTTGCCAAGACCTTTGGTTAATATAAAAGTAAGTGCGCCTCGTTTTACCTTCTTATCTTGCATTATTGCGCTCATAATTTGCTCTAATGAAGGCGTTTCCCCCTCAATATCACCTATTGTGGTAGGCAGACCAACTAATTGCAAATGTCTTTGCACTCTAATTACATCTTGTGAATTAATAAGCCCAAGTTTTGCAGAAAAACCATGCGCCAAAACCATACCTATCGCTACCCCCTCGCCGTGCAATAACTTATCAGAATAACCAGTTGTTGCTTCAAGCGCATGACCAAAAGTATGCCCAAGATTTAATAAAGCCCGCATTCCTAATTCTTTTTCATCAGCAATAACAAAACGAGATTTTGCCTTACAACAATGAGCAATAGCTTTGCTTAGTGCTTCTCCTTGCGCAAAAATTCCCTCATGGTTTTGCTCAAGCCAAAAGAAAAAATCTTCATCATCAATAAGCCCATATTTTACCATTTCGCCATAACCAGAGCGAAATTGGCGCTTTGGCAATGTTTTAAGTGCATTAAGATCACAAAGCACTAATTTTGGTTGATGAAAAGCACCAACAAGATTTTTGCCAGCTTTGGCGTTAATGCCAGTTTTGCCACCAACCGAGCTATCTATTTGCGCCAATAAAGATGTTGGGATTTGCACAAAATCCATACCACGCCGAGCAATAGAAGCGGCAAAACCAGCCAAATCACCAATCACTCCGCCTCCCAAGGCTATAATTATATCATTGCGCTCAAGGCGTGCCGCTAAAATCTCATCCATAACATTTGCAAGCGTAGTAAAATCCTTTGATTTTTCACCAGCCTTAACTGTGATAATAGCATAATTCAAACCTGCCTCATCAAGAGAAGCAGTTAAGCGCTGTAATTGAAAAGAGGCAACATTTTCATCGGTGATAATTCCAAAGCGTGAATTTGGGAATTGCATTTTTAAGCGCTCCCCAGCAGTTTTTAGCAAATTATCTGCAATAAAAATATCATAAGCCCGCTCTTTAAGTGAGATATTTATCTTTTGTACCTGTGTCATAGATCACGCTCAATCATTGTTTTTAAGATATTTAATAGTTTCATTTATAAGATTATCTACCACTACTTCGTGCGGCACATCACGTGAAACTAATGTAATATCTGCCCTCTCATAAATTGGATAACGCTCATCAATAAGTTTTTTTAATGTTTGTTTTGGATTTTTTGTCTGCAAAAGTGGCCTAGTTGCTCGTTTTGAAATTCTAGCAAATAATAAATCAAAATCAGCCTTTATCCAAATTGAAATAGTTTTTTTCTTAATTAAATCTCGAATTTGTGGGTTAATAAATGCTCCACCACCCGTTCCAAGCACAATATTTTCCTGCTCCAAAATACGAGAAATTACCTTTGCTTCACCTTTTCGAAATTCCGCTTCCCCATGTTTTGCAAAAAAATCAACAATATTCATACCAGCCGCTAATTCAATTTCATTATCACTATCAATGAATTTTTTCCCCAAACGATTTGCCAAACGCCGCCCAATAGTAGTTTTGCCAGCACCCATCATTCCAATAAGAACTAAAGGTTTTTTGCCTATTAACTCCAATAAGATTTGCGTCTGATCTTGCGCTTTTTGCTTTGATAAATGTTTAGAATTTGTGATGATAGCGCCTTTTTTAATTAAATTACTGCGCCTTTGAAACTCTATGAAGGCGAGTTGTCAAGTTAGCAAATTAATCCTTAGTACTAAATCAGCTTGATTATGAGTGAAAAATCATACAAAAATGATAAAAAGCCTGTCAAAAGCTAATGCCTTCAAATAGTTATAAGTGAAATATAATCATGCCAAGCCTTATTCGTCTAATTATAGTTTTATTATTTCTTGGTGGGCTGGCCTATGGGGCAATGTTTGCTTTGACAATATTTGTTGAACCAAAAGAAGAAGAAGAAACTATTCGCATGCCAATGCGTGATTTTTTTAATGATAATCAATAGAGCAATTCATTTAGGAAATTTAATGGCTTTATCTCATTTAATTGAAAATTTTTTGGAAATGATGAGCGCCGAGCGAGGAGCTGCAAAAAATACTATTGAGGCCTATGAAAGAGATTTAGACGATTTTGCAGATTTTTTAACAAAAACAACAAAAAAACTCTTAAATGCTAATAATAGTGAAATTATTTCTTATCTATCATTTTTAGACAAACAAGGACTAGCGGCCAGCACCGTTGCCCGCAAATTAAGTGCGTTAAAGCAATTTTATCAATTTATGGTGCTTGAAAATTTAAGAAAAGATGATCCAACAAGAATAATAAGCGCCCCTAAAACAGCACGTAATTTACCAAAAGTTCTTTTGGTCGATGAAGTTAGTAATTTGCTTGAGGCAGCTCAAAATGCAGCAGAAAAAGAAGTAAACAGCAATAAAAAATCAATTAAAGCTTTACGCCTAAATGTTTTATTGGAGCTATTATATGCAACTGGCATGCGGGTAAGCGAGCTTGTTTCCTTAAAAAGACAAGGGGTAATGCGAGATAGTTTTTTTATAAATATTATTGGCAAGGGGGGGCGTGAACGAGTAGTTCCATTAAATGATGGCGCTCGTGATTTGTTGGTTTTATGGCTTGAAAAATCAAATAAGGGAGTTTTCCTATTTCCTGCAAAAGGAAAATCTGGGCATATTGAGAGACAAGTTTTTGCTCGTGAATTAAAAGACTTGAGTATTAGAGCAGGAATTAACCCAGACAGAATATCCCCGCATGTATTGCGCCATGCTTTTGCCTCGCATCTTTTGCAGGGGGGAGCAAATTTACGCATAGTGCAAACTTTGCTTGGGCATGCCGATATTTCTACAACACAAATTTACACACATGTGCTTGATGAAAGATTGCGACAATTAGTGGCCAAACACCCTTTGGCTTAAAGCACCCTTTGGCTTAATTGTGGCCTAATGAATGTTATTTTATCAAATCATTACTTGACTCTTTCACTCAGCATCGCCATTTTTGCAACAATAATGTTCAACATATAGAATAAAGAAAAACACATGCTTTCCTATTTAGATTTTGAAAAACCAATAGCCGAACTTGAGGGTAAAATTGCCGAGTTAAAAAGCCTTAGCTCAGAAGATGAAGCCGTTGGCACAGAAGAAGAAGTTTCTCGTTTGCAAGCAAAAGCCGATGATGCGCTAGTTGAAATTTATAAAAAACTAACACCATTTCAAAAGGTACAAGTCGCCCGCCATCCGCAACGCCCACATTTTTCTGATTATATAAAAGGGCTTTTCACAGATTTTGTACCCCTTTCAGGAGACAGAAAATTTGGTGAGGACGCAGCAATTCAAGCAGGTTTTGCTCGTTTTAATGGCAAGCCCGTTGCAATAATTGGACAAGAAAAAGGAGCGGATACTAAAAGCCGCCTAAAGCATAATTTTGGCATGGCACGCCCCGAAGGTTATCGTAAAGCCGTGCGCATTATGGATATGGCTGATAGGTTTAATATTCCAGTTATTTACTTAGTTGATACTTCTGGCGCTTACCCCGGAGTTGGAGCAGAAGAGCGAGGCCAAGCCGAAGCGATTGCAAAATCTACTGAAAAATGCCTTGATTTAGGCGTGCCAAACCTTGCAATAATTATTGGAGAGGGCGGTTCTGGCGGAGCAATAGCCATTGCGTCTGCTAATCGTGTTCTAATGCTTGAACATGCAATTTATTCAGTCATATCGCCAGAAGCTGGCGCTTCTATCCTGTTTCGTGATGCGGGACGAGCCAAAGATATGGCAATAGCGCAAAAAATTACTGCAAAAGACCTATCTAAATTTAAGGTAATAGATGGCATAATAACAGAGCCAGTTGGTGGCGCTCATCGAAATTCGAAACAAATGATAAATTCAGTTGGGCAAGAAATCACAAAGTTCTTAAGTGATTTTGAAGATGTTTCAAAAGAAGATATTTTGGCTAAAAGAGAAGAAAAATTCCTTCAAATGGGTGAAAATCTTATCTAATTTTGAAACTAAATTCACTTAAACATTAATAGATTTAGGACTATTTATAGTTTATGATATAAAAGTGCTAATATATAAATTTGGTGGGTAATAGATTTGAAATTTTATTCGTTAATTAAATTATTTTCTTTGCTAATATTTGCAAGTTTTTTAACTGGTTGCTCTTTGCTTATTAAGGGCGATGGTCGACATTTAGTGCCATTATCTAGTAAAATTATTGCGCAATTACGAAATATGGGCTCTTCACCAAGTGAGGCGATGCTCATTCGCTTATTTAAGACAGAAAATATTCTTGAAGTATGGAAACGTACAAGTTCTGGCACATATAAATTATTCAAATCCTATGAGGTATGTGCGTGGTCTGGCATTCTTGGGCCTAAATTTAAGGAAGGTGACAGACAAGCACCAGAGGGATTTTATACCGTTACCCCCGGCCTTATGAACCCAAAATCTAGCTATTACCTATCATTTAATACGAGTTTTCCAAATAAATTTGATCGTGCTTATGGGCGCACTGGTACTGATTTAATGGTGCATGGTGATTGCTCATCTTCGGGCTGTTATTCTATGACCGATGAGAGCATTGCAGAAATTTATGCGCTTGGTCGTGATAGTTTTCGTGGTGGGCAACGCTCTTTCCAGTTACAATTATTCCCCTTTAGAATGACCCCACAAAACCTAGCAAAACACCGCAATAGCGAACATTTAGAATTTTGGAAAAACATTAAAATTGGCTATGATGCGTTTGAAATGTCAAAACAATTACCTGTCTGGAACGTTTGCGAGGGCAAATATATTTTCAATGCTAATGGTGTTTCGTCTGATGCTATGGCGAAATGCCCAACACAATCCTCAATGCCAAACCTAATGGCAAAAGTTCAAGCCAAGCAAATTAGTGATGAAGCTGAATTTAACATTTTGGTTGCCAAATTTGAAAAAGATGAAGCAGATGGTTTAGCGCTTGCAGACAAAAGAGTAGCAGAAAAAATAATCAGTGCTGAACGCACAGCAGCATTAAATAATGCAATAAATCAACAAACCTCAGGCATTTCAAATGCAGTTGGCGGATTTTTTGATGGGCTGTTTGGAGGCGAGCAACAAAATAATCCTGTTGTGATAAATACAAATTTAATAGCACCAATTCCCAACCCCCCCATCAGGCGATAATAAGTGTTTTGATTTGACTTAAAAATGCTTCAGCCATAGCCTATTAAAATGTTTTATAATTAGGCGATGAAGTAGATGAAATATCCAAATATGTTTAAGCCACTTGATTTAGGCTTCACCAAACTATCAAACAGGGTGATAATGGGCTCAATGCACACAGGCCTTGAAGAAGTTGATAAAAGCGGCGAACGCATAGCGGCTTTTTATAGTGCAAGGGCAAAGGGCGGCGTTAGTCTAATTGTTACTGGTGGCGTTTCACCAAATATAGAGGGCGGCACTGGAGTGCCTGCATC
This sequence comes from Devosiaceae bacterium, assembly GCA_021648585.1. GTDB lineage: Bacteria > Pseudomonadota > Alphaproteobacteria > Rhizobiales > Devosiaceae > S141-66. Next base: position 5,321 of record JAKISM010000052.1, on the reverse strand, counting down.
AAAAGCAAGTTTTGCTCGCCTAGATAGTGATGAAGCTATCCCCATTCATCAAAAAATTGTAACAGCAGTGCATGAGCATAATAGTAAAATCCTATTACAAATCCTACACACTGGGCGATATTCCTTTGCGCCAAACCTAGTTGCCCCCTCACCAATTCAAGCGCCAATTAGCCCCCATGTTCCAAAAGAAATGAGTGAAGCTAATATTGAGCGCACCATTGTTGATTTTGCCGCTTGTGCAATACGAGCGCAAAAAGCTGGTTATGATGGTGTTGAAATTATGGGAAGCGAGGGCTATCTGATAAATCAATTTATCGCCAAGCGCACAAATATTCGAACAGATAAATGGGGCGGCTCATTTGAAAATCGCATAAGATTTCCGCTTGAAATTGTTAAGGCTATACGTGCGCTAACAGGTGAAAAATTTATTCTGATGTTCCGCCTTTCAATGATTGATTTGGTTGAGGGGGGTAGCAAATGGGACGAAGTTATAGCGCTTGGCAAGCAGCTTGAAAAAATAGGAGTGAACATAATAAATACTGGCATTGGCTGGCACGAAGCAAGAGTTCCAACCATTGCGCAAGCCGTTCCTGCTAAGGCTTGGACCTATGTAACAAAGGCCATGAAACAACAGGTAAGCATTCCTGTTGTAGCGTGTAATCGTATAAATAAGCCCTCTCAAATTGAAGAGATTTTATCTAATAGCAAGGCTGATATGGTTTCGCTTGCCCGTCCATTTTTAGCAGATGCTGATTTTATGCAAAAAGCTAAAAATGCAACTCCAGAGCAAATCAATATTTGCATTGCCTGTAATCAGGCTTGTTTAGATCATGTTTTTGCAATGAGAATCTGCTCTTGTTTAGTTAATCCAAGAGCCTGCCATGAAACAATTTATAAAAAAACTAAAACAAAGCATATTAAAAAAATTGGCGTTGTTGGCTCAGGGCCTGCCGGCATGAGTGTTGCGGCAGAAGCTGCGGAACGAGGGCATGAAGTAACTTTATTTGAAGCAAGCGAACAGCTTGGCGGACAACTAAATTTGGCTAAAAAAATCCCACATAAGAAAATATTTGATGAGAGTTTGAGCTATTTTTCTAATCGCCTGAATAGTTCTGGTGTAAAAATCAAGCTTAATAAAAAAGCTGAAATTTCCGATCTAAGAAATTTTGATGAGGTGATATTAGCAACTGGAATTATCCCTCGCACTTTGGATATAAAGGGAATAAACCGCCCTAACGTGCTTAATTATATTGAGGCGATAAACAGCGAAAAATCAATAGGCAAACGAGTAGCAATCATTGGCGCTGGCGGCATTGGCTTTGATGTTGCCGAATTGCTTTTACAGGGAATATCCGAAACGGAATTAGACGAAGAAGCACAACTTTTAGCCTTTCAAAAAAAATGGGGCATAGATATTGGCTGGACAAGTTCGCAATCTGGCGATAGGTCAGGCCTAAGCAAAGCCCCACAACCACCGATGCCAAAACGCAAAATCTATCTATTGCAACGTGGAGAAAAATTTGGCCGCTCTTTAGGCAAAACAACGGGCTGGATTCACAAAGCTGAAATGATGCTTGGTGGGGTGAAAATGCTCGGCAATGTTACTTATAAAAAAATTGACGATGAAGGCCTGCATATTGAAGTGGCAGGCGTTGAGCAGGTTTTGCAGGTGGATAATGTGGTTATTTGCGCTGGGCAAGTTGCAAATGATGAACTTAAAAAGCCTTTAGAAAAAGCAGGGATTAAGGTGCATATAATCGGCGGTGCAAATGAGGCTAAGCAATTAGATGCAAAACGTGCGATTTTAGATGGTTTAGAATTGGCAGAGAGAATTGGCTAAAGCGGCCAGACAACAAGAATTGTTGGCACGGCAACGATAGTAACCAATATTTCAAGCGGCAAGCCCATTCGCCAATAGTCACCAAACCGATAACCACCCGGACCAAGGATTAGCAGGTTATTTTTATGCCCTATCGGGGTTAAAAAGGCACAAGATGCCCCAACCGCCACCGCCATTAAAAACGGATCAGGCGAAGCATTTAGCGCTCGTGCCAATTCGATTGCGATAGGGGCGGCAATAACCGCAGTTGCCGTATTATTTAGCACATCCGAAAGCGTCATGGTAGCAACAAGAATTATCGCAATAGCGCCCCAAGCAGGCATTCCAGCAGTTATTGAAGCGAGCCAATTGGCAATGATGGCAGTACCGCCAGAACTTTCAAGCGCTGCACCAAGCGGTATCATTGAACCAAGCAACACAATAACTGGCCATTCAACCGATTTATAAATTTCTCGCAACGGTAATATATCAAATAAAACCAAACCAATGGCAACCATTGCCAAAGAAATAGTAAGCGGAAAAACCCCAAGCACCGCCAAAGTAATAGCACCAGCAAACATCGCAATAGCACCCCATGCTTTTTCGTGCCGAGTGATGGTAAGCGGGCGAACGTCAAGCGGTAAATATTCAAGTCGTGCCGCCATTTCATTTACGTCTTGATCTGTGCCAAGCAATAATAAAATATCACCAGCCTTTAGCGGAGTGCGCCTAACACGTTCACGAATGATTTTACCCATGCGAGAAAGCCCGATCATAGAAACGCCAGAAATACGCAACATTTGCACTTGGTTGGCAGTGCGCCCAATAAGCGGGCTATCCTTTGTTATAACAACTTCGCTTAATCTCATATCAGAAGAAAGATCAGCAACTTGCCCTGCTTTTCCTTGTAATTTTAATTTTAAGGCACCTGATAATTTTCCAAGCGCTTCAGGTGTTCCTTGCACTACAAGAATATCTTTATTCTTAATTATCTCACGCCTTGCACGTCCGGGCAAGCGCTCGCCCCGTCTAATAAGACCCAAAATTGCGCAATCATTTTCTTCTAATATTTCATCAAGATCTCGCACCTTTTGCCCTATGGCACTTGATTTTTCATCAACAATTAATTCGGCAACATAATCCTCAATCGCTAATAATTCTTCCATAGCATTATTAACGCCTTTTCTTTGCGGGATTAAGCGCCAACCAATAGTTGCAATATAAATCATGCCCACAATGGCAATGGCTAATCCAACGGGCGCAAAATCAAACATAGAAAAAGGCTCGCCCATCGCCTCATTGCGATAAGAGGCAATAATAATATTTGGTGGTGTGCCTATTAGCGTTGCCATGCCACCAAGAATAGTAGCAAACGAAAGCGGCATTAGAGATTGCGAAGGAGAGCGCCCTGCCTGTTTTGCCGCAGAAATATCAACTGGCATTAGCAAAGCAAGAGCTGCAACATTATTCATAAAGGCGCTTAATATGCCGCCAAATGTACCAAAAATTGCAATATGCATTCCCAAGGATCGTGAACTATCAACAACAACCCGAGTTATCAGATCAACCGCACCCGAGCGCATTAGGCCTGTGGAAATTATCAAAACTAGTGCAACAATTATTGTTGCCTCATGCCCAAAGCCAGAAAAAGCATTTTCAACTGGCACAGCACCAAGCGCCACCCCAGCAATCAAAGCAGCAAACGCCACCAAATCATAGCGCCATTTGCCCCATAATAGCCCAACAAGCACTAGGCCAATAAGTGAAAAAAGTGTAATTTGCTCATATGTCATTTGGCTTATAGTCCTTTATCATTTGCGCTATTTTGCTAGAAATAAAAAATATAACAAGCAAAAAACCATTTTATTTATTTTTCTTTTTTCCTCTATTACGCAGCACATGCGAAAAACTCTCATCATAAAGACTAGAATCACTAAAATCATTTGCGCCAAAAACCTCCCCAACAAAAATCAAAGCAGTGCGAGTGATTTTTGCTTTTCGCACATCGCACCTCATATTGGCTAAAGTAGTTCTAATAATTTTTTCGTCCTCCCAAGTAGCCCGATAAGCAATTATTACGGGACAATCCTCGCCATAATGAGGGCTAAGCGCTTCTTTTACATAAGTGAGATTGCGAATGGAAAGATGAATTGCCAATGTGGCTTTACTGGCTCCCAAATTTTCTAAACTTTCAAATTCACTTAATTGCGAAGCCTTGCCAGAGGTACGGGTTAGAATAATGGTTTGAGAAATATTGGGCAATGTTAATTCAGCACCAATCCTTGCAGCAGCGCCAGCAAAAGCTGGCACACCGGGTACGATTTCATAAGCAATATTTAAGGCTTTTAAGCGGCGCATTTGCTCGCCTATTGCGCCATAAATTGATGGATCACCAGAATGAACTCGAGCAACATCTTCACCACGCTCAAATGCCTCTTGCATCAGCGCAATTATTTCATCAAGATTAAGCGATGCGCTATCAACCACTAATGCATTTTTTGGCGCTTGAGCAACAATTTCTTTTGGCACGAGCGAGCCAGCATAAATACACACAGGGCTTTGTCTTATCAGATTTTGCCCCCGAACAGTGATAAGGTCAGCAGCTCCGGGCCCTGCTCCAATGAAATAGACCTTCATTGTCTTGTTCCCTTTCTTTGCTGGCAAACCCCCACCGCTTTTATTCTTACCCCCACCTTTCTATCATACCCACGAGGAGTATAAGCAACCGCTTGCCCATCACCACGCATAAAGCTTTTCGAATTTGTTGAACCAAACAACACAATAGACATCATATCAACCTCGCAAGGATTAAAATCAATTAACTCAACTATTTTTATCGCCTCGTCCTTTCGGCCTAGTGAACGAGCAATAATCACTGGAGTCGTTGGAGGGCGATATTTTAGAAAAATCTCTTTTGCTCTATCAAGCAAATCTGTTCTACTTTTTGAGCGAGGATTATAAAATGCCGTTACAAAATCAGCTTTTGCCGCCCCCTCTAACCGCTCAATAATGTTTTCTTTTGGCGTTAGTAAATCGCTCAAGGATATAGCGCAAAAATCATGCCCTAACAATGCACCAACTCGATTTGATGCCATTTGCAACGCCGAAATTCCAGCATGAGAAATTATTTCAACTCGCTTGGCATTATCGCTAATTGCTCTTTTGCCGCTGGCATCAAGCAGCTCAAACACCAAAGAAGCCATTGCATATATTTGCCCATCACCCGAACAAATAAGCGCAACTTCTTTTCCCCTTGCGGCCAATTCTAGCGCATGACGCACTCGTTTTTCTTCATCTCCTAAAGGAAAGCGATGCTCGTTTTGAGTTGCTTTTAGATCAGTAATTAAATCAAGATAAAAGCCATAAGCAACCCAATCAGAACTATTTTTAAGCGCCTTTATAGCTGAAATTGTACGCTGCTCATGCTCACCCGGCCCAATACCCACAATATGTAATATGCCTCTTGCTGCACCAAAACTTTCAATATCTATGGGCAAAGCGG
>JAKISM010000051.1 GCA_021648585.1 Devosiaceae bacterium | reverse complement strand
GAGAAGCATCCGGCTGGCAAGGCACTCAATCCGAAAAACATCATTCGTGATATGGGCGCTCCATTCCACCCTGGCGCGATTCGATTTTATAAAGAAGCCGGTATCTGGCCTTCGGAATAATTCTGCGACGCCGTATTTCGTCGACGTCAATCTTCACCCGGGACAAAGCCAAATATGGCAGATCGAATCAATACGATTAAAAAGTATGCTTACGGCATACTTGCGGTGTTGTTGTGCCTGTTTGTAATGGCTGCCGTTAACACCAACCTGTTTAGCCAGCAACCAAACCTAGCACTTTTTGGCATGCTCGGTACGTTGTTGGTTTTTATCGATAGGCCATTAATAAAGCGATGGATATGGGGAACAGAAGTTGCGAATAATAAATAAAATATTTATGCAAATTAACGAGGTTTTTAAAACACAAAAAAACCTCGCAGATGCTGCGCTTACTTTGTCCGTTAGGATATTGGCTGCTGTTCTAGCTTACGGCGTTCAGATATTTTTAGCTCGCACATTGATGCTTGAGGAATATGGTATTTACGTTACTCTTTGGACTTGGCTAATTATCGTCAATCAAGTTGCAGTATTTGGTTTTTCAGAATCTAGCCTAAGGTTTATTCCACGTTATTGTGAGCGCAAGCAATATCAATGGGCTATCGGGTTTATGAAAACTGGCTTTTTGTTTTCAACTCTTGGTGCTAGTTTTATTGGCTTAGGAGGGTTTTTAGGCCTGTGGCTTTTTGCAGATGCAATTCCCTCAAATTATCTCCTCCCTTTAATGGTGTTATCGCTAGGCCTGCCTATAATGGCGTTAGAATTATATTTTGAAGGTATTTCACGCTCTTTTGGCTGGTATCTTTTGACTATCATACCAAGCTATGTGATACGCCCACTACTAATTGCTGCTGGAATATTGCTAGCTTTTGTTTTGGGTTATACTCCTGATGCGGCAATGGTGCTTGGTATTGCGGTTATCGTTACTGCTGGTATTGTAGTGATCCAGTCTATCATTATTTGGTCAAGGTTAAAAAAGCAATTTGGAAACATCTCTGGCGCAAAATCTAAAAAATTCTGGATTACTTCTTCCCTGCCTCTAATGCTAGCTACTGGAATTGATGAACTTTATATATATTCTGATATTATAATTTTGGCATTCATGCTTCAAGCGCCAGATGTAGCGATATATTTTGCCGCTCAACGCACTATGTCTTTAGCGGCTTTTATTCAATATGCTTTTACTATGGTATCTGTGAGAGGGTTTTCTTTAGCAAATGCAATGCGTGATAGGCCTGAATTGCAAAAGCGAATAACCAGTGCGACAAGTTGGACATTTTGGATGACTGTTCCAGCTGTGGCAATTACGCTTATTGCAGGATATCCATTGCTACGAATGTTTGGCCCTGATTTTGTTGAGGGATATTTTGTTATGTTAGTGCTTGGGTTGGGTTTTCTTATCCGTGCATCGGTGGGGCAGGCGGTAGATTTGCTAATAGTTATGGGGCATCAGGTAGCAAATATATTCATTTCAGTCGGTGGCTTGGCATTTAATATCATTCTTTCAATAATACTCATTCCAAAATTTGGTATTTTAGGCGCTGCAATAGCAACTACAATTACATTTGCATTGCGTGCAATTGTGCTACTTATTCTTACAAAAAAATTAACAGGGCTTTGGGTGCTAACAAGTGGCATTGCTAAATTGAAACAAGATGATAAATAGCACAAAAAAGAGGCTCACAAAAAGCCTCTAATTTATAAATGCATTCTTGTGTCAGCCTGAACTCACTCTCCTGTCACCCTGAACGAAAGTGAAGGGTCTTATGCCACAAAGTAAGATGTTTCGGCTGCGCTCAACATGACAAAGAGGCCCAGAATGACAAGAGCAGGAATTACCCAGAATAATACATCTCAAACTCAATAGGATGCGGAGTATGTTCAAAGCGGATAACTTCTTCCATTTTAAGCTCGATATAGGCGTTGATTTGATCATCATCAAACACACCGCCAGCTTTTAGGAAATCTCTGTCTTTATCCAAAGCATCAAGTGCTTCACGTAACGAGCCAGCAACTGTTGGAATGCCTTTAAGCTCTTCTGGTGGAAGTTCATAAAGATCTTTGTCCATTGGCTCACCGGGGTGGATTTTGTTTTTAATTCCGTCAAGCCCAGCCATAAGTAGGCAAGAAAATGCTAAATATGGGTTTGCCAATGGATCAGGGAAACGAACCTCAACACGCTTGCCATTTGGTGATTGTGCAAATGGAATGCGAACAGATGCTGAGCGGTTTTGTGCAGAATATGCAAGTAGCACAGGCGCTTCATATCCGGGGACTAGACGCTTATATGAATTGGTTGATGGATTTGTAAAAGCATTAATGGCTTTTGCGTGCTTAATCACACCGCCAATATAATAAAGCGCTTCTTTTGATAGGCCAGCATATTCATCACCGGCAAAAAGTGGCTTGCCGTCTTTCCAAATAGATTGATTGCAATGCATTCCAGTACCATTATCGCCAAAAACAGGCTTTGGCATAAAGGTTGCTGTTTTGCCGTAGGCGTTGGCTACTTGCTGCACTACATATTTATAGATTTGCACCTGATCAGCACTCGTAACTAGTGGTGCAAATTTAATGCCTAATTCATGTTGAGCAGAGCCAACTTCGTGGTGATGCTTTTCGGTTGTTACGCCCATTTCTGCCATAAGTGTAAGCATTTCGCCACGAATATCTTGCGCACTATCAACAGGAGGAACAGGGAAATACCCACATTTTTGCGGAATATGATGGCCAGTATTGCCAGCTTCATAATCACTATCAGAATTTATGCCCAATTCATAAGAATCTACCTTAAAGCCAGTATTATATGGCTGGGTCGAGTATTTCACATCGTCAAACAAAAAGAATTCAGGCTCTGGCCCAAAAACTACACTATCGCCAATGCCAGAAGATTTAAGATAGGCTTCGGCCTTTTTTGCGGTAGTGCGTGGATCACGATTATATGGCTGATAAGTTGCAGGCTCAAGAATGTCGCAATTTATTGACATTGTTGTTTGACCAAAGAATGGATCAATATAGGCAGAAGTAACGTCAGGCATAAGCACCATATCGCTCTCGTTAATTGCTTTCCAGCCAGCGATTGAAGAGCCGTCAAACATTGCGCCTTCTTCAAAAGTGTCTTCGTCAATAATATTTACGTCCATTGTTACGTGCTGTAGTTTGCCACGTGGATCGGTGAAGCGTAAATCAACAAATTTCACGTCTTGCTCTTTAATTTGTTTGAGAATTTCTTTTACTGTAGACATTTAGTTTATCCTTAGTTTCTTAGGGTTTATTTAGTTTGGGATTAAATTTAGGTTGCGCTAAATAGCGTCGTCGCCACTTTCGCCAGTGCGAATTCTGATTGCTTGCTCAATCGGATAGACAAAAATCTTGCCATCGCCAATGCGCCCAGTTTGTGCTGCGTTGCGAATTGCTTCAATAGCTTTTTCTGCCATCTCATCGGTGCAGACAATTTCAATTTTTACTTTGGGTAAAAAATCAACAACATATTCTGCGCCACGATAAAGCTCAGTATGGCCTTTTTGACGACCAAAACCTTTGGCTTCTGTTACGGTAATTCCTTGCAAACCAACCTCTTGCAAGGCTTCTTTTACCTCATCAAGTTTGAATGGCTTTACTATGGCTTCAATTTTTTTCATTTTTGCCTCATTAGAGTTTCATTAAGCTATACTCGTGAACCTGCATTTATTGTGCCAGCTTTATAATGACTATATTAAGTAGCAAAAACAATAAGTTAACTTAAAAAAACGAATCGGGTTATGATAAAATAAACCATCACTGCCTAAAAAATAGGCGGGCTGCGTAGTTTTTAAGCAGCTAACTGGTCGCATTATTGCATGTTTTGCAAATACCAAGCATTTCAATATGGGTAAGTGAGGGGGTGAAGTCTTGATTTTTTGCTGCTTTAATCAATTCGCTTACAGCTTTTTTTGGTTCAATTTCGTCAATATTATGACAATTTGTGCAAATCAATAATTGCCCAATGTGATTGGGGTCTTTTGCATGAATGCAGCCGACATATGCATTTAGGCTAGTTACATGATGAATAAGTCCAGATTTTTTTAAAAATTCCAATGCACGATAGGTAATTGGTGGCTGTTTATTGGTCATTTCATTCATAATGTCGGCTGCAGTCATCGCTTTATGGCTTTGCCATAGAATCTCAAACACATTACGACGTTGATCGGTAAAGCGAGCTCCAAGTTGCTCGCATACTCGCTCTGCCTCTTTGAGGGCGCTAGTTTTACACAAAGTATGATCGCAATTTGTCATGTTTTGAAGAGTCTTCTATATAATGCTTGACTTAATCTAGTGTTAAAGCTTAACAGTAGCAAGTGTTAAATTTTAACAGGCAAACTAGACCGATGAAAACAGCAAATATACAAAAAAATACACTTAATGTACAAAAAACTACATTTACTGTAACAATGCTCTCATTTATTCCGCATCTTTTATGTTGTGTTATTCCCATTGGGGCATCGCTTATTGCTTTAGGTACAACTATTGGGCTTGGCGCTGCTTTGGCGAGCAACCCAATATATAGTTTTGTGAACGAATATCATGTGCATTTATTGGTGTTTGCTACAATAATGGTAGCGTTAAGCGGTGCTTTTAACCTTTATGCCTATCAGGTAGATTGCGCAAAAACAGCAAGTGCTTGTACCCATAAATCTTGCAAACCAAAAAAACTACGCTCGTTTAGGATTTTCCTGATTTCGCTATTTTTGTTGTTTTTAGACTTTTCGTGGTTTGTTTTTGAAACAAATTTTCTAGGTTTTGACTCATAATTGAGTTTTTTTTAGTTAGATTTATATATTTTATATAATAAGGCTTTGACTGCAACTAAAAGTTAGGTTAGACCCTGCGCGAGCACTGCCACTAAGGAGTGAATATGCGGGTGTGGTGAAATTGGTAGACACGCAAGATTTAGGTTCTTGTGCCGCAAGGTGTGGGGGTTCAAGTCCCTCCACCCGCACCATATCGCTCCTTAAGGTAAGGCAGGCAGAAATTGATGATTATCTGAAAAATTGGAACTCCCGATGCAAACGAATGAAACGCTTAACGAAGGCCTGAAACGCAAACTCTCTATCACTATTAAAAGAGAGGATTTATCATCTCAACTTGATGCTAAATTACAAGAAATGAAAGCTCAGGCAAATATTAAAGGGTTTCGACCCGGTAAAGTGCCAGTTTCTTACCTTAAGAAAGTCTATGGCGTTTCAGCCATGTCTGAAGTAATGCAAAATGCAATTAATGCAGGCGTGCAAGAAGCACTTGAAATTCGTAAAGAAAAACCAGCAATGCAGCCAAAAATTGATATGGACGAAGATCAAGCCATAATCAATAAAGTGCTTGCGGGCGAAGCTGATCTGGCTTTTGAAGTTTCTTATGAAATTTTACCAGGAATTAAATTGATGGATTTCAAATCAGTAAAGCTAGATAAGCCCGTTGTTGATATTGAAGATAAAGAAGTTGAAACAGAATTAGAACGTTTGTTCCTTAACCAACGCCAATATGAAGATAAAGGCGAAAAGGGAGTAGTTGCAGATGGTGATAAGGTTGGCCTTAATTTTGAAGGTAAAGTTGATGGCGTGCCATTTGATGGTGGCAAGGCTGATCATTCTCATCTAGTTATTGGCTCTGGTGATTTCATTCCCGGTTTTGAAGAAAAACTAATTGGTATGAAAAAGGGCGATAAGGGCGTTATTGATGTAACTTTCCCTAAAGATTATTCAAGCGAAGATTTAGCTGGTAAAAAAGCAACATTTGATGTTGAGATTTTGCATGTTGATGCGCCAAAAGAAGGCAAGGCTGACGATGAGTTTGCTAAAACATTAGGCATGGATAATCTTGATGCGCTTAAAGATGCGGTTCGCACACAAATGACCAGCGCACTCGAAAGCATGGGCGCACAGCGTGTTAAACGCCAAGTGCTAGATGCACTAGACGTAGCGCATAAGTTTGATGTTCCTGAGCAGTTAGTTGAGGCAGAATTTAAGTCTATTTGGGATCGTATTAATCACGAGCTTAAAGAAAGCAAAAAATCTTTTGAAGATGAAGGCACAACAGAAGAAAAAGCAAAAGCGCAATATGAGCGAATTGCTGAGCGCCGTGTTCGCTTAGGTTTGGTTGTTGCTGAAATTGGCAATATAAACAAAATTGAAATAGCCGAAGAAGAATTACAACAAGCCCTAATGGCCGAAGTTCGCCGCTTTCCGGGGCAAGAGCAAGAGGTTTATGATTATTATCGTAAAAACCCAGATGCAGTTGCAGGCTTACGAGCGCCAATTTATGAAAATAAAGTTGTAACATTTGTTTCTGAATTAGCTGAAAAAACAGAAAAGAAAGTTACTCGTGAAGAACTTGCTGAAATGATTAAAAAAGACGAAGAAGACGACGATGTGCCAAATGGTGCATAAGTAATCATTGTTTTTATGATTTAAGGCCTTCCTTTTGGGAGGCCTTTTTTGTTGTGCAAGAATAAAATATCTGAATCTAATACTTAGTTCTAATGCCCAACTCTTCTTTTTGCTGAATGTCGTTCAATAATTTCACTAATGAACGTCCAACAGCATAAGCTAAATTAACAGGGACTGCATTACCAATTTGCTTATATTGCTGCCCAACGGACCCACTAAACTCCCAATCATCAGGGAAGGTTTGAACTCGTGCATATTCCCTCACGCTTAAGGGGCGAGTTTCTTGAGGGTGGCATCTTTCAGTTTGTTTTTGTGCTGGGGAGCAAGTTAAGGTAAGGCTTGGCTCGTCCCATGATAGTCTTCGTGCCATTCCTGTTTTTCCGCCGTCCAAAAAATAGCTTTTTTGCATATATTCACGTTGTAATTTATCAGATAAATCTCTCCAATATCCACCTTGGGGAACTTGTTTTAATATTTGCGCCTTCCTTTTGGGATATTTTTGACCCTCAGATTTAGGTACATCACAATCATATAATTCACCTTTTTTAAGAGCATCTTTTAGCGTCATAATTCTCCTATAAGGAGAGGGCCACGCAAAATTAGTTAGATGAGATAAATCACTTCTAATGCCAATGATAAATAATCGTTCTCTTTTTTGTGGTACTTGATAAAAAATTGCCTTTAATATTTTTGGCTCGACTAAACTATAGCCTAAATCAGTAAAAACCTTTTTTATGGTTTTTAGCGTGCGCCCCTTATCATGCGAAGACAGACCCTTTACGTTTTCAGCGACAAAAATCTTAGGGGCGCATTGCTTTAAGGCTCTAGCAAATTCAAAAAATAATGTTCCTCTTGTGTCTTCAAGTCCTAGTTTGTTTCCAGCATAAGAAAACGCTTGGCATGGAAAACCACCAGATAATATATCAATTTCCTTATGATATTTTGAAAAATCAATGTCTGCAATGTCGCCTTCAATGACATTCCATTCTGGTTTGTTTTTTTTAAGAGTGGCGCAGGCATGACGATCTATTTCATTAAGCATTATTGTGCTTAAGCCTGCTTTTTCAAGACCAAGCGCAAGTCCACCAGCACCAGCAAATAATTCAATGCAATTATATTTTTTGGCGGGAGCAATTTTTATTTCTTCGTCCCACTTGCTATTAAACATAGCCTTTGCTTGGTCAAACTTTATAAGCTGTGCGCTAGAATATTCTTTTTCTCCAGTTAAAGGATTGATAGATGGGATAAGTTTTTTATTGCGCTCCCACTGCATAATATTAGTTTTGCTCACAGATAAAATATCGGCAACATGGGCGATTGAAAAACTGTTTTTATTGCTCATCGCTTACCTCAAAATTCTCAAACCCACTATATCTTTCAAAAGAAAGAAGATAGAGGCTTTTTAGTAGGTTTGGTGATAGAATTTCTAATTCTTCAAGAACACTATTTTTTTCATGTAAATTATCTAAGTTTTTAATAGTATCAGAAATAATTATTGGTAGTTGTTCGCAAAGTTTTTTAAAAGCATGAGCATCGCCAGTAACCAACTCATAGAACTTATCAATGGAAACTCTCCTAATATTATCATTAGAAAAGGGTTCGCTATCTAAGCTGATATTCCAAGTTATATTTTGACTCTTTTTGGCAATAACTTCAACTAACATGCAAGTAGCGTTAGAATTTCGCAAAATAGTGTTTTGCATTTTTATATAAGTTTTTTGTGATGAGGAAGAATTCATCGTGTTATGTTTGTTTTTTAGTTCTACGAAAATATCTTTTTCTAGGTTTATTATGTCATAGCCACTTTGTGGAACTTCCCAACCGTTGCCCATATATTTAAAAATATTTTGATGAAAATACCCAATATGATTATTGTTAGTCTTATCAATTTGACGTAAAATTTCACTTTTAATTACATCGGGTAAGTTTTTATCATAAGTTTTGGCGTCAAAAGTAAGTTTTATCGGATCAATTAGGTTTTTATTGAACTGCTTTAAGTTAATTGAGTTAAGTGATGTCCTGTATTTATTAACGGTATTCAAGACATGCTCGAAAATGTCTTCATCGCTAATAAAGCCTAGGTTATATTTATTCATATCAACTAATCTTCTCTTTTGACTGATTCTTTGATTATAGTGTGATTAGAGATTTTTATAAATGAAAGAATTTTTCTATGAGGAATACAAGCAAAAATATCCTCCTAACCCCAAAACAAATGAATAAAGCCGATGAATTGGCCGTTGCTTCTGGCGTGCCAAGCATTGATTTAATGGAAAATGCTGGGCAAGGCGTTGTTGATGTTGTGTTGGAGCATTATTCTCCTTGTTCTGTGCTAATTTTGTGTGGGGCAGGGAATAATGGTGGTGATGGTTTTGTTGTTGCTCGTCTTTTAGCTGAAAAGGGTATTGGTGTTGAGTTGGTTTTGTTGGACGATGTTGCAAAGCTTAAAGGTGATGCCAAAATAAATGCAAATAGATATCAAGGCGAGATAAAATCGTTTAAGCATGATATGCTCGGAAAAGCTGATTTAATTATTGATGCAATATTTGGCTCTGGGCTTGATAGAGATGTTATGGGTGAATTTGCTTCTATTATTGAGCAAGTGAATAAAAGTAAAATCCCAATCATTGCCGTTGATGTTCCATCAGGTATTGATGGTGCAAGCGGTGAGGTGAGGGGGATTGCTATTAAGGCAACTCATAGTGTTAGTTTTTTTCGGGCTAAACCTGCGCATTATTTATTACCGGGGCGCGAATATTGCGGGCAGTTACATATAAAAGATATTGGTATTCCCAAAAGCATGCTGCAAAATATTGAGGCTAATTGTTGGCTTAATCAACCAAACTTATGGCAACTGCCCAACAGGAAATTATCTAGTCATAAATATGATGCAGGGCATTGCGTTGTGCTTTCGGGTGATGAGTTGCATAGCGGTGCTGCTCGTTTGGCGGCACGGGCGGCGCTTAGAATTGGGGCTGGCTTGGTTACATTAGTTGGAAAAAAGCCTGCTTTGTTGATCCACGCCTCGCATCTAAGTTCAATAATGCTTAAAGAAATAAATAATGCTCATGAGCTTTCGCAATTATTGTTGGATAAAAGATATAATTGCGTAATTATTGGCCCTGCGCTTGGCGTTGCAAAAGAAACAGCAGAATTAGTTTTAGTAGCTTTGCAATCAAGTGTAAGTTTAGTTGTTGATGCTGATGGTTTGAGCAGTTTTTTGGATAATCCTGAAATTTTATTTGCCGCAATAAAACAGCGTCAAACAATAAGTGTCGTGTTAACTCCGCATGAGGGGGAATTTAAGCGACTATTTCCTAAAATTACTGGCTCAAAGATAGAAAGAGCAAAGCAAGCGGCAAAGATTAGCGGTTCTATCGTTGTGTTAAAGGGTGCTGATAGCGTAATTTGTGCGCCTGATGGCTCTAGCGTAATAAACAACAATGCACCACCAGAGCTTGCAACGGCTGGCTCTGGCGATGTGCTGTCGGGGATTATTGCAGCTTTAATGGCACAAGGTATGAAGGCGCATAAAGCAGCAAGCGCTGGTGTCTATTTACATGCAATGGCAGGGCTGGAATTTGGCGGTGCTGGTTTAATTGCAGACGATTTACCAGATCTGCTCCCTAAAGTAATAAAAAATTTAGGATAGAATAATATTTAGCGCCAAATTAATAAGTAATAAGTGAATATATTAGAGTATATTAGAATGTATTGAAGGCTTTGGTTTTTATTTAGGTAAATTATGATTAGCGAATATAATGAGGGTAGCTCTAAGCTACTTGAATTACAACTTAGATCGATTGGCGAAATATATATTTTGCAAAAAGATTTAGACTGGGCTTTGGCAAATTCTAATGCGATTAAGTTGCAATATAAAATTGATAATGAACTTGCTGGCGCTGTTATTGTCGTAAATAAGATATTTCGCCCATGGTCTGCGCTTTATTTTTTTGCAACAGACCCAAAATTTGCTTCACACAAAGTCGCTTTTCAATTACTGCAAGAAGCAGAGAGCCTATGCACTCGTCCTAGTTTACGTCTATATTTACGAAATGATGGCAAGGACGCAATTAATTTTTTCAAACGCAATGATTATGTTTTACGCAAAATAAAATATAATCATTATAGAAAAAATTTAGATGCGCATGTATTTATGAAAAAATTATAATTCAAACGGCGACAAACCTTAGCGGCGTGAGCGTGAGAAAAGAATAAACGGCGGAGGTGTCGGGGACGGGAGCGAAGCGACCAACGGCGACAAGAATAAAGAAAGCAACCAAGCGAGATATAGTTTAGAAAAAGAATAAACGGCGGGGGTGTCGGGGTCGGGAGCAAAGCGACCAACGGCGACAAGAATACAAGAAAAAATGGTGACCCCGGTACGATTCGAACGTACGACCTACGGATTAGAAGTCCGTTGCTCTATCCAGCTGAGCTACGGGGCCATAATTCAAGTCTATAATCTGTTTTGATTAATAAAACTAGACTATAATTATCTATTTTAAGGAAGTTTCTTTAGACGTTCAAATAATAGCTCATAAAAGCCGTTTGCATTCGCATTTCGCAAAAACTTAACGTTGCGTGGGCATTCTTGTTTATCGGTTACACCCCAATAATCAGCAACGCTCATGCCCCTTGTTAATTCACTTTGAGTTTCAATTTGCACGTTTATTTGCCGCCCCCAAAATAATTCTGGCTTAATTAAATAGGCAATAACACAAGGATCGTGCAATGGCGCTCCATCTGATCCATATTTTTCTTCGTCAAAGCGCTCAAAAAAATCTACCCATGAGGCAACGATTTCCCCTGTTTTATTGCCTAAATTTTTTAGGCGGCTTATTCGCTTGTTTGTGGTGAGGACTTGATGGGTTACATCTAGCGGTATCATAGTGATTTTTACGCCCGAACGCATGACAATATCTGCTGCTTCTGGATCTACATAGATATTAAATTCAGCAGCAGGAGTTATGTTGCCAACTTCAAAATAAGCACCGCCCATTAAAATTATTTCTTTAATCTTTGAAATAATTTCAGGGGCTTGTTGCATAGCGCTGGCGATATTTGTTAGTGGGCCAAGTGGGCAAAGCGTAATTGTACCAGCCTCATTTTCACGCAAGACCTGAATAATAAAATCAACTCCGTGTTGATCTTGTGCCGCTATTTTTGGTTCAGGCAAAGCAATGCCATTTAGCCCTGTTGCGCCATGCACATGTTCTGCTGTTACTAATTTACGCTTTAATGGTGCATCACAACCAGCAAAAACAGGAATTTCAGTTTTATTGGCAACTTCTAAAATTTTGAGGGCGTTTTTTGTTGTTAGATTAAGCGGAACATTACCAGCAACTGTAGTAATTCCAATCACTTCTAATTCAGGGGAGGCAAGCGCTAGCAATATTGCTATTGCATCATCTTGTCCCGGATCTGTGTCTATTATTATTTTTCTTGTCATGATTTCTGTTCGTTTGTTTTGGGGCATATTTGTTTCATATTATCGTGTAATTTATAACTACACAAGCAAAGCTTAAGACTCTTCGCTACGCTCAGGGTGACAGGAGAAAATGTCATGCTGAGCGAAGCGAAGTATCTTAAACTTAAAAGAGAAGACCCTTCACTATAGTTCAGGATGACATTTGAGTATGCTGTAAGACTTCTATGAACAGTAATAAAAAAAGGTGTTTTGGGTAGGGTTTGTCAAATATCTATCTTTTTATTCTCAAGATAATAACTTGCCATATCAAGATAATAACTTGGCCATTTGCAAAAAACTACTAATTGGTAAATCTTCAGCTCGTTCTGTTCCTGTTAAATTAGCTACTTCTAATAGCTCTTTAACTGGCAGATTTAGTGACTTAAGGCTTTGACGTATCATCTTACGCCTTTGTCCAAATGCGGCTTTTGTCACATTTTCTAAGGCGTTTATTTTGATAGATTGATCGACTTCTTTTGGAACAAGATGAACGATTGAAGAAGTAACTTTTGGCGGTGGCGTAAAGGCGCTTTTATCAACATTAAACATTAGAGTGGCATCAGTTAGCCAAGTGCTTAATACACTTAAACGACCATAGGTTTTTGAACCGCTTTGTGCGCAAATTCTTAAAGCCACTTCCTTTTGAAACATTAAAGTCAAACTATCAAAAAATGGTGGGTATTGTTGATTAGTTAGCCAGCCAATAAGCAACGGAGTTGCTATATTATACGGTAAATTTGCAACTATTTTTGTAGGGCCATCAACTAATGAATTATAATCTACCTCGAGCGCGTCGGCAAAAATTACCTCTAAACGGTTAGGGTAGGCATTTGATATTTCTTCTAAGGCTGGTCTTGTGCGCTCATCTTTTTCAATCGCAATTACTTTTTTAGCGCCCTCACTTAAAAGGGCTCGAGTGAGACCTCCCGGGCCGGGCCCAATTTCAATGATTGTGTGATTCTCTAATCGTCCAGCGCTTCTAGCAATTCTTGTCGTTAGATTTAGATCTAGCAAAAAGTTCTGCCCCAAGTTTTTTTTTGCTCTTAAGCTATATTTTTCAATTACTTCCCTAAGGGGTGGCAAATTATCAATGCTCATTATACTTCCATGCTCATTTTATCAGCCATTTTTAATGCTGCCAACATAGATGATATTGACGCATTTCCACTGCCTGCCAAATCAAGCGCTGTTCCGTGATCTGGTGAAGTGCGAATAATTGGCAATCCTAAAGTTATGTTCACACCACTATCAAAAGCTAGTGTCTTGATAGGAATTAGAGCTTGGTCATGATAGATAGCAATTATGGCGTCATATTGTTTCCAGTGAGGGGGATAAAATATTGTATCGGCAGGTAGCGGACCAACAATATTTATTCCAAATTGTTGTAATTCTTTGACACTAGGGGCAATGATATCCCTATCCTCAAAGCCTATTGTTGCATCTTCTCCAGCGTGCGGATTAAGCCCACAAATTGCTAATTTAGCGCACTTGATATTAAAGCGTTTTTGTAAATCCTTAGCAATTATTTTTGTGCTTTTAACAATCAGCTCTTTTGTTAATAGTTCTGGCACTTGCTTTAATGGAACATGGATAGTTAGCGGCACAACCCTTAAATTTT
>JAKISM010000050.1 GCA_021648585.1 Devosiaceae bacterium | reverse complement strand
GGTGCCGCCATTTTCAACCACCGGAATACCGGAAATTTTATGCAAATCCATCAGCGCATGGGCATCGGCAAGGGTGGCGCTGGGGCCAATTGTAATCGGGTTGACCACCATGCCACTTTCAAACTTCTTGACCTGACGCACCTGCTCGGCCTGCTCGTGGGGCTCCATATTGCGGTGGATCACCCCCATGCCCCCGGCCTGGGCCAGGGCAATGGCCATATTGCTTTCGGTCACCGTATCCATGGCGGAGGAAAGGATGGGTAAATTCAAGGTGATATCGCGGGTGATTTTTGTGCGCAGACTTACTTCTGCAGGCATAACGCTGGAGGCAGCGGGTTGCAACAAAACATCGTCAAATGTCAGTGCAGATTCACCAGTTGCGGAGGAAATAATTTGTGCCATTGCCAGTCTCTCCTTGGCGCTGATTGTAATCAGAAATATTGGAACAGATGCATTTTTCTCGCCTAAAAAGACGAATCGGCAAAAATGCTGAGTTGGCACGGGTCAATATCACCTGAACTATGCCTTGGCTAGTTAACAAGAAAACAAATGTTTGCGTGGGTGGGGTCCATTAGATTCATCCATTGCTATATCAGACCCTGACAAGTACTTTCATGCTTTGTTCCGAGTCGGAATATTCCATGTCACGCATTGTCCCTTTAATCCTGTCTGTCGCATTGTTCATGGAAATGATGGACGCGACCGTTATTGCCACGTCGTTGCCCGCTATTGCCATGGACATCGGGACAGATCCGGTGGCGCTTAAACTCGCGCTGACTTCGTACCTTGTGGCGCTGGCCATATTTATTCCGGTAAGTGGCTGGCTCTCTGACAGGTATGGCGCTGTGAATGTGTTTCGGATTGCCATTGGCGTTTTTATGCTTGGCTCGCTGGCCTGCGCATTTTCAAATTCACTGGAAACTTTTGTGATTTCCAGATTTTTGCAAGGCATGGGCGGCTCGATGATGATGCCGGTCGGGCGGGTTCTTTTGCTGCGTGCAACGCCAAAATCAGACCTGGTATCAGCAATGGCATGGCTGACCATTCCCGCTCTGATTGGTCCATTGGCAGGGCCACCCCTTGGTGGATTCATCACCACATATTTCAGTTGGCACTGGATATTTATCATTAACATTCCCATCGGAATTGTCGGCATTTTTCTCGCCGGAAAATATCTGCCTCGATCCGGGAAAAGGATAAAAACCTCACTGGATTTAACGGGTTTCCTTTTAGTTGCCATCACCTTATCAGGTATTGTATTTGGTCTGTCGGTTATCTCGCTGCCCGCGCTGCCTCCTGCTGTGGGGGCAACCACTCTGGCGCTCGGGCTACTTGCCGGCTTTGCTTATTGGCGTCACACTTTGATTGTTGATAAACCAATCCTTGATCCCAAAATTTTCCGTGACAAAAACTTCACAATCACAACCGTTTGGGGTGCGCTGTTCCGCCTGTCCATCGGGGCCTTCCCTTTTCTGGTGCCGCTCATGTTGCAGGTCGGATACGGGTTAAACCCTTTTCAATCGGGCCTAATCACATTTTCCGGTGCCGGGGGCGCTCTGGCCATGAAATTTTTTGCCAAACAAGCCTATGCCCGCTTTGGATTTTACAAGGTGCTTCCGGTGGCCATTCTGATTAACTCGGCGTTTATGCTCACCTACGGTTTTGTCAGTCCAGTTAGTTTTGCCTATGTGTTGATTGGATTTATCTTCCTTGGCGGCCTGACCCGCTCACTGCTTTTCACCGGTGCAAACGCTTTGATGTACGCCACTCTGCCCGAGGAAGACACCGCGCAAGGAAGCGCCATTGCCGCCGTCAGCGCACAGGTCAGCATAGCTATCGGGGTTGCAATTGCCGGCTCATTGCTGGAAATCAGCGGATTTTTGCGTGGGGGCGAGTTGGCTTTGGTTGATTTTCAGACAGCACTGGTGGTGCTTGCGCTGATTGCAGCGTTGGCGGCCATTCCGTTCGCGCGATTGCGTGCTAATGCGGGAAGCAATGTTTCGGGGTATAAGGATTGAGTGAATACAATTGAGGGAAATCAGTCTTGAAATAGAGCATAGAGCTTGCCCCATTTTGAAAACGGATAACCGAATCCACCCATGGGCCAGGCCCCTAAGGCATGCTTGTCCCAAAAACGCTCTGGCAGACATCTGAATCTTTACGTTAGTTCCTATGCGTAGCAATCTTGTATGCAGCAAATGTAAAAAACAGCCCAAGCGCTCCTTCGATCCACCTACGAGAGTGCTGATAAAATAAAATCACTGGCTGCGTTGAGAAAGTGATGGCGTAGACCAAGTGAACCAGAATTGACAATGCAGTTGCAGTGACAATCAGCGTCAACCCTACCCATAATGGCGCATTGGCTCCAAGCCCCAAACCAACAATTGCAATCCATTGCAAAGCCGCTTTTGGGTTAGTCATCTGAATTGCCAACCCTTGAAAGAAGAGGTTTTTGCCTTTCGCCGCCTTTGGTTTACTTATGGTGGCATCAGAATTACTGGCAGATCGAAAAGCCTTGTAGGCTAACCATAGCAAGTAAGCTGCTCCAAAGACTTTCAGCAGTGTGACGATACCAGCATATGCCGTTATCAATGCCGTCAATCCGCTGACGGTCAGTGTAGCCCAAATCGCTGATCCCGCTCCAACACCAAGAGCGAGTTGTGTTCCATCTTTTCGACCTCGCTCCATAGAGGTGCCGATAATAGCAAGTATGTTGGGCCCTATACTGATAAAACCGAACGAAAATATGCCCAAAGCGAGAAGTAGATTTGAAATTTCAGAACTCATTGGATTCTCCGATGATATATTGATTCAAGAATATCAATTTTTGGTGTCATTGGCAACCACGATCACATTCAGTTAGCTTGAACTCAAAATCGCGCTGGATAACCCCTTACCAACAACCAAACAGCACAAAGCAACCAACAAAGTCACCTGTTGGTTGCTAAATACTAACTTGAGATAATGATTTAGAGTTAGATTATTTACTCATGTGCCGCATGCGGGCTATTTCATCATATTCTTCTTGTTCTGCTTTGTCTTGTGCTGCACGTTCTGCCATGTTGGCACGTTGATCAAGCAGTTCTATTTTTTTCAATTCTTCTAAAGCTTCAGAAAGTGCATCTTGTGCTGCTTCTTGTTGCCCCTTCATATCAGTTGCTGATGCTAGCAGATTATCTCGTCTGTTAATCGCAGCTTTGGCAAATGTTGAATAAGCAAAATGGGCAATATCTGATATGCCAGTTTTTTGATGCTCTATATCTATTTGTTGATCAAGCTCTGCTGCCATGCGCTCAAAATCACCAATCATCATTTCGATTTGTGCTAATTGGCGACGTTTTTCATCAACATTAAATTTTCTTACCCTAATCAGGCTTTCGTTTCGTGACTTCATGACCTGTACTCCTTACACTACTCAAGTCGTTTGTTCATTTTCAATCGCTGTGTCTATTATAGTTTTGAGCATTTCATAGCCCTGTTCTATACTAGTCACTTCTCCCCTATGCTGGCTCAAAAACGCCTCCAGCTTAGGATTGATAGCAATCGCTTGATCTACTTTTGCATCTGATCCTTTGCGGTAAGCCCCCAAGCGGATCAATTCTTCCATATCAGCAAAAACTGACATAAATTCCCGTGCCTTTTGCAAAACCGGCTGAACTTCCTCCGGTACGCACATAGGCATGGTGCGCGAAATAGACCTTAGAACGTTAATTGCTGGATATCTTCCACGCTCAGCAATCGCCCGTTCCATTACAATGTGCCCATCTAAAATACCACGTGCGGCATCTGCTATTGGCTCATTGTGATCATCACCTTCTACTAAAACAGTAAATAATCCTGTAACAGAACCAGAATTTTTTAATCCCGGCCCTGCTCGCTCTAATAATCTTGGTAATTCAGAGAAAACTGTTGGCGGATAGCCCTTTGCGGTGGGTGGCTCGCCTATTGAAAGCCCTATTTCTCGTTGTGCCATTGCAAAACGAGTTAGGCTATCCATCATACATAATACTTTTTTGCCCTGATCACGATAATATTCCGATAGGGAAAGCGTTAAATATGCCGCTTGGCGGCGCATAAGAGCGCTTTCATCTGAAGTTGCAACCACCAAAACGGTTTTCTTAATGCCCTCTTCGCCCAAATAATCGGTAATAAACTCTTGCACTTCTCGCCCACGTTCTCCAATAAGCCCAATTACTGCAACATCGACCTCAGTATTTACCGCCAACATTGACATAAGAACCGATTTACCAACCCCAGAGCCAGCAAAAATCCCTAATCGTTGTCCTTCGCATACCGTTGTAAAAGTGTTTAATACTCGCACACCAAGATCAAGCGGTTTGCCAACTCGTGCTCTATCATGGGCTGCTAGCGGGTTGTTGCGCAATGGATATGCTACATCGCCTCGTGGTACTATGCCTTTGCCATCAATCGCCTCGCCATTGGCATTTACCACCCGACCTAACCAACTCATAGAAGGATAAACAGCGCCATCATGGCTAGAAAATACTGCCTTGCACCCCAAGCGCACTCCCTCAATAGGGCCAAATGGCAGGCAAAGTGCGTGTCCATCACGAAAGCCAATAATTTCACATGCTAGGTTTTTACCAGATTGTCTTTCTATTGATACACGTCCGCCAACCCGCAATTCACGTACTGGGCCAGTTACTTCAAGCAACAGCCCTTGCACGGTTTTTACACGGCCAAAAACCTCAATTTCATCAATAGCGTTAATTTCGCTTATTAGCGGATCAATCATGAAAGCTAAGTTCTCTCTTTATGCTTCAAAGTGAAACAGTTTATCTTAAAAAGTACGAATCACAAGAAAACTGTAACCTATTGTTAAGAAAAAAGCGCTATTTTCATATTTCAAGATCATTCTTGTTAATAAGTTATTTTCCTTAGTTTTGTTGGTACTAAAGCGCTTTTCATTGAGTCCAATGAATCTCTTGTAACGCTTTCTTAACCTAAAACATTAAAAAGATGTAAAGGTTTTTATTTAATAAAATCAATGCCTTACTATTTTTTAATTAAATTTATTAGCATCTTGCTAATATGAATTAAACTTTGTTAACTATTTCTCAGTAGTGTCGAATCATATCCAGTAGGATTAACGATGGATGTGCTCACGCATGGGATGCATCTGAGTAGTTCCAGCAGGGACAGTAACAAATTTTTAAGGGGATAAACATGCGAGTACTCTTAGTAGAAGATGATAGTGCAACAGCACAAAGCATCGAACTAATGCTAAAATCCGAGAGTTTTAACGTCTATACCACCGATTTAGGTGAAGAGGGCGTCGATCTTGGTAAATTATATGATTATGATATTATTTTATTAGATTTAAATCTACCCGATATGAGTGGGTATGAAGTGTTGCGTACGCTTAGGATTGCCAAAGTTCAAACTCCAATTCTTATTCTTTCTGGCCTTGCGGGCATTGAAGATAAGGTGCGTGGGCTTGGTTTTGGTGCTGATGATTATATGACAAAGCCTTTTCATAAAGATGAATTGGTTGCTCGTATTCATGCAGTTGTTCGTCGCTCAAAAGGGCACGCACAATCAATTATCACAACTGGTGAATTGGCGGTAAATCTTGATACTAAAACGGTTGAAGTGGCTAGCCATCGTGTGCATTTAACTGGTAAAGAATATCAAATGCTTGAGCTTTTATCATTAAGAAAAGGCACAACGCTAACCAAAGAAATGTTCCTCAATCACCTTTATGGCGGCATGGACGAGCCAGAATTGAAAATTATTGATGTGTTCATTTGTAAATTACGCAAAAAACTCTCAGTTGCAACAGGCGGCACAAATTACATCGAAACTGTTTGGGGTCGTGGTTATGTATTACGAGAGCCAGACGAACACGAAATGGTGCAAACCGCTTAATATAGCACTTTAACGTATTTAATTTTAAGAATTTCAAACCCCGCATGAATTTGCGGGGTTTTATTTTGTCTACTATTCTGGCCATAGGTAAATTTTATGGTTTTTGTCAAAATCGGGTCGACAGACAGTTTCGAAGAATGATACTTGAGTAACTATGCTAGAAATCACTATCTCTCTTATTTTATTTCTCTTTCCTCTTGCTTATTCGCCAGGACCAGGGAATATGTTTTTTGCAGCTAATGGCGCTAGATTTGGTTTTAACGCAACTATTCCTGCCCTTGCAGGATACCATATTGCAACTTGGGTATTGACGCTAGCAATTGGATTAGGGTTTATCTGGTTTGCTAACGAGCTTCCTAAATTTCTAAATATAATAAAATATCTAGGAAGCGCATATGTGTTTTATCTCGCTTGGGCTTTGTTTAGTGCTGGCATTATGAAAGAAAAAACACAAGCTCGACACGTAGGATTTGTTGATGGGATATTTTTGCTTTTGCTTAATCCAAAAGCATATCTAATCATCACATTAGTTTTCACACAACTTACAAAACCCAGTGAGAATTCACAAGTAGCCATGATAATTATCATTACAACCATTTTTACGATAAATAACTTAATTGCATTTTTGCTATGGACTTATGTAGGAGATCGCTTGGCAGCAATTTTTAGACAAGACAAAAAGGCTCGACAACTAAATATCCTATTCGGGATCATGCTAGCAGCCGTGGCAATCTGGATGTTGTTCAACTGATGCTAATGCTCTTTACTTCCAGCCACCTCCCTTTTTCTTATATACCATAAGGTGCAATAAAAATTACTCAAAGATATTAATTTTTACATGCTCCTCAAACACTGCTAACGTAATTAGCATCATGAAAAAAACAATCCAACAAAAACTAAATATCAAATATCCAATACTTCAAGCCCCAATGGCAGGCGGCATCACCACGCCAGAATTCATTGCACAAGTATCAAATTTTGGAATATTGGGTGCTATCCCAAGCGGGTATATGCCATTAAAGCAGGTTCAAGAATTTATTGAGAGTGTTAAAGCGTTAACGAGCAAAGCTTTCTCCATTAATCTCTTTGTAGATTATAATTACTATAGCCAAGATCCTTTGGCTAAACCGAAGGAAATTTTGGAAATTGAAGCTGAACTCGGTATTTTAAAGGAAAGCAAGTTCACCATACCATCACCTCCCACTATGAGTGATTTGATTGAACTTATAATTGAGCAAAATGTTCCAGTTGTGAGTACAACCTTTGGTCTTTTAAAAGAAGCTGAAATTGCCGCCCTCAAAAAAGCGGGAACTTTGATAATGACAACTGTCAATTCAGTTGAAGAGGCAACTATTGCATTTGAAACACAAGATTCAGATATTTTGATATATCAAAATAGTAATGCGGGTGGACACCAAGGAGGGTTTGAGTGTGATGTTTATAGTACTGAAGTTGAATTTATCTCATTCATGCAAAATTACAGTGATAAATATTTGGTTATGACTGGCGGTATTGTTACTCGAGATGATGTAAAATGCACACTGAAAAAAGGGTTCGATGGCGTCCAG
Organism: Devosiaceae bacterium; assembly: GCA_021648585.1. Taxonomy (GTDB): domain Bacteria; phylum Pseudomonadota; class Alphaproteobacteria; order Rhizobiales; family Devosiaceae; genus S141-66. The sequence goes on along the minus strand of JAKISM010000050.1, from coordinate 6,446 downwards.
ATAGGAACAGGGTTTTTGACAACAAATGAAAGCACTGCAACAAAAGAATATAAGCAAGCGCTCATCGCAAAAACACGCCATGATGCGACTATGTTCACCACAAGTATAACGGGGAAGAAAGCTAGAGGATTAAAAAATACACTGGCCTTGCTAGATATACAAAATAATCTAGGATTTCCCCACATGCATTATGCTAGTATGCTATTAAGAAAATACGCAAGAGATGTAGGTAATACAGAGTTTCAATCTCTTTGGGCTGGCTCTGGCATTAATAAAATTGAGGAAATAAAATCACTAAATGAGTATATGAATGCAATTATAAAGTGACCTTTGTACAATAGATGAATTATTTAGCTATTGTCGGTTCAATAGTCCATCGACCACCTTGTTGTAGTTCTTTTGCGTGAGAAGAAAATATTGGGTTACTTTTTGCCCGCCCGCTCCACCATCTTCTGCTTTTAATCCAAACCCCCACCCTCAATCCCTCCCCGCAAAGGGGGAGGGAAGCGGATTGCAATTTTGGTTATTACGGAGTGCAAAACCTTATTCCCTCACTTCGTCTTTGCGAGGAGGCGGAGCCGACGTGGCAATCCAGAATGTTGCGATAAGCTGATGGATTCTGGATAGCTTCGACGCTTCGCTTCTCGCTATGACGATCGACTAGGCAAAATGAAAAGTCAAAAATACTTGACACTAAGTATAAAATAACATACATCAAGTCTAATTTATACTACTAACACGTCAAAACAGAGGAAATCATGCCCCAACAAGAGAAGAGTGCCATTATATCGTTATTTTCCATTACGATTGTTTTTGGCTTTTATTTTTATTTCACTAGGCAAAATTATCAGGCTGGATTATTTGATACGCCAGATGCTGGTATTTTAATTGGTAAGTCAATTCTTTGGCTTATTTTTGGCGGCGGAGTTTTCCAAATAATTGCTCATATAGTCTTTAACATTATTTATGCGATTATTACCAAAGACGCTAATCCTTCTTCTTTGATTGATGAGCGTGATAAGTTGATTGAGCTTCGCACTTTACGTATTGCTTATTATATTATTTTTGTTGGCTTTATTACCACAATGATTGCTTTGGCAATGGGGCAAAGCATTTTTATAAGCATTCATTTCCTACTTTCATTCACAGTTATTGCTGGCATTGTTGAAAGCCTGATGCAGATTTTCTTTTATCGTAGAGGGATTTAATATGGGCAAAATCACCCTTATTAAACGGCAGGTAAAAAATAATATTCGCCGCCTTCGTTTTGAGCATGATGAAATGACGCAAAAAAAATTGGCTGAATTAGTTGGCGTAACCCGCCAAACTATTGTGGCGATTGAAAACGCAAAATATGCACCTTCGCTCGAATTGGCTTTTCTAATCGCTCTGGCTTTTAACACACCGCTTCAAGACGTGTTTTCGTACGAAGTTTCTAAAAATTCAGATCGAACGGTAAAATAAAGGAATTATCATGGCTAGACTTAACAGTTATTTTTGGAACTTTATAGCAAAAAAATATTCAAAAGATCCGATTATTGATCAAAAAGCCTATCAAAGAAAGCTAGAACTTACCCGTAGCTACATGCACCAAAATATGCGGGTGCTGGAAATTGGGTGTGGCACTGGCACTATCGCCATTGCCCACGCCCCATTTGTTAAGCAGATTGATGCCATTGATGTTTCATCTAACATGCTTGCAATTGCAAAAGAAAAATTGATTGCTGATAACATCAGCAACATTACCTTTACCCAAGTAAAATTGGAGGACATGAAAACCGATCCAAAAACTTATGACATGGTAATGGCACATTCTGTTTTGCATCTTCTGGACGATAAAAACGTAGCGATTGCCCGCATCAAAAAAATGTTAAAGCCAGAGGGAATTTTTGTTTCAAGCACCGCCTGTATTTCTGATCATAGGGCACTCAAATTTTTCCTACCCATCGGCAATGCATTAGGCTTGCTCCCGCTTGTAAGATTTTTTAGCCCAAAAGAATTGCTGAGCAGCATTTCTGGTGCTGGGTTTGAAATTTTACATCAATGGCAACCAGGTAAAGATAAGGCAATGTTTATAATTGCTAAAAAAGAGAAATAAAATGAAAGCTGCTATTTATAAAAAATATGGATCACCAGAAGTCGTGCATATTGTCGAGCTTGAAAAGCCTGTTCCTAAAGATAATGAAGTTCTGATTAAAGTTTACGCCACAACTGTTAGCGCAGCAGATTGGCGAGCGCGTAGCCTTGAAATGCCAAAGGGTTTTTCGATGTTAGGGCGTTTGGTTTTTGGAATTTTTGCTCCAAGACAACCAATTCTTGGCACAGAATTAGCTGGAACTATTGAGGCAGTTGGCAAAGGTGTGAATAAATATAAGGTTGGCGATAAGGTTTTTGCCGATTGCGGGTTAGGGTCTGGCGCTCATGCAGAATATAAAGCCATGCCACAAGATGGAGCAATAGCACTTAAGCCTGACAATCTTAGTTTTGAGCAAGCAGCAGCGCTTTGTTTTGGTGGCACGGTGGCTTTGGATTTTTTGAAAAAACTAGGTAAAATCAAGCAGGGCGAAAAAGTCCTAATCAATGGCGCATCTGGGACAACAGGCACTGCATTGGTGCAATTTGCAAAATATTTTGGTGCGCATGTAACAGGTGTTTGTAGCGGAGCAAATTTGGAACTTGTAAAATCTATTGGGGCGGACAAAGTGATAGATTATACAAATGAGGATTTCACAAAAAATAGTGAGACCTACGATATAATTGCCGATACAGCTGGAAATGCTCCTTGGTCACGCAGTAAAAATTCACTAAATAAAACTGGTCGGCTTTTGCTGGTTTTGGGCAGTTTAAAAGACATGCTTTTGGCTAATTTTGTTTCAAAGAAAAATGGTAAAAAACTTATTGCTGGTGTTGCTAACGGCAGCGCCAAAAGTTTGAAATTCATTGCTGATCTGGCAGAGCAAGGCAAGTTCATACCCGTAATTGATAGAATCTATCCGCTTGAGCAAATAGTTGAGGCGCATAGACATGTTGATACTGGGCGCAAAAAAGGGAGCGTGGTCATAACTCTTGAACCCAATAACTCAGCCACGAACAACAAAAAGGAATAGTAAAATGAACATAAAAACTAAATTTTCAACTCTATGGATAGTCATAACATTAAATATGGCGTTTGCGGATATTCTCTCGCTCTTTGTTCCAGGAATTCACGAGGAACTTGCGGCATTTGCAGGCGATATTCCAATCACTTGGCTTATGTTATTTGGAGCGGTAAAAATTCAAATCCCTATTGCTATGATTTTCTTGTCACGGGTGCTAAATTATAAAATTAACCGCTGGGCAAATATTATTGCAGGTGTAATTACAATCATATTTGTTGTGGGCGGCGGAACGCTTCTGCCGCATTATATATTCATTGCATCTATTGAAGTCATTTGCATGTTAGCGATCATCTGGTTTGCTTGGAGATGGCAGTCCCCTAAGATAGTTTAGGGTCAAGTAATACCAAGTAATTCCATTAGCTTGCTTTCCCTTTGCGCAACTAAATCATTTACCGAATAATTATCAAGAACACTCAAAAAAGCGTTTGTTGCTTCGCCAAGCACATTTTTTAGCCTGCAACTGCCAGCAAGCGGGCAACGTGGCTTATAACATTCTATTATATCTAGCCGTTCTTCCATTTTGCGAATAACATCGCCAACTTTAATTTTTTTAGCGCAAAGTGCCAACCTAATGCCGCCGCCTCGCCCTCGTGTGGTTTTGATAAATTCTTTCTTTGATAAAGCATGAACGATTTTCATTAAATGATTGCGTGGAATAGCAACTTTTTCAGCTATTTCAGTAATGGTTGCATCACGTTGTTTATTCAAAGTTAAATAAATCAATACTCGTAAAGAATTGTCGGTAAATCTGGTTAAACGCATTAGAAAATTTCAAAACCCCATTTATTTATACATGTCTGTCTAGAGCATAATTGACAAATTGTCACTTGTTTTGCTAGCTTAATAAAAGATGCCTTTTATATATATGTTTAAGCCAAAGAATATCTATGCCAAAATAGAAGGAAGGCTGGGCATCAAAAATATATTCAAATCTAACAATATGGGAGAAAAAAATAGTCATTGATGGCGATGGCACTGAAATTTGGGCGCTAACTTTTAATGGCTCAGTTCCGGGTCCAATGGCTATTGTGCATGAGGGCGATTATCTTGAGCTTACTTTGGTTAATCCTGAGAGCAGTGTGCTGGAGCATAATATTGATTTTCATGCAGCAACTGGGGCGCTTGGCGGTGCTGGTTTAACTATGGTGCAACCAGGTGAAGAGGTTGTTTTGCGCTTTAAGGCAACACGATCTGGGGTTTTTGTCTATCATTGCGCACCGGGTGGTGCGATGATTCCATATCATGTAACGCACGGAATGAACGGCGCTATTATGGTATTGCCAAGAGATGGGCTTAAAGATGGTGATGGCAATAGCATTACCTATGACAAAGTTTATTATATTGGTGAGCAAGATTATTATATTCCTAAAGATGAGAATGGCGAGTTCAAGAAATATGAAGCGGCTGGTGATGATTTTGGTGATAGTATTGAAGCGATGAAAACGCTTACTCCAACTCATATTGCCCTAAATGGTGCGGCATTTGCAATGACAGGCGATGCGGCACTTAGTGCAAAAGTTGGTGAAACAGTTTTATTCATTCATGCACAAGCCAATCGTGATAGCCGTCCGCACATTATTGGTGGGCATGGTGATTATGTTTGGGAAACTGGCTCTTTTAGTGATGCACCTGCAACCAATATAGAAACGTGGTTTATTCGGGGTGGCTCAGCAGGAGCTGCAACTTATAAATTCTTGCAACCCGGTTTATATGTCTATCTTACTCATAATTTGATAGAAGCGGTGTTACTTGGCGGGGCGGCGCACATTAATGTTGAAGGCGAGTGGGACGATGATTTAATGACGCAGGTTAAAAAGCCCACAGCTATCGTTTAGCAAAATAAATCTAAAAGGCGGATAATTATGTTCGCCTTTTATTTTCTTTTCTTGCTGGACAAATATAAATATAAAGAACACTCTTATTCTTCAAACTAACGGAGAAGGTGAAATGTTCGTTTCAGTTTTTGATATGTTTAAAATCGGGATTGGCCCTTCTTCGTCCCATACAATGGGGCCAATGCTGGCGGCTAATCGCTTTGTTGTTTTGGTGCGAGAAAAATTGCCCAAAAACGATGGCGCTATTTCTCTTAAAATTACGTTGTTTGGCTCGCTCGCTCATACTGGAGTTGGGCATGGTACATGCAAAGCAGTTTTCGCTGGGTTGCTTGGATTTTTGCCAGATGAGGAAATGGATGATTTTGCAGATTTGTTTGATAATCTTAAAGCAAAAAAGGCGCTAAAATTTAATAAGCAAGAAATTGCTTTTGATCCTGATAAAGATATTATTGTCGATAAAAAGACAAAAAAACTTCACGCCAACACTCTTTGTTTTGATATTGCTGATGCTGAGGGCAATGTGGTTTTAAGCGAAACATATTATTCTATTGGTGGCGGTTTTATAATGAATGAGGCAGAAATGCACGCCCCGCCAAAACAAAGTAGCAAGGAAGATATTCCATTTCCATTTCATAATGGGCAAGAAATGCTTGAGATGGGGAGTGAGGCAAATTTAACTTTGGCGCAAATGAAGCGAGCAAATGAATTGACCTATCGTTCACAAGAACAGCTTGATGATTATTTAGAAAAAATCTGGTGCGTGATGAATGATTGCATTGAGCGTGGGCTACAGACAGGTGGAGAATTACCTGGAGGGCTATTTGTAAAAAGACGGGCAGTGAATTTATAAAGCGCTAAAGGGAAAAGCAGGGAGAAATGACGTGCCGCTCCACTCGGCGATTGATTGGCTTAGTGCTTATGCAATGGCGGTGAATGAGGAGAATGCGGACGGCGGTCGAGTGGTAACTGCGCCAACCAATGGGGCGGCTGGAGTGTTGCCATCAGTGATAAAATATTATCTTGAGCATGTGCCAAATAGCGATAAAAATAAAGTGCCAGATATGCTATTAACAGCGGCGGTAATAGGCGGTTTGATAAAATATAACGCCTCAATTTCTGGTGCAGAAGTTGGCTGCCAAGGCGAAATAGGCTCGGCTTCGGCAATGGCGGCAGCGGCACTTTGTTATGTGTTGGGCGGCACAAATGAGCAAATAGAAAACGCCGCCGAAATAGCACTAGAGCATCATTTAGGAATGACGTGCGACCCAATTAAAGGCCTAGTGCAAATCCCGTGCATCGAGCGCAATGGCATGGGAGCAGTAAAAGCAGTTGCGGCGGCAAGCCTAGCAATTCATGGCGATGGCACACATCTAGTTTCGCTTGATGCTTGCATTGAAACAATGCGAGTTACGGGGCGAGATATGGATATGAAATATAAAGAAACCTCGCTTGG
>JAKISM010000049.1 GCA_021648585.1 Devosiaceae bacterium | reverse complement strand
GAGGGCGCTGACGTAACTATTATTTCAGATTCAAGGGGCATGAAATATGCAACGGACGCTAACGAAAAACGGGTTAGCGCAGGAGTTGATGTGGAACTAATAGATTTACGCACCTTACGCCCATTAGATATGGAAACGGTTTTAGCATCGGTTAAAAAAACAGGGCGCTGTGTTTTGGTAGAAGAAGGTTGGCCAATTTGCTCAATCGCAGCAGAATTAAGCGCACAAATTATGGAAAAAGCATTTGATTATCTTGACGCACCAGTAATGCGAGTGGCAGGAAAAGACGTGCCAATGCCTTATGCGGCAAATTTAGAAAAACTAGCACTGCCAAGTGTCGATGAAGTTGTTGCAGCGGTTAATGCTGTTACTTATAGGTCTTAAAGCATGTCTCCCAAAAGTGGACACCGGTTTTGGGATAAAAGACATGCGTATTAAAAGTGAAAAAGCATATTGCATGCAATATGTTTTTAGGAGATAGAATATGCCAATAAATATAACAATGCCAGCCCTATCACCGACAATGGAAGAGGGTATTCTTGCAAAATGGTTAGTTAAAGAAGGCGATAGCGTATCTGCTGGTGATATTATTGCTGAAATTGAAACCGATAAGGCGACAATGGAAGTTGAAGCGGTTGATGAGGGTGTGATTGGCAAAATTTTGGTTGCTGGTGGCACTGAGGGTGTGAAGGTCAATGCGGTGATTGCGGTTTTGCTTGAGGAAGGCGAGAGTGCGAGTGATATTGGTAAAGTAAGTGATATTTCTGCTGCCCCCCCACCCCAACCCTCCCCCTCGGGGGGGGAGGGAGTCGCTCCTGCAAATGTAACACCCGCAAAAGAGCAAACTGCACCTGCGCCAATAGCTGCACCAGCTGCAAACACTGGAGAGCGAATTTTTGCCTCACCATTAGCTCGCCGAATAGCAAAAGATGCCAATATTGATATTAGCGCAATATCTGGCTCTGGGCCAAAAGGGCGAGTGATAAAAGTCGACGTTGAAAAGGCAAAAGCTGAGGGCGTTCTTGCAAAAACCCCAGCATCAAAAGCTACAATGGCATCTGGCATGAGTAGCGAAGCAGTGAAGGCACTTTATGAGGCAGGCACTTATGAGGAGCGCAAGAATGATGGTATGCGCACTGTTGTTGCGGCTCGCTTAACCGAGGCAAAACAAACCATTCCGCATTTTTATCTCAATATTGAGTGTAATCTTGATAATTTGCTTAAAGCACGAGCAGAAATAAACGGTTCTGCACCTAAAGATAAAGAGGGCAAACCAGAGTTCAAACTCTCGGTAAATGACTTCATCGTCAAAGCATGGGCATTAGCCTTACAAAAAGTTCCAGACGGCAACGCAACATGGGCAGGCGATAGCATACTTTATCATAAAGCAAGCGATGTTGCGGTTGCGGTGGCAGTTGAGGGCGGTTTATTCACCCCCGTTGTTCGCTCAGCCGAAAAAATGACATTGCGCCAAATATCAGATGCAGTGCGTGATTATGCCATGCGTGCCAAAAGTAAAAAACTGGCCCCACACGAATATCAAGGCGGCTCAACCGCCATTTCAAATCTCGGCATGTTCGGCATCAAGCAATTTTCAGCAGTAATCAATCCACCACACGGCACAATTTTAGCCGTTGGCGCAGGCTCGGAGCGAGTTTATGCCGATAAGGGCGAAATGAAAATTGGCGTGATTATGGACGTAACATTATCATGCGATCATCGAAGCGTAGATGGTGCGCTTGGTGCTTTAATGCTTGATGCGTTTAAGAAAATGATAGAAAATCCAGTTATGATGCTGGCTTGAATAAGAAGGAAAAAATAATGTCAAATATCCCACATGAAATACTCGTAGAATTTCCAGAATTTGCAGATAAAATTAGCGAGTTAAAAACCAATGATGCGCATTTTGCTAAACTTTATGACGAATATTATGAAGTGAATAAAGCTATTCATTTGGCTGAAACTAAGATCGAGCCAACTGATAACTTTAATATGGAAACAATGCGCAAAACTCGCATGAATCTTAAAGACACAATCTATCAAATGCTAAAAGCATAATTTAAGAGGCATCTATGGCAAATTCTTATGATTTAATTGTAATTGGCTCAGGACCGGGTGGATATATTGCCGCAATTCGTGCCAGCCAACTTGGGCTTAAAACCGCTATTATTGAGCGTGAACATATGGGTGGGATTTGCCTTAATTGGGGCTGTATTCCAACTAAAGCATTGCTTCGCTCGGCAGAAGTCTATGACCACATGGTGCACGCCAAAGACTATGGTCTTAAAGCTGATAAATTTAGTGCAGATATTGATGCGGTAGTAAAACGCTCTCGTGGTGTAACGGCGCAAATGGCGGCTGGAATTGGCTTTTTGATGAAGAAGAATAAAGTCGATGTTATTTGGGGTGAGGCAACCATCACAGCTAAAGGCGAAATCAAGGTTGAAAAGACTAAAAAAGCCATTGTTGAGCCGCAAAATACTATTCCAAAGGGCATTTTGCCTATTGGGAATTATAAAGCGAAAAACATCATTATTGCCACTGGCGCACGCCCTCGTGTTTTACCCGGAATTGAGCCAGATAATGATAAAATATGGACATATTTTGATGCGATGAAGCCAAAGACCATGCCTAAATCTATCGTGGTGATGGGGTCTGGCGCAATCGGCATTGAGTTCGCTTCATTTTATCGCTCAATGGGAGTTGAAGTAACGGTTGTTGAATTGCTTTCAAATGTTATGCCTGTTGAAGACGAAGAAATTTCAAAATTGGCTAAAAAGCGTTTTGAAAAACGTGGCATGAGAATTTTAACCGATACTAAAGTCATTAAAATTGAAAAGACTAAAAGCGGCATAATTGCGCATGTTGAATTGCCTAATGGCAAAATTGAGAAAATTGTGGCTGAAAAGCTGATTTCTGCGGTTGGTGTGCAATGTAACACAGAAAATCTTGGTCTTGAAAAAATGGGCGTAAAAATTGAGCGTGGTGCGATAAAAATTGATGATTATTGCCAAACAAATGTAACAGGTATTTTTGCCATTGGTGATGTTGCAGGGCCGCCAATGTTAGCGCATAAAGCCGAGCATGAAGCGGTAATTTGTGTTGAAAAAATTGCAGGGCAGAAGCCTCATGCACTAGATAGAGATAAAATTCCGGGTTGCACATATTGCGATCCGCAAGTGGCATCAGTTGGCATGACTGAAAAAGCTGCAAAAGAGCAAGGGCGCAAGGTCAAAATCGGGCGTTTCCCATTCATTGGCAACGGCAAAGCAGTTGCGCTTGGCGAACCTGATGGCTTGGTAAAAACCATATTTGATGATAAAACTGGCGAATTGCTAGGCGCACACATGATTGGCACAGAAGTTACCGAGCTTATACAAGGTTTTGTAATTGCAATGAATTTAGAAACCACTGAAGAAGAATTGATGCACACGATATTTCCGCATCCGACATTAAGCGAAACAATGAAAGAGAGCGTACTTGACGCTTATGGTAAAGCACTCAATATGTGATTATATAAAGATACTTCGCTAACGCTCAGCATGACATTTTTCTTGTCACTCTGAACGGAGTGAAGAGTCTTTATTATTATTGAGCACAAAAAGGAGAAAATTATGGGTTTTATTTTAGCAATAATTGTTGGTGGTGTTGCAGGTCTTATTGCGGCACGCTTTATGAAGGCAGAAAATTCGATATTTCTTAATGTGGCTCTTGGCGTTGTCGGGGCGTTTTTGGTTAATTTTCTAATGGGAATATTATTTGGTCTTTGGGGCGGTAATTTGCTTTGGAGCTTGATAGCTGGCATTGTTGGCGCAAGTGCTTTAATTTGGGGCTATCGTGCATATCAAATGCGTAAATAGGAGAATATTATGTCATTAGCAAAAAAAGTATTTTTTGGAGTGTTTGGAGCATCATTATTGCTTGGTCTTTTTCTGGGGCTACTAAATTTAGTCTTGCCAGAAGCAGTTTCAATATCCTTAAATGATGAGAATGTAGAAGGCTTATCAGCGCTTTGGACATCAATATTTGTTTCTGCAATTCCTGGAGTTATCTTTGGGCTTATTGCTGCTGGTGTGACAGCTCTTTTTACTCGTAAGAAAAAAGATTAAATATTTATGGTAACTTTATTTGAAGCAAAAAAACCTGTTCGCCACCCTGAAAAGGCGCATCGACCTGATAATCCTATTGCAAGGAAACCCGACTGGATTAGGGTAAAAGCTCCGGGATCTAAACTTTTCAAACAAACTAATAAAATCATTAAAGATAATAATATTGTAACAATTTGCACAGAAGGGGCTTGCCCAAATATTGGTGAATGTTTTGAGCAAAAACACGCCTCTATGATGATTATGGGCGAGATTTGTACCCGTGCTTGCGCTTTTTGCAATGTGGCAACGGGTAAACCTTTGCCACTCGATGAAAATGAGCCTGAAAATGTTGCAAATGGTATTGCAAAACTTGGGCTAAATCATGTGGTGATAACTTCGGTTGATCGTGATGATTTAGCTGATGGTGGGGCAGGGCATTTTGTAAAAGTGATTGCGGCAATTCGCAATAAATGCCCCAATACAACCATTGAAATACTAACCCCTGATTTTTTGAGAAAAGATGGGGCGCTTGAACAAGTAGTAGCAGCAAAACCCGATGTTTATAATCATAACCTTGAAACCGTGCCATCAAACTATCTTAGCGTTTGTCCCGGTTCTCGATATTTTTATTCAATTCGATTGTTGCAAAGAGTAAAAGAGCTTGATCCAACAATGTTCACCAAATCTGGAATTATGGTGGGTTTAGGGGAAACAAGAAATGAAATATTGCAGTTGATGGATGATTTGCGATCAGCTGATGTTGATTTTTTGACCATTGGGCAATATTTACAACCCTCAAAAAAACATCATCCAGTGATGGATTTTATAACGCCAGATGAATTTAAGGCCTATGAAAAAATTGCTTATGCAAAAGGTTTTTTATTGGTATCTGCTTCCCCACTAACTCGCTCTTCGCATCATGCAGGAGAAGATTTTGCAAAATTGCGCCTAGCCAGAATTGCTAAACTAGGTTAGCTATTAGTTTTTAACAATTAGGTATGTCAATGCAACGAATTGCAATCTTGGGTGGGTGCGGTGCTGGCAAGTCTACCTTAGCTAGAAACCTTGCAAAAATTACTGGTTTGCCCTTATTCCATTTAGATCAGGAATTTCATCTGCCAAACTGGGTTGAGCGAGATGAGCAAGAATTTATGAGCTTTCACGCCGATTTAGTCGCCAAACAAAGTTGGATAATTGATGGTAATTATAGCAATAGCGCTAGCGAACGCATAAATCGTGCTGATATGCTGATATTGTTTGATTTGCCTACCTATATTTGTCTTTATAGAGTTATCAAACGTATATTTCTTAATTATGGCAAAGCTCGTCCTGATTCTGCTGATGGTTGTACCGAAAGGTTTGATTTTGGGTTTTTGCAATATGTGATAAAATTTAGGCGAAATAAAATGCCAAACATGCGCAATATCGTAAAGCAAAGAGCAAAACATACAAAACTATTCATTGTAAAATCCAGTAAAGATCTACAAAAAATCTATTACCATTTTGATATAGTCTTAAAACAAGGTAATTCTAAAAATGCCTGAACTTAGTTTTGAGCGCTTTTCGCCTTTTAGCACAGAGCAAATGCTCTCATTAGTTGCGGATATTAAATCTTATCCAGAGTTTGTACCAAATTGCGCTGATATGCAGGTTGAGGCAGGTGAGAATGAAAATATCAGTTTTGCGACAATGTCGGTACAACTTGGCCCCATTGAGCAGACCTATACTAGTGAGGTGATTATTGACAAGAGCGCAAAGACCATCAGCGCAACTGCCATTGATGGGCCTTTTTCTTATCTTGAAAGTATTTGGCAATTTATTGAGCAAGATGAGGGTAGTTTAATCAGGTTTGATATTGATTTTGGTTTTTCTAACCCTTTACTTGGCAGAATTGCGGAGCCGATTTTTGCGCAAAAACAAGAGGAAATTCTGGATGCTTTTATAGAGGAGGCTAAGCGGCGTTTTTCTTAGGCTGCACTATCATGCCTCACCCTTTATTCTATACCTCCACCCGCTCTTATCCCTATACCCCCACCCTCAATCCCTCCCCGCGAGGGGGAGGGAAGTTATTCATTTCTAACTACTATCTAAATTAAACTTCTCTTTATTCCCCCTCCCCCCTTGCGGGGAGGGCTGGGGTGGGGGGCTATATTATTATGCCCTGAAGCTATAATATGTGATCATAAATTTTTTAATTGCAACTGCTCTGAGATTAATTTTAATGCTCTAAGCACACTTGCCTCACGAATAAACTCACGTGATCTATCAATCCCAAACAGTTCTTTTGAATGATAAATATTGTCGCCCATTGCTAACGAAAAATGCACCAACCCAATAGGTTTGTCTTTCGTACCGCCAGTTGGGCCAGCAATGCCTGTAATTGAAATTGCGATATCTGCACTAGTGTTAGCTAGTGCACCTTTTGCCATAGCTATAGCCACTTGCTCAGAAACCGCACCATATTCATCAATCAAAGCCATTGGCACACCAGCCATTTGATTTTTTGCCTCATTAGCATAGGTGACAAACCCGCCATGAACCACACTAGAAGAGCCGGAAATAGAGGTGAGGGCGGCAGCTACTAATCCTCCTGTACAACTTTCAACTGTTACAATAGTTTTTTTCTGCTCATTCAGAGAAGCAATAACAGAAATTGCTAAAGTTTGGATTTTTTTTGAAAACATTATTTATCTCTTGGTAGTTCAATAGTTGCGCTGGCCATTGTTGCCAAACCTTCTTTGCGTCCTAAAAACCCCATACTTTCAGATGTGGTGGCTTTCACTGAAACTCTATCAATGGAAATATTGCAAATATTTGCAATGGACTGTCGGATTTTTTGCGTGTGCGGCGATATTTTTGGCTGTTCTGCAATAATTGTAACATCAAGAACATTTATGCGCCCATTGCGTTTCACCAATTCACTAACTGCAAATTTCAGAAAAGTAGTTGATGGTTCGCCCTTCCATTTTTTTTCAGAGGGCGGGAAATGCGTGCCAATATCACCAAGTGCCAAAGCGCCTAAAATTGCATCGGTTAAAACATGCAGCACCGCATCGGCATCTGAATGACCTTTTAGTTTTGCATTATGAGGGATTTTTATGCCGCCCAAAATAACTTCATTACCCTTTTTAAATTGATGCACATCGTAAGCCGTACCAACTCGTGTTTCCATAATTTGCCTCATGTCTAATATTCTTTCTGCACGCAAGAAATCCTTAACTGTAGTAATTTTAATATTCTCAACAGAGCCTTCACACATAGCAACTTCAATCCCTGCCCATTCAGCAATGGCACTATCATCGCTAAAACTATCGGAAAAAGAAATTGCTTTTTTGTGCGCATTATAGATGCTCTCAAAATGAAATCCTTGCGGGGTTTGTGCCGCATAAAGTTGCGTTCTATCTTCTGATCCACCAATAATCTTACCATTGCTTGAGCGTTTAATACTATCAATCACATTTGTAACTGGCAAAACGGCCTGATATTCTTGTAGAGCAATTACGACATTATTGACGGTTTGCTGCTCTATAAAAGGCCTTGCCCCATCATGAATAAGTACAAGGTCTGGTTGATGTTTTTCAAGTGCCTTTAAGCCCTCAAATACCGAGAGCTGTCGGGTTTTGCCGCCTGCAATAGGATCTAAAAGTCGATCATCATGTAGATTAAGTGAAGAATATAGTTTCTCATCATCTTTGTGAATTATTGGAATAATAAAATCAATGAAATCAATATTCAAAAATTTAGAAATTGTTCTTTTAAGGACAGGAACGCCATTAATTGATTTATATTGTTTTGGTAAATCATCGCTTTTAGTGTTGGCACGAGTACCACGCCCACCTGCGACAATAATAATTGCAATTTTTTTATTCATTAGATAAACGCCATTTTTTTCTATATCTAGCACTCAAATGAATATTTGCAAAAATAAAATAATATCATTAAAGTGATTATTTTTGAGGCAAATTAGTAAAGTGACTATTTTTAAGGCACGGGTTTCTTTAAGGCATGAGTATTTTTTCAGATAAATTACAAATAGGCAAGCACCAGCTTAAAAATCGGGCTTTTCTTGCGCCAATGGCAGGAATAACCGACGCGCCATTTCGCTCTATAGCTGTGAAATATGGTGCAGGGCTTGTGGTTTCTGAAATGATAGCTAGTGCATCTTTAGGCACGGGGCAAAAAGATATGTTGCGCCGCTTAAATAATAATTCTGATGAATTACATAAAAATAATATGCCGCACGTTGTGCAACTTTCTGGTAATGAAGAAAAATGGCTTGAACTAGCTGCAAAAATTGCAAAACATGCAGGCGCTGATATTATTGATATTAATTTTGGTTGTCCATCAAAGCGTGTAACTACTGGTTTTGCAGGGGCTGCCCTTATGCGAAAACCAGACAAGGCTTTGCGCCTCATTGAAGCGGTTACTAATGCAACAGAGCTGCCTATAAGCGTGAAAATGCGGCTTGGTTGGGATAATGATAATATAAATGTGCTTGAAATTGCCTCTTTAGCGCAAAGCGCTGGGGCGCAAATGATTATTGTACATGCCCGCACTCGCCAGCAATTTTATAAGGGCAAGGCGGATTGGCATAAAGTTAAGGAAGTGGTTGAGGTGCTTGATATTCCTGTCATTATAAATGGCGATATTATTGATGAGAATAGCGCTAGCTTAGCTCTTAAGCAATCTGGCGCTGCTGGGGTCATGATAGGGCGTGCGGCGCTTGGCAGGCCTTGGCTCGTTGGGCAGATTGGGGCGTTTCTTGAGGGTGAAAATGCGCCTGTCACGCCAAATGCAGAGCAGTTAGGGCAGGTCATTATTGAACATTACAATGCAATGATGAGTGAGTATGGTGAGAAATTAGCAATTCGTATTGCTCGTAAGCATTTGAGGAAATATGTAGAATGCTCAAGCGTAAAAATCACAAAAGAGCAAATGCAAATCCTATTAACATGCACAAGTGCTAACCAAGTAATAAGCAATATATCACAGTTATTTAACTCAAAAAACTCAGTTGCAGCATGAAGAAACAATTAAGCAATTTTGATAATGCAATTTTTTCATCGCTTTCACAGCCAGTTCTAATTTGTGATAATGAGAATAAATTGATGCACGCAAATTATGCGGCAGAAGATTTTTTTTCCATGTCTATAGCAAGCCTGCTAAAACTAAATTTAGATGATTTTATTCCTTTTGGCTCACCAATTCTTAGCATGGCAGAAAAAGTTGCTAAAAATAATGCCCCAATTTCTGAATATAGAATTCGCCTTACTAGCGACTTAAGAGAAATTGGTGGAAATAGTGAAGCACGTATTGTTGATGTTTTTGCAACTCCTTTATTAGGGTTTGAAGATAGAATTATCCTACTATTTCAAGAAAGAACTACCGCTGATAAAATTGATAGGCAATTAATCTCACGGAATGCCGTTCGCTCTGTTTCTGGCCTTGCTGCAATGTTAGCGCATGAAATTAAAAATCCGCTTTCAGGCATAAAGGGAGCGGCGCAATTATTAGAAAAATCTGTTTTAGAGGAAGATGTGCCACTAGCTCGTTTAATCAAAGATGAAACAGATAGAATTGTTAATCTGTTAGAAAAAGTTGATGTATTTGGTGATGAAAGGCCGCTTTTAAGTGAGGCGATTAATATTCATGTGGTGCTTGATAGAGTGAAATTATTGGCAAAAAGCGGTGATGCGGCAAATATAGAATTTATTGAGCAATATGATCCTTCTTTGCCGCCAGTTTTAGGAAATAAGGATCAATTAATTCAGGTATTGTTGAATTTAGTAAAAAACTCCACTGAAGCATTAAGTGATACTAATTTTCCAACTATCAAGCTTTCAACAGCGTATAGACCTGGTATTCACATGTCTATTGCTGGAGTAAAAAGTAAAATTTCTTTGCCACTTGAAATTATTATTGAAGATAATGGGGCAGGGGTTTCGCAAGGTATTTTAGAAAATATGTTTGATCCGTTCGTAAGCACTAAACCAAATGGAACAGGTTTAGGCTTGGCATTAGTTGCTAAAATAATAGGTGATCATGGCGGCATAATAGATGTTGAAAGCCAAAAAGGTAAAACACGCTTTAGAATCCTATTGCCAATAGTTGATGAGAAGCAATCACAAAATAAACAATTAAATTCTAATGGTTTTGAGGAAAATAATAAATGAGTGCGCCAATTATTTTATTAGCAGATGATGATGATGCAATCAGAATGGTACTAAATCAGGTGCTTACTCGTGCGGGATATGAAGTGCGCCCAACGGGTAATCTCTCAACAATGTGGAATTGGGTAAGTCGAGGTGAGGGCGATTTGCTTATTTCTGACGTTATGATGCCAGATGGCAATGCGTTTGATTTAATGCCTAAAATTAAATCAGCAAGACCTAATTTGCCTGTGATAATTATGAGTGCGCAAAATACTTTTATGACTGCCATTAGGGCTTCAAAAGAAGGGGCATATGAATATTTACCAAAACCCTTTGATATTGATGAAGTTCTATCCATTGTTTCTCGAGCATTAAGTGAGGTAGAAAAGCCTAAAAAAGATGAATTAGTCACTGAAAATAAGGATAATATGCCACTAGTTGGGCGCTCGCCAGCTATGCAAGAAATCTATCGATCATTAGCAAGATTAATGCAGACGGATCTTAGCGTTATGATTAGCGGTGAAAGTGGAACAGGTAAGGAATTAGTTGCAAAGGCATTACATGATTATGGCAAACGCAAAAATAGGCCATTTATTGCTATCAATATGGCAGCAATACCAAAAGATTTAATTGAGGCCGAGCTTTTTGGGCATGAAAAAGGCGCTTTTACGGGGGCAACGTCTCGTTCAATGGGTCGGTTTGAGCAAGCTGATGGGGGAACATTATTCTTAGATGAAATTGGCGATATGCCAATGGAAGCGCAAACTCGCTTGTTACGAGTATTGCAAGATGGCGAGTTTACTATGGTTGGGGGGCGCAATTTAATTAAATCTGATGTCAGAATTGTTGCGGCAACTCATCAGGACTTGCAGCAAATGATAATTCAGGGGCAATTTCGTGAGGATCTATATTATCGCCTAAATGTTGTGCCAATTAGTTTGCCGCCGCTAAGAGATAGAAAAGAAGATGTTGCAGATTTAGTTTCGCATTTTATGCGTGAGATGAGACAAGAAGGTGAGCTAGTTAAATCTATCTCTCAAAAAGCCATTGAACTATTGCAACTGCATTCTTGGCCGGGCAATGTGCGTGAATTAGAGAATATGGTAATGCGCTTAAATGCGCTTTATGCTGATGAAACAATTTCAGCTGAAATAATTTCACTAGAATTAAATCGCAATGAAAATCACAGTGAGAATTCACTTTCAGATAAGTTAGACTTAGGTAGTGCTGTTGAAAAATATATTGCTGGATTATTGAATGAATATGATGATGACACGGTAGAGGCTAGTATATACCAGACGGTGTTAGACAAGTTTGAAGCGCCATTAATTGCCATGACGCTTAATGCTTGTAAGGGAAATCAAATCAAAGCTTCAAAAATCTTGGGGCTAAATAGAAATACATTGCGTAAGAAAATTCGAGCACACGATATTGAAATTACTAAATACTCTCGGCGTAAATAGATATAGTATTTAGCATTTTTAATGCTAAATACTATCACCACTCGAAGCGATAGCGAGTGCGGTGTGCGGCGAAGCCAGCGTAATTCAATTAGCATAATTGAATTTAGAAAATACTATACTGTCACATTTTCGCAACATTTTCCTTGAAATATTGTACTAATTACGCAATGCTTTGCTTTAATCCTCAATTTTTTTGCAAAAACAACAATATATGTGACATGAACGACACAAAACACCAAGATTTAACGAGTTCTGCTTTTACTTTGTCAGACAAATCGCTTGAGCCAGTTAAGTCGCTTGGTTCAAAATTTGTACGCTATTTTGGAATTATAGTTGTTTTATTATCAGTTATTTTGCTGATTGGGCTTTTTCTTATTTTACCAAAGCAAAACTCAATAGAGTTGCCTCCAGAGGTTTGGACTGCAATTTGGGTCATTGGCATTATATTAGTTTTACTAATAATAGCGCTAGTCCTTACCGAAATAGTGCTTTTAATTCGTGCTAGAGCGCAAAAACAAGCTGGTTCTCGATTGCAATCAAGAATGGTAGCAATATTTGCTTTAACGGCTGCAGTACCTGCAATTATTGTTGCAATAGTTGCTGCCATTGTTCTTAATCAAGGTCTTGATCAATGGTTTTCTGAGCGCACAAGAACAATGGTTGAGAGCTCCAGATTAGTCGCTAGAGCATATTTGCAAGAACATTCGCAAGTAATGCGTGATGATATTATTTGGGTTGCCTCAGAGCTTGAACAAGCAAAAGAAACCTTTGCAACAGATAGAGATAAATTTCAAAGGATTTTAACAGCATTAGCACTTACTCGTTCATTGCCTTTTACCTCTCTTATTTCAAAGGACAGAGATGTTTTAATGCGAGCGCAAATTTCAGTGCCGGGTACTCCTCCACTTATGCCCGATGGAATTATGCAAGATGTAAAAAAAACTATTCCTACATTGATATCTCCAGGGAAAACTAATCTTGTTGGTTCAGTAATTCAGTTGAGTAATTATGATGATGTATATTTATTTGCGGCTCGACCAGTTGATGCCGAAGTTCTTGAATATATGCGCTTAACGGATCAAAATATTACAGAATATCGTCAATATGATTCCGCACGATTAGTTTTTCAACTTACTTTTACTATCATCTATATCGGCGTGGCTTTAGTCATGTTGTTAGCGGCCGTGTGGGTTGGTATTGCTTTTGCAAACCGTTTCATCGCTCCAATACGTGATTTAATGATTGCATCAGATCGAGTTACGCATGGAGATTTAGAAGTGCAAATTGCTGAATCTGATAAGCAAAGCGATCTAAATGATCTTATTCAACAATTTAATCTCATGACAAGGCAATTACGAGAACAGCGTCAGGAATTGCTTTTGGCAAATGACACTAATGAAAAGCGCCGCCAATTTACAGAGGCAGTGGTTGAGGGGGTTTCTGCGGGGATTGTTGGGCTTGATCCGTCTGGTATTATTACTTTGGTTAATAATAACGCGTCAGAGATTTTTGCTAGAAGTGAAATTAATCTTGTAGGCGAAGAATTAGGAAAAGTTGTTCCAGAACTAGCATTGTTCTTTGAAAAAGCTAGCGCTTCCAGAAGTGGACAATTTCAAGATCAAATTCAATTTGGTGGTGAACATGACGGCAGGATTTACCAAGTTCGTTTAACTCGGGAGGGCGCGATTTCTCACTCGAAGGGCTTTGTAATTACGCTTGATGATCTTACAGATTTAATGACTGCTCAGCGTACTAGTGCATGGGCAGATGTTGCAAGACGTATTGCACATGAAATTAAAAACCCACTTACCCCAATTCAACTGTCAGCAGAGCGCCTCAAAAGGCGTTACAAAGAAAGACTTAGTGACGATTTTGAAATATTTGATAAGTGTATTGAAACAATTATTCGTCAAGTTGGTGATATTGGGCGAATGGTTGATGAGTTTTCTTCTTTTGCTAGAATGCCAGTTGCAGTGCTTGAGAGAAGTGATTTATCAGAAACAATTCGTCAGGCTGTTTTTTTAGAGAGTGTTCGTCAACCAGATATTTTAATAAAGGCAAACCTTCCAAAAGAGCCAAATATTGTTGAGTTTGATGATCGTTTAATTTCGCAGTGTTTGACAAATCTTATCAAAAATTGCGTTGAATCTATTGAAGGTTTTGGAATAGGTAAAATAATTGATCCAACCATCATAATTGAAACAAAGATATCTGGCCAATATGTTGAAATTTCAATATCTGATAATGGAAAGGGCTGGCCAGATGAAAGTCACCAAAGATTGCTTGAGCCTTATGTTACTACAAGGGATAAGGGGACAGGTTTGGGGTTAGCAATCGTTTCAAAAATCATTGAGCAACATGATGGTGATATGATTTTACAAGATTCTGTACCTGATAAACATAACCAAATAGGTGCATGTGTAATTATTAGATTACCACTAAAACATGATGTAACTAAAGGCGAATTGCATTTATTAAGTAACG
>JAKISM010000048.1 GCA_021648585.1 Devosiaceae bacterium | reverse complement strand
AAATAGATTCAAAGAATATTGTTGAAATTATTGCGCCAAATTTTCCAACTGAAATGCAGCCGCTGATTTTTGGAAGCCAAGATAAAAATGGCAGCTATTCTCAAAATATTATTTTCAAAGATGGTAATATTTATTCTGGCCTATTGCCTATTGGGCAAATACCACCGCTTTTATAATTTTTTCTTAAAAATCACTATTCGCTTATCTTCTTCAAACCCCCAAGAGGCATGAGCCAATATAGATGTTTTATTTTCAATCTTAGCATCGGAAGCAAAGACCTTTAGCCCTCGCTTTTTCGCCCATTTTTGTGCTTTTCTTATCAATTTTTTGGCCAAGCCATTTTGGCGATATTGTTTTGCGACATAAATAACTTCAAGATAGGCACATGGAGCAATCTGCTTGCCATCTCCAATAGATCTTTCACTTATTTCAGCAAAACCAACCATCATATCATTGTCAAAAAGACCAAAGGCGATTTGTTTTTTATCGGCTAATGTTTCTTCGCACCCTTGCTTAAGAACTTTTCTTGAGGGCTTTGTAAAAAACAAGCGCCTTAACTCAACCCAAGCATCAATATTTTTTGCCTTTAGCCTTTTAACTTTTGCAGTTTTATTTTTAAGAGATTTGGCAATATTTGCAAAATCTGCAACCACCTCTAAATAGGCCTGCCTCTTAAAGGGCACAATTAAATCTGGTGTATTTTTTAATTTTTCCCACCGCCAATTAGAAAATTCTGAGCGGTGCTTTCCATTTGCAGGATTTATTACATTTATTTCATCGTCTGAGCCTTCAAACAAAAATGCAAAATATTTTTGCCGTTGCCCTCGAAATTTGCCCTTTAATGCAATGCCAAGCGCCTCATCAGGAATATCATAATAAACCCAATTACTTGTAGCAGAAATAAATGACACACTTTTTATCGATGTTTCCTCATAAAGCTCGCGCCTTGCAGCCTCTAACGGCTCTTCGCCAGCGTCTATTCCACCTTGCGGGAATTGCCATACCTTATCTCTGCTCTTAGCCGTTGTTTTTGCAGCCTTGCCACTTTTTCTCTCACCAACAAAGACTTGACCGCTAGAATTAAAAACCACAGCAGCAACATTATCCCGATAGGGCATGAATTTTCTTTGCTGCAATTTTTTATTATTATCTGGTTTTTTGCTCATGATTTAAGGACGGCTAGTTAGGGCGCTAATTGGCACAAGTACAATGTTTTTTTGCGAAAGGCTTTCGCTCCATTTTGCAATAGTTTGAATTGAAACTGGAAAAGCTGCTGCAACACCAATAGCACTGCCCTTTTCATTGGCGATTTCTTCAAGCTTATTAAGTTGCTTAAGAATTGCAGCACGTGAAACAATGACATCAATTTGCACAGACGCTCTTGCAAAAGGCACTTTATTATTGCCAGCAAGATTTGAAGCGATTGATCTTTTAGAAGAGCCATCATCAATATAGGCAAGACCTCGAACTAGAAGTTCTTCCATAATGGGCGAAAAGTCTTTTGCAGAAGCAGTAAATTTTGCCCCCGTATGATTAATAACTCCGACATAGCCACCAATTCTAGCCATAAGCCAAAATAATCTATCTAAATTTGCACGAATAGGCTGATCGGTTAAAAGTGTTTGCGGGCCGGGATCATTATCAGGATAATCAAATGGCTCAAACGGCAGGGCAAGTAATATTTCATGTCCACTATTTCTTGCCGCTAAACTAGTGCGTTTTAGGGTTCTACCATATGGTGCAAAAGCCAAAGTTATTGCACCGGGAAGTTTTTCTATCGCTTCAAGTGTGCCACTTTCGCTCAAACCAATTCCAGTAACTATTATTGCAATAAGCTTCTTATCTCCAGCGGACATTGGAGTAATTGAAGCACGTTGATACGACATAAAAGGAGTATCTCCGTCTGGGCTAGTAATTGGGATGGGCCCGTTTGGCGTTTCCTCAATTAAATCGGGCATTGCACCAAAATCATTAAGAGCTTGTAATCCTATTGAGCCAACTCCAATATTATCGGGCACGTCATCACCGACAGTAATTATTGACATGCCGTCTTTATTTTCAATCGTGCTTGGCCTCTCAAGTTTAACTTCTTCAATTATTGCTTGCTCATCAGTTGCAATAATTGCTTGTTGTTCTATTTCTTGCTTGGATATTTGCACACTAGCAGTTGGCCGCCCACCATCTACGTCATTTACAAAGAAAATAGTGCTTAATATTAGCGCAATTATTGCAAAAAATATTGCAAATATTATGCTGGTTATTGGCAGAGGCCCTCGCTTAAATTGCACCAAAGATTTCCAACCTCTTCGTGCTATTTTGCTGTTTTCTAGCTTCTTATCAGAGGCTTTTTGGCCTAGAGGTTTATCTAAATCATCATTCATTGCCTAAACCTATAGTTCACCTTTCTCTAATTATTCTGCCTTTGGAGGGAAAGCTTCGTTAGTTTCTTTTCCTAAAATCAAATCAATAGCATAATTTAACTGTGTATCTTTTGTTTTATCGCTTGGAACATAAACTGAAGAGCCAACATCAGTTTCTTTGTTTTCATCTTCTTCTTGAGTATTTTTTTCGCTATCAATACTACCCTCAAGCTCAGCTTCGTTTATAATCGTATCCTTGCCCTTTAATTCATCAGGAACATTTTGGAAAATTTCAATATCTGGAGCAATTCCAAGCGCCTGAATTGAACGATTGCTTGGAGTGTAATAACGAGAAGTTGTCAGGCGCATTGCACCATCACCATTACCAAGATCAATAATATTTTGCACTGTACCCTTACCAAAAGAGCGTGTGCCAACTAATGTTGCTCTCTTTTGATCTTGTAAAGCACCAGCTAAAATTTCAGACGAAGAAGCAGAACCTCCATTTATTAAAACAATAAGAGGAATATCAGAAATTAAACGATCAAGATCATCTGCTTTCGCTTCATAACGAGAGCTTTCACGCTCCGTGCGACCTCTGGTTAATACAATAACCCCCTTATCAAGAAAAGCATCGGCAACAAAAACCGCTTGATCAACTAAACCACCCGGATTATTTCTTAAATCAAGAATCAGTCCAAGCGGTGCTACATTATCACGCTCCTCAAAAATTGCTTTAATGCCTTTTTCAATACCCGTAAAAGCCTGCCCTGAGAACTGAGTAAGACGTAAAACCCCTACATCCTGTTCTATATACCAGCGAGCTGCGCTAACTGAGATAATATCACGTGTGATTTCATATTCAATCGGCTCGGTAACTCCTTCACGAATAATGGTTAGAACTATTTTTGTACCAATAGCACCTTTCATTATTGTAACTGCATCATCAAGCGTCATGCCCTTAACTTGTTTGTCATCAAGTTTGATAATTAAATCATTTGCTAAAAGACCCGCACGAGAAGCTGGTGTATCATCTATCGGTGAGACAATTTTTACCAAACCATCTTCCATTGTTACTTGAATGCCCAAACCACCAAACTTACCTGAAGTATCTTGCATCATATCATTATAAGATTTTGGGGTTAGGTAGGCTGAATGAGGATCAAGCGAGGTCAACATACCATCAATAGCGGCACGAATTAACTCTTGTTCATCTGGAACATCAACATATTCAGCACGTATTCTATCAAATACTTCACCAAATAATTTTAGATTATCATAAATTTCGTCCTGATTGAGTGGTATGGAAACCTCCTCCTTAGAGCTTTCTTGTGCAAAAGAGGGAAATGAAGCAGCCGCCATTAATATAAAAATACTCATAAAAACTGAAATGATGGATTTATTCAGATATGATGGGTTTGATTTATTGAGTGGTAAAAGGCGCATAATAATTTATCCAGTTTGGTTTATTTGGTATTTATCTTCCCACCAGCCATTTGGGTCAAGAGGAATATCTAATTTTCTTAATTCTATATATAGCGTTGGGCGCAATATACCAGCATTGGTTGTTATTTCTTGGCCAATAGTTCGAGAGCCCATCACCCCAACAGGCTCACCTCGTAATAAAAACTGCCCAAGTTCTACATTAGTTTTTTTAAGACCAGCTAGTAGCATAGTAAAACCATTGCCTGATTTAATAATGATAATTTGGCCATAATTAAGATATGGCCCTTTATAAATCACCCAACCATCATTTGGTGCAACAACTTGCGCATCGGCACGAGTAACAATGGATATGCCTTTGCTTATGCCACCCAAACCATCATTTGCACCAAATTTTGAGACCACAACCCCACTAGCAGGAATAGCCAAATAGCCCTTTGCTTTTTCAAATGGAATTGCTGGTGATGTTCGAGAAATATTGGCGTAAGCTAGCGCAATTTCTTTTGGTGTTGAAGCTGGTAATTGCGAAACTGAATTATCAAGATTTGTAGCATTTAATGTTTCTTGAGCATTTATATTAGTGATTAATTCCTCTAATGATTTAGCTTTATTTGCCAATTCTTGTTTAATAATTGTCTCTTGCTCTAATTGGGTGGAAATAGTTGAAATTTCCTTTTCCCGCACTTCGACTAACAGGGCAATTCGTAATTGCTCATTTGCTAAGGTTTCAAGATTGGCACGAAAAGCATCTTCTTCATCAAGAGCTTTTTGTCGTATATTATTTAATGCTTGCAAATCTTTATTTACAACTGCTGCTTGGCTTTGTAATTGCGGCAAAATAGCTGAGATTAAAATTGCACTACGTGCCGAGCTAAGCGCATCAGTTGGATCTACCAAAAGAGCGGGAGCTGGCGAGCGCCCTAAACGTTGCAAAGCTGCAAGCAGGCTTGAGATGTCTTTATTAGTTCCTGCCAATCTTTTTTCTATTATGTTTTTTTGACTTAGTAATTCGCTTAGGTTTTCTTCAAGTGCACCAACTTCAATTTCCGCTAATTTTACTCTTTGCCCACTAGCAATCAGCGCGGCGGTTAGTTTTGTTCTATCTTTTGCAATATCTGCCATTTCTTTTTGCAGTATTTCGCTTTGCTCTTGCCCTAAGAAAATTGAACTCTCAATTTCTTTTATTTGCAAACGAATATCTTTTGTAACATTGCTTGGTGCATTATTTTCTTGAGCTAGGCTAATAGTTATAAAAAAACCAGCAAATATTAGAGCAAAAATTAGTGCCAATAAAACCTTATCCCAAACCTTTTGGGAGGGGTTTATATTTGTTGAATTTATTATTAGCTGACGAATCATTTATCTATTCTAGTCTAACTCTTTGATGCTTTCAAACCTATCCTTCACGATGATAGGGGTGATTGCTTAAAATTGTTGTAGTGCGATAAAGTTGTTCACTTAACATTATTCGCACTAATTGATGCGGCCACGTTAAACTAGAAAATGCTAACATCATATTAGCGCTAGAAGTAATATTTTCATTTAAGCCGTCCGCCCCGCCAATGACAAAACAAATATCTGATTTGCCCTCATCACGCCAATTAGCAATATTATTGGCAAATTTTAATGAGCTAATAGATTTGCCACGCTCATCAAGTGCTATAATTATCGCTTTTTTCGGTGTATTTTTGCTGATTTCTTTGGCTTCGGCTTTTTTTCTAGCGCTGGCGCTACTGAGGCGAGACTCTATTATTTCAACAATATTAAATGTTAAACTTAGCACTTTGCCAGTTTTTTGCGCCCGCTCAATATAACGGTTTAATAATTCACGCTCGGTGCCCGCTTTCATACGCCCAACGCAAATTATGCTGACATTCATTTTGTAGGTTGTTCAGTTATATCTCTATCTTCAAACTCAGCTGACCACATTTTTTCAATATTATAAAATTCACGCACTTCTGGTCTAAAAATATGCACAATAACATCGCCGCCATCAACCAATACCCAATCACAATGCGGCAAGCCTTCAAGGAGAGGTCTTTCAAAGCCATTTTCTTTTAGAGCGTGCGCTAATTGAGCCGCAACTGCCCCAACATGGCGATGCGAGCGGCCAGAAGCCACAACCATATAATCACCAAGAGAAGATTTACCCGTAATATCTATTGCAACAATATCTTCAGCTTTAGCGTTCTCTAAGCTTTCAATAATTACATCAATCATAGGTTTTGGCTTTTTAGTGCTATCGTTTTTGGATTGTTTTGCTGTTTTGCCATCTGTGCTTTTTTTAGCAGCGCTTTTTGTAGGTGATGTTGCCATTAATGATGATCCCTCATCAATATTTTAATCATCACGAAAGGGGAATGCCCGTATGTCATTTACTGTATAATTTCCTATATTATCACGCTTATTGCATGCTGTTTAATTATGGGGTTTTTATGAACTTATGTAAAGAAGCTAAATATTGTTTTTTTCACGAATTTTAGTTGATGAAAGTTCAGACATAATTCCGTGTAAATAAACCCAACTTGGGGCTTTGCAATTTGGCAGTATTTTTGCGTCATATTCATCAAGTCGATATTTAGCTAGATTAATGGCAGCCTTTGATGAAAGAGCCTTTATATTTACATTAGGCCTAGCATAAATTGCCATTGGCATTAAATTAGCAATATCTCGCCAGCGCTCCCACCTATGAAAATTTTCAAAACTATCAGCCCCCATTACCCAAACTAGTTTTCTTTGCGGTAAGATTTTTTTCAAATAGCTCAAACTATCATAAGAATAGCGAAACCCATGTGCTGCCTCAAAACCTGTAACATGCACATTATGCATAGTAATTAACGAGCGTGCATTTTTTATTCTTTGCTCAAGGGGCGCTAAATTATTATTTTCCTTTAGTGGATTACCGGGAGTTACTAACCACCACATAGCATCTAAATTTAGCCGCTTCATAACTTGGCGAGAAACTAGTCGATGCCCAAGATGGCTTGGATTAAACGAGCCGCCAAATAATCCAATACGCATATTGGGGTAAGAGAGCGGTAATTTTATAATATCCGCTGGCAATTTTTTGGCCTTTATTTTTTCTCTAGCACTCAAGAACGAACCTGCCCATTACCATGCACCAGATATTTAAAGCTGGTTAATTGCTCAACGCCAACAGGGCCCCTTGCGTGCATTTTACCAGTTGCAATGCCAATTTCAGCCCCCATGCCAAATTCACCACCATCGGCAAATTGCGTTGAGGCATTATGAATTAAAATGGCGCTATCTATTTCACTAAAAAACTGCGCAACAACATTTTCATCATTGGCAACAATCCCTTCTGTATGATGAGAAGAATATTTTTCAATATGATTGATTGCGCCCTTAATCCCCTTAACAATTTTTATTGAAATAATTGCATCAAGATATTCTGTTGCCCAATCATGTTCATTTGCTTTTGTGGCATCTTTAATTTTTGCCAGCACTTGCTCATCGCCCCTAATTTCACAACCTGCTCCGAGTAAAGCCTGACATATTGGCTCTAAATGCGTGTCAATTATTGCTTCATCAAGCAAAAGAGTTTCGGTTGCACCGCAAATTCCAGTGCGGCGCATTTTAGAATTAAGCGCAATTTCAACCGCCATATTAAGATCAGCACTTTTATCAATATAAAGATGGCAAAGCCCCTCAAGATGCGAAAATACTGGCACACGTGCGTCCCTTTGCACACGAGCCACAAGGCTTGCACCACCACGAGGCACGATCACATCAATATTGCCACTAAGACCGTTCAGCATTTCACCAACTGCATCTCGGTCAGTCGTTGATATAAGTTGAATGATATCCTCAGACAAACCAGCCTGTTTCACTCCTTCTATAAAAGCCTGATAAATGGCGCTTGAAGAATGAAAACTATCCGAACCACCACGTAATATTGTGCAATTTCCACTCTTTAGACAAAGTGCACTCGCATCAGCGGTTACATTTGGGCGGCTTTCATAGATAATACCAATTACCCCTAAAGGAGTTCTAACCCGCTCAATATTAAGACCTGTTGGCACGTCCCACTTAGCAATTATTTTACCAACAGGATCTTCTAATTTAGCAATTTTTTCAATCGAAATGGCAATAGCTTTTATGCGGGTTTCATCAAGCATTAGCCTGTCTAAAATAGCGCTCGTTAAGCCCTTTTGTTTACCTGCAGCCATATCTTTTTGATTAGCTAATAAAATATCTTTTTTTGCCGCCAATATAGATTTAGCAGCTAGCTTTAGCGCCATATTTTTTTGCTCTGTGCTAGCAATAGCTAAGGACTTAGCGGCAGCTTTTGCTCGCTTACCAATATCATGCATTAGCTGTTTGATATTTTGCGCCATTATTTAATTCCAATATTACTTGTTACTAACACAAGATTATCTGCATGCACTAATTCAGTGCGACTAATAGTTTCAAACAATTCAAAAATCGCCTCACTATTTTTACCTTTTGCAAGGTTAGCATCAATATTATCCATGCCAGCAAGTCCACGAGCAATTTCCTTTTCATTTGAGCAGAAAATTGCAACAATATCACCACGAGAAAACTCACCCTCAACCTTAGTAACCCCAATAGGTAATAAGGAATTTCCATTTTTTAGAGCTTTTGCCGCCCCATCATCAATATAAATTTTACCAGCTATTTCAAGCGTGCCTAATATCCAGCGCTTCCTCGCAGATTTTGGGCATTGATTAGCACTAAAAAGCGTGTGTTTTGCGCCATCTATCAGTGCTTTAAGCGAGTGATTTTTTGTGCCAGAAGTAATAATCATATCAGTGCCTGATTGGGTAGCAATTTTAGCCGCCTCTATTTTAGTTATCATGCCACCACGTGCTAAATGCGAACTTGAAGCGCCAGCCATCGCCTCAATTTCCTTATTTATTTCACTAACTTTTGCAATATGGCTGGCTTTATCATCGCTCTGAGGGGGCGCTGAATAAAGCCCATCAACATCTGATAGAATTATCAAACAATCGGCCTCAATCATTGAGGCCACACGAGCGCTAAGCCTATCATTATCACCATAGCGAATTTCAGCCGTTGCCACACTATCATTTTCATTAATTACTGGCACTGCTTTAAGCTCAAGCAGAGTGTTAATTGTTGTTTGAGCATTGAGATAAAAACGGCGTTGTTCGGTAATATTAGGCGTTATTAGAATTTGCCCACCAATTAAATCATATTTTGAAAGAGCATTTGTCCAATTTTGCGAAAGAGCAATTTGCCCAACACTGGCGCAGGCTTGTAATTTTTCAAGTGTTAGGTTTTTCGCATTGAGCGATAAAATCTGCCGTCCCAACATCATAGCACCTGATGAAACTATAATTATTTCATAATTTTGTAATTGAAGCTCTGCGATATCTTGGCAAAGCGAATTAAGCCAGTTTGAGCGCAAAAGCCCTGTTTTATTATCAACCAAAAGCGCTGAGCCAATTTTTATAACCAATCTTTTATAGCTAGAAATTGGGTTTAAGGCGACCATCGTTTATCTTCTTTAGTTTCTTTGTCTCTTTGTTTTTTAATCTTATTCTGTTTCATAATGGCCACGATTTTATAAAGCACATCATCTATGCCCTTATGAGTTACGCCAGAGGCTAACAAAACCTCATTACCAGTTTGCTTTTCTAATAATCTTTTGAATTTCTTAAGCTTTTTATCATCAACCGCATCAATTTTATTAAGTACAATTATTTCTTGTTTTTCATCAAGCCCATGCCCATAAGCGCTTAATTCAGAACGAATAATATTATAAGATTCTATGATGTTTTCAGCCGTTGCATCAATTAAATGCACCAGTACGGCACAGCGCTCAACATGGCCTAAAAACCTATCGCCAATGCCCGAGCCCTCGTGCGCTCCTTCAATTAATCCGGGAATATCCGCCAAAACAAAATCATGCCCACCCAATGAAACAACACCAAGATTTGGGTGTAGGGTTGTAAAAGGATAATCAGCAATTTTTGGTTTGGCAGCAGATACTACGGAAAGAAATGTCGATTTGCCAGCGTTAGGCAAGCCAACCAAACCAGCATCGGCAATTAATTTGAGGCGCAACCATATCCATTTTTCAATACCATCAAGTCCGGGATTAGCATGGCGAGGCGATTGGTTTTTGGCGCTCTTAAAATGCGCATTGCCAAACCCACCATTGCCCCCGCTAAGCAAGGTCTCAACTTGCCCAACTTTTGTAAGATCGGCAATTATAGTTTCATTATCATCTTCTAAAACTTGCGTGCCAACTGGAACTTTGAGAATAATATCTTTACCATGCGCACCAGATCTATCTCGCCCCATGCCATGCACGCCAGTTTGTGCTTTGAAATGTTGTTGATAGCGATAATCAATTAAAGTGTTTAGCCCATCAACACATTGCACAATAACATCGCCGCCCCTGCCACCAGTGCCACCATCAGGGCCACCAAATTCAACATAGGCTTCACGACGAAATGAAACTGCGCCCGAGCCGCCATTACCACTTTTAATAAATACTTTTACTTGATCTAAGAATTTCATTTTATATGTTCAGACGCCAGTTGGTTTAATATTACTTGGTATTTAAGTGTAGCGCAAAATAATGTCTAGTGTCAGCCTATTAATTTCAAAAACTAGCTCTCACGCTGACCAAAATAATCAACACTAGCACGTAGGCTATTAGCTTTTTCACCAAACAGGCTAAGCGCCGCTTTTGCTTGCTCAATAATTTCTAATAATTTTACCTTGCTTTCTTTTACGCCAATATTTGCCACCAATGTTGCTTTGCCGCTTTTTTTATCTTTGCCTGTGGTTTTGCCTAATTGCTTATCTGTTGCGGTTTCATCTAAAATATCATCGGCTAATTGAAAAGCACGCCCTGCAAGTTCACCATATTTTGTTAAAGCCACAAGCTCTCTATCAGATGCCAAGCCAATAATTGCCCCCATACGCACAGAAGCCCTGATTAGAGCTCCCGTTTTCATTGCGTGAATATTATCAATTTCTTTTAGGCTTAAAACCTCGTTCTCACTCGCTAAATCAAGCATTTGCCCACCAACCATACCACAAGCACCAGCACTTTTTGCCAATTCGCTAATAAGTTTTAAGCGCAATTCTGCCTCTTTATGGGCTTTGGGTGAGGCTAATATTTCAAATGCTAAAGTGAGTAAATTATCACCAGCTAAAATGGCTGTTGCCTCGTCAAATTCTTTATGCACGGTTTTTTGCCCACGCCGTAAATCATCATTATCCATTGCTGGCAAATCATCGTGAATTAGTGAATAACAATGCACCATTTCCAAAACCATACCAGCAATTATTGTTTGCTCATGTGGCACGTTAAAAATTGCAGCCGTTTGGCGCAATAATAAAGGGCGCAATCTTTTGCCGCCATTTAATGTCCCATGCCGCATAGCTAATAATAAACGCTTAGGAATCGCTCCGTAAGGTTCAAAAAACTGCTCTTTGCTCAGCGCCTCATCTAGGGCATTATTTATGTCATTGGCGCAATTTTGCGCTTCAATTTGGAAATTACTCATATTTCATAGATAAACTAAGTGTGCAGCTAGGAAAAGAGCAGATTTAGCAAAATAAAAACATATATAATTAGGGCTAGCCAAACCTTATTTGAATATGTATAAACCGCACAAAATGGATTTCCTTTAATTTTGCTAGATTTAGCAAATCAGATTATAAAAACGGAGCAGCACAATGGCAGTGCCAAAAAGAAAAACTACCCCAATGAAGCGCGGAATGCGCCGCTCACATGATGCCCTAACGGCAAAGCCCTATGTTGAAGACAAGGAAAGCGGCGAATTGCGCCGTCCACACCATATTGACCTAAAATCAGGTAAATATCGTGGCCGTCAGATACTTAAGCCTCAAGATTAATTTATAGTTATTATGATTTGATCATAGATTGGCGCTCAATTTGAAATAGTTGAGCGCTTTTTGCTGTACCTATATTATTTGATCTTGCCCAAAACCTGCTGGCATACGATTAATTCTTATATTAGCAGTTTTTTTATAAGAGTTAATTGAGCCATTTTGCGGCTGGCGAGAAAAGCTAGGCTCATCAATTAATCGCTGATGATCAACAATAATTTGCGTCATTAAAGAAGCTGGGAAACTATGGTTGTTTATTAAAGCTCGGCGATCCGCTTTGCGGCGCTCAATAAATTGCCCCTGTTTCTTATTAGGTCGATAAAGACTGATATTTGCTCTATTTGACATTTTAACACCTAATACCTGTTACTTTGTTTCATTTTGAAACATTATTGCTCTTATATAGGCATTATATCATAAATCAGCACTGCTTGTTAATGATTTGTTAGGTTTTACTTAATGCAAATGGTTAGCGGCGATATCTATTAAAAATTATCTTTGGCTTTACGAATAAAAGCAAATATTTCACTTGGCTGTTTATCCTGCATATTCAAGTGTTTAGCAAATTCCCTATCATCAGCCCGTAAAAATGGATTGGTTGCTTTTTCTTGTTTTAGCATAACAGGAATGGTTGGCTCGCCCCTTACTAATTGTTGCTCTATTTCTGTTTGGCGGGCTTTTAGCATTTCATTATTAGCATCGATTGATAGCGCAAAAGCAGCGTTTGCGGCGCTATATTCATGCCCGCAATATATTTTTGTCTCATTTGGCAGTTGTTTTATGCGCTCTAAACCTGCCCACATTTGCTCAGGAGTTCCCTCAAACATGCGCCCACAACCAAGCGAAAATAGCGCATCACCGCTAAATAAATGTTTCCCCTTAGTTTCAAAATAACCAATATGACCATTTGTGTGTCCACCCAAATCTAATATATCAAATTCAAGCGAGCCTAATTGAACCCTATCGCCTCCCTTAACCAACCTATCAAGCCCAGAAATTTTTGCACTCTCAAGTAAAGGGCCAGTAACTTTTACATTAAACCTTTTTTTCAGCGCCAAAAGTGCGTCCGTATGATCCAAGTGGTGATGGGTTATAAAAATATCGCTAAGCGTCCAACCGCTTTCATCTAATGCTTTAAGCACAGCATTTTCATCGCTAGCATCAATTAAAGCAGTGCTACCTGTTATTTCATCATGGATTAAATAAAGGTAATTATCTTCATTTGCTCTAAATATTTTTATCTGCATGATATTCTCTTATTATAATTTCAAAATATATAAATCATGGTAGTATATATATTGGTGCAACAAAAGAAATTATCAAATGACACCTAATATAAAACAATTAGTTGAATTTTATAAAACTCCTTTGGGGCGAGTTGCCCGTGCTCTATTGCTTGAAAAGATAAAAAAGCTAAGTGCAGATGTTAGCGATAGAAGAGTGCTTGGGATTGGCTATGCAACCCCATATTTACGCTTTACACTAGAGCAAGCTGAATTGGTGTTATCTTTAATGCCGCCACGTCAAGGAATTATGCATTGGCCTTTAGAAGGCGATTCTATCTGTGTGTTAAGTGATTTATTAGAAATGCCACTGCCTGATAGTTCGATAGATCTAATCATAGCTGTTCATGCTTTTGAGCATGTTTCAGATAGTGAAGAATTAATGCGTGAATTATGGCGCATCGCTGCACCAAATGCCGAGCTTATAGTAATTGTGCCTCGTCGTAGTGGGCTTTGGGCGCAAATAGATAATACACCGTTTGGTTTTGGCAATCCATTTTCTAAGCCGCAATTAGAAGACCTATTGCAGAACCATTCATTTGAGGTTTTGGAATGGAAAAATGCACTTTATTTACCACCCTCACAATCTTCTTTATTGTTAAAATCAAAAAGAATATTTGAAAATGTAGCGCCAATATTTGGCGCAAGTTTTGCTGGCGCTATGTGCGTTAAAGCAAAGAAAAAGCTTTTCCCAGCTATTGCACGGCGACAAAGGGCAAAAAGATTGATTAAAATGCCAGTATTAAAGCCGCAAACCGCCCGTATTGGCAAAAGCCTAAAATAATATATGGCGGTTTTTGTTTTTTCAGGCTAAGAAAATAAAAACTATATTATTGAGTAAAAAAATGAGCCAACGACCAATTCCAAAATCAGGAATATTAAAAATTGATATTTATGTACCCGGCCGCACTAAAGCGCCAAAGGGCATAAAAACAATTAAATTATCCTCAAATGAAAGCCCGCTTGGCGCTAGTGAAAAGGCGATTGAGGCCTATAAGGATATTGCAAATAATCTTGCAACTTATCCTGATGGCTCGTCCAAAAACTTACGAGAAGCTTTAGCTACAACTTATAATATCAAGGGTGAAAATATTGTTATCGGGGCAGGCTCAGACGAATTATTGCACCTGTTAGCGCAAACCTATTTAGGCGAAAATGACGAAGCACTAATCAATGAATATGGTTTTTTGGTCTATCCAATAGTTACCAAAGGCGCTGGTGCGACAATAAAAACTGCTAAAGCAAATAATTATAAGGCAGATGTTGATGCGCTGTTAAAGGCCATTACGCCAGCTACAAAAATTATATTTTTAGATAATCAAAACAATCCATGCG
>JAKISM010000047.1 GCA_021648585.1 Devosiaceae bacterium | reverse complement strand
ATGGAAGAAGATGGCGTTATTCTTATGCGTAGCGCGATACTTAATCCAAAAAAAATCAATGCTGGGGTTAATGTATTTGTATCTGTGCGCACAAGTGAGCATTCAAATCAGTGGATGAATAAATTTTCAAGGGTAATTGAAGAATTTAGTGAAGTTGTCGAATTTTATCGTATGTCTGGTGATGTCGATTATTTATTACGTGTTGTTGTTCCTGATATTGAAGCATTTGATGTTTTTTACAAAAAACTCATTTCAAAAATTGCCCTAAATGATGTCAGCTCGTCTTTTGCAATGAGCCAAATAAAATATACAACAGCCCTACCGCTTGAATTTATTAAAATCGATGAGGCGTAATTTCAATTAAGTTGTTAATATATTGCCTAAAAGAGCTAATATCATTCAAAACTTCACAAACATCAAATAAGTGATACAAGAATAAAATGAATAGGAATAATTATGACTGATTTAGCAAAGCTTTTGGCCGCAAAGGCCGCCATTAAGGAAATTGGGCAAGCAAGACGCATCGGGCTTGGAACTGGCTCAACTGCTCGTCATTTTGTACAATTATTGGGAGAAGCGGTTGCACAAGGGTTTGAATGTATAAGCGTTGCAACCTCGCTTGAAACAGAGAAACAGGCAAAAAGCTTAAACATAGTTCTAAAAGATCTTGATGAAGTTGAGGAGCTTGATTTGGTTGTAGATGGGACTGATGAACTTGATGCTGATCTGAATTTAATCAAGGGTGGCGGGGGCGCTTTATTGCGTGAGAAAATTGTTGCTAGCAAAGCTAAGCGCATGATTGTCATTGCTGATAAATCGAAAATGGTAACAACTCTAGGTGAATTCCCACTTCCAATAGAAATAAATCGTTTTGCCTTTGTAACTACTACAAATCAGATTAAAAATAGCATGAGAGAACTTAATTATAATGGCGAACTAAAACTGCGACAAACTAAAAATAATGAACCATTTATAACAGATGGCGGGCATTATATTATTGATGCTTTTTTTAGCCGCATTCTTGATGCAAATAGACTTTCAAGCACTTTATTAAATATAGCTGGCGTTGTGCAGCATGGACTTTTCCTTAATATGTGTGACTTGGCTTTAATTGCAGATGATAATGGTGTAACCAGATATGAAAAATAAAGTGCAAACGCTTTTAATAATAACTATAAAAGAGAATTTTAATGACCAGAATAAATAAATTACCTACCCTTTTGTTGGCAATTATTTCAACAATGTTTATTTCACTAAGCCCTGTAGTATCGCAAGAGCTAGCTCCTGATCATATTGCACTAGCCCGCAAATATGTTGATTTAACTGATCAGGCAAGCATTTATGAGCTTAGTTTATTGCAATCTGGCATAAACACAATGCAAACGCTTATAACACAAAACCCTGAAATAAAAGACGAGCTTGATGAAGCCATTGGCCTAACTATTAATGAATATGCTAGTGATAAAGGAAGTTTGCTAAATCAGTTTGCTCGGGTTTATGCTTCTCGTTTTACTATGGATGAATTGCAACAAATTGTTGATTTTTATGAAACCGATATCGGTAAAAAATTAGCCCAAAGCAATGTCGATATAAACAAAGACTTACGAGCAGTGATGGGTGTTTTTGAAGCAAATTTACGCATTGAGTTTTTTGCTAAAGTTCGATCTCGCTTACGTGCCAAAGGCTTGGATATTTAATTGGGCTTGGATATTTAATATAAGTACTATAGAAAGCCCGCATGATTTATGAGGGCTTTTTTATGAATAAGAGCCAATATTAGAGATAGAGAAAATATGAGTGATATTTATGATTTAATCGTAATTGGTGGTGGATCTGGTGGGGTTAGAGCTGCTCGAATGGCCGCTACTTATGGTGCAAAGGTCGCCCTGATTGAAGAATATCGCTATGGCGGCACTTGCGTTATCAGGGGCTGTGTCCCTAAAAAACTTTTTGTATATGCTTCTGGTTTTTCACATATTTTTGAAACTGCTGCTGATTTTGGCTGGAATGTTAAAGCTGATTTTAATTGGAAAACCTTATTAGAAAATAAAGATAAAGAAATTGAACGGCTTGAAAATATTTATCTTAATATTTTAGAGAATTGGAAAGTTGACGCTATTCGTGACAAAGCAATTATTGCAGGGCCAAATGAAGTTCGCTTGCTAAAACAAGATAAGGTTCTAAGGGGCAAACATATTCTTATTGCAACTGGTGCTAAGCCATTTAAGCCTAATATTAAGGGCGCCGAACTTGGCATTACCTCAAATGAGGCGCTTGATTTTAAGACATTGCCAAAATCCATTTTGATTGAAGGTGGAGGATATATCGCCGTTGAATTTGCTTCAATCTTGTTGGGATTAGGGGTTGATGTTTCACTGATTTATCGTCGTGATTTAATTTTACGAAATTTTGATGAGGACGTTCGTAAAAGCCTAGAGCAAAGCCTTAAAGCAAGAGGGCTTAATTTAATCTATCAAACCACTATAACAGAGTTAAAAAAATCTGATGAGGGGGTTAGTGTTAGTTTTAGCGATGGGAAAACTGCTGAATTTGGCGCAGTAATGTTTGCAACAGGCCGCGTGCCTTATATTGATAATCTTGGATTAGAAAATGCTAATATTGTTGCAAATTCTAGTGGCGCAATCAATGTTGATGAATTTGGACAAACAATGTGCCCATCAATTTATGCGGTTGGTGATGTTACGGGTAAAGTGCAACTGACCCCTGTTGCTATTCGTGAGGGGGCAGCATTTGCTGAAACAATTTTTAACAATAACCCGACCAAAATAGATTATTCACTTATTCCAACAGCGGTTTTTACCGATCCAGAAATTGGCACAATAGGATTAAGTGAAACAGAAGCTGCTGATAAACACAAAGATATTGATATCTATATTGCTCGTTTTCGACCTATGATAAATACACTTGGTAGCAGCCAAGAAAAAATGCTATTTAAGCTAATTACCAAAAAAAATGGCGGGCGGGTGCTTGGCTGTCATATTATGGGGCATGGCGCTGGCGAAATGATACAGCTTGTAGCTATTCCTATGATGATGGGTGCTACGAAGGCCGATTTTGATAAAGCGATTGCCGTTCACCCAACTGCTGCTGAAGAATTAGTTACTTTCAAAGCGCCAAATTATATTTATGAGAATGGTGTGAAAGTGGGATAAGTTTTTACCTATCATCAAGTTGATTACAGTTAGACAAGAAATTGGTATTTCAAAAAACAACCCCCGCCCTTATAGGCGGAGGCTTGCCTTGCGTCCTCAGTTTTAAAACTTGCCATTTATGCCAATCGAGCCAGCAACAGACTTATAGCCATTTGTGCCAAAAGAAGCTTTTGCGGATAGGTCAAGCATTACATTGCCTCCAATTTGATAAGAAGCATTGGCGCTGGCATAGCCGATTATTTGTGCGCTATTATCAAGTGGGATTGCCAAAACTTGCCCCAGCAGAGTTACATTTTGCCTAGCCGCACCTAGTGCTTGACGATAATCTAAACCGCCTGCAAGGGTTAGCGTGCCATTTTCAAGTGGCTTGCTTGCCGCTAGTTCAAGATTGCCCTCTAATAGTTGCACAGTTCTTGCACCAATGGTTGCATTGGAGTTTGAGCCTGTTTCTGTGTAGCCATCTATTGCTTGAGAAGTATAACGTATCATAGCGCTTGGGCTAAGCGTCCATTCGCCATCTGTTTCAATTTCAGTGCCAATGCGTAATTCAGGTGAAATGAACCAGCTATTATAATTGGCGTTAGCGTAATCTATGCCCCATGTTTCGCCTGCCGAGTTTGTTGCTAGATTATCATTGACCAAACGTGAGCTATCATTGCCCATTGCGCCGCCAAATATTGAGAAATTGGCAAAGAAATTATCTAATTCAACATTGCCGTAAATACCGCCAACTACGCCTTTTGCTTCAATAGTTTGCGAAATTTCCCATTTGGAATTTACTGTTAGCTTGTTAATGCCATAACCGCCCATTGCGCCAAGTGAAAAGCCATTGCTAACAGTTGAAGAAATACCACCAACAATGCCGCCGCCATAATTATAATAATCATTATAAATACCATTTGCATCATATCCAGACCAGCTACCAAAGCCGCTTAACCACCAGCTATTATCATCAGCATTATTACGAGCCACATCCGAGAGCGAGCCAGCCATATCAGCGAGCATATCGGGCGCGGCGGAAAGGGCAGTTGGATCAATGGTTGCAAATTGCTCGGTTGCGGCATTCCACGCCCATGGAACATCGCCGCCAAAATTCATTATTACATTTGCATCTGTTGTATAGTTTGAAAAATCCCAAAGCACTGATTGCGAACGGCCAGTAGTGATGTTTACTCTCACATCTCGCCCCGGCCCTGGTGCCGCATTATTACCCAGAAAAATCCCACCACCAATAAAAGATGGAGCAAGCAGGTTGAGGGTATAATCATAATATTCAAGATTTATCGCATTGGCTTGCGTGCTGATAATTTTCCCTGTATTGGTGAAAACATTGCCAGATTCAGCATAATAGCCATTAGCATTGGCTCCAGTAACGATAATAGCGCCACTATTGCTAATCACGGAATCACCACCAGTCCAGATGCCAGTGCTCCATTCTCCTGATGTGCTGATATTACCTGAATTAACAACTATATTGGGATTTGTGGGGGTGCCGCTGGCATCTATTTCTATTCCAATTGAAGAATTTCCAACCGTGACAATATTTCCAATATTTGTGACAACGCTGTCAGCTCCTCCCCAAATATATATTCCTTGCGAATACAAACCTTCGGTTTTTATGGTGCCGATATTGGTAATTTTATTATTTGCGCCAGCATATATGCCCTCGGAATTCTCTCCTTTGGTGGTAATCGCGCCGCTATTTTCAACAATATTATTTTCATTAACGTCTATGCCCTCTGCCTGCTCTCCCAAGGTGGTAATTGTGCCAGAGTTTTTTATGGTATTACCATCCACAACATAGATGCCTTCGGCCCTTTCTCCAGCCGTAACAATGGTGCCTGTATTGGTGATATTATTGGCATCATTTGCCGTGATACCTTCGGAAAATCTGCCCGAAGTATTGATTGTTCCCGAATTGACGATTGTATCATTGGATGCTGCATCAATGCCGTCAGAAGATCGACCCAATGTAACAATAGTGCCAAAATTATTTATAATATTGTTGTCATGGGGAGCGGCTATTGCATCGGAATCATCCAGAAAACTATTGATCGTCCCATAATTGTTAACAACGTTGAGACTGTTCAAAACAACTATACCGCGCGAGTTGGAACTAAGCGCATTTATTGCTCCATAATTGTTTATGGTGACAGAGCCGCCAGTGGAATATACGGCATCGGTAATTACTGTATTCATATTTATCACGCCAGTATCAAGGATAGTCAGACTATCGCCAGCATTTATTGTGTTGCCACCGTTTTGTGCGCTTGTCGTGTCATCAATCACATATTCGACCGCCAAATTAGCACTGGGCGTTAACGATATTATCAAAATGGCAATAGCGGTTGAAGCCAATAGTTGTCTGTTTGCTTTTGAAACCCTATAGACACTCATTTATATTCCCCTAAACACATCTTTTACAAAGCCAAGAGGAGGGCATAACCAGCCCATTATCCTAGCTCGAATCAGAATCCAAAATCTCATTGCGATTAAAACCAGAACAAAAATTGTTGAGCAAGGGTTTGAGGGGTGCAACTTCGTGAACTTGTAATATTCTTCGTGAATTTGCATGTTTATTCACTATATGATTAAGATATTTTTATTATGAATGATTATAAGCGTGTTTATATTTGGTTGTAAATTATTGTAATTTATAGATTTTGGAGGAAGTTTTGAAATCATTTTTGAAGGAATATAGCTGGCAAAGAGAAATGTTAATTTCTGTTAGTGCAGTGCTTATTTTTGCTTTTATTGGTCCGTTTGGAACGTTTCACGATTTATCTTTTTTTATGCGTTTAGTTTTTTGGGCTGTT
The DNA here is from genome assembly GCA_021648585.1 of Devosiaceae bacterium. Classification (GTDB taxonomy): domain Bacteria; phylum Pseudomonadota; class Alphaproteobacteria; order Rhizobiales; family Devosiaceae; genus S141-66. The sequence goes on along the minus strand of JAKISM010000047.1, from coordinate 8,329 downwards.
GCAGTTTTGGGTTGCGGTGCAATATTTTGGTCTATTGTTTATTTCTTTGATCATTTTAAGATATTTAAAAATTCCTCTAAATATTTTCGATATTCTTTCATCGTGTTTCTTACGACTATTCCCGCTACGGTTTTAATATATTATAATAATGTATTTTTTAGAGAAATCGCCTTCCCCTTAGAAAAATTACCATGGCTTTGGTCAACGGTTTTTATAATTGGAATTACAATTACTTCGTTACATCTATTTTCTAATTTTGGTAAAAGCCTTTCAAAGCGCAAAGAACATAAGAAGGAAGTCGCCAAAATAGTTATTGAAACTGATAAGGATATATTACGGTTTATGGATAGGCTGCCAAAGAAACTGGGCAGGAAACTTATTTCACTTTCAAGCCATGATCATCATGTTGATGTAAGAACTGATAAGGGCGTTGAAATGATTTATATGAAATTTTCTGATGCTCTTAAAGAGTTAAAAAACTACCCCGGATTGCGTATTCATCGCTCGCATTGGGTGGCGTTTGATGCGGTAGACAAGGTCAAACAATCAGGGCGTAAATGGGTAGTAAAATTGAAAGATGGAAGTGAATTGCCAATTAGCGAAAAATATAAGAGTGATGTTGATTTAGTGCTTTGATTAAGAACTGAGTGATTTTGTTATTGTTTTCGCTTAATGGGGCATAGACTTTGTCACTCTGAACGTAGTGAAGAGTCTTATGCGCAGAGTTAAAGATCTTTCGCTAACGCTCAAGATGACAAGGCTTAGAGTCAGTATCCTAAACTATTCCGACTTCCCAGAAACCGCCGCTTGCGCAAAAGTTGCCATATTATTGTGTAGATGCAGGGCGGTTTTAACTAACACTGCCGCCAGTGCCGCACCCGAGCCTTCGCCAAGCCGCATTCCTAAATCTAGCAATGCAACCTTGCCCATTTTATCAAGTGCTTTTTGATGGGCGCTTTCGTTTGATGTATGTGCGAAAATACAGTGATCTAGCGCATTAGGATTTACACCATAAATAATTGCCGCAGCAGAACTTGCTACAAATCCATCAATAATTACTGGAATATTTTTGTGTCGTGCGCCAATTATTGCCCCAACCATGCCAGCAATTTCTCGCCCACCAAGCCGTGCTAAAATTTCTAATGGGTGACGCTTCTCACCTAAATGTAGCGCCAAGCCCTTATCAACAATCTCAGCTTTTCTTTTCAATCCATCATCATCAATGCCAGCGCCACGACCTACCCAATCAGCGCCCGTGCCGCCAAAAATTGCCGCATAAAGCGCTGCTGCAACCGTTGTGTTTCCGATACCCATTTCGCCTATACATAATAGATCAGGATTGCCAGCGATTGCCTCCATGCCATAGGCAATAGTTGCTGCACAATCTTTGTCGCTAAGCGCTGGTTCAACAGTAAAATCTTTAGTTGGCATTTCAAGCGCCAACTCGAACACTCGTAGATTGAGCTGATGAAGAGCGCAAATTTGCGAAATTGCTGCCCCTCCAGCGCTAAAATTTGCGACCATTTGCGCTGTAACTTCTGATGGAAAAGGCGAAATTCCTTGTGCTGTTACGCCATGATTGCCTGCAAAAATTGCTACCATTGGGTTTTCTAATGTTGGCTTTTCTTTGCCTTGCCAACGTGCCAAATGGCGCACCAATGCTTCAAGCTCACCTAGCGAGCCAGCTGGCTTTGTTAATTGCGCATCATGCTCTCTTACTTTTGCAACTGCTTTCTCATCACCACTGGGCACTGAATGAATTAAAAGGTCAAAATCCACATAAGGTTCTGGTAATTTTGAAATTTTCTCGTTAGACATTATTGCTCCTAGTATTAGCTATAGGGGAGATGAAATTGAATAAAAAACAATGCCAGATTCGCAAAACGGCTGGCAATGATAATTTAGAGGAAACTGTGCAAAGAAATTTTATTTCTGACCTTAAAATGGGAATTAGCTTTTATTCACGTCTGCCTTTTGGTGATGCGCATAATGCACCAATTCTAAATAATATTGCCCCTGCCCTGCCCTTTGCTAGTTTGCTGATTGGTTTTCCCCCTGCCCTATTATTGTTTTTAGCACTTATTATTGGGCTGCCACCGCTTTTTGCCGCTTCTCTTGCTATTGCTCTATATGCGCTTATTACGGGCGCTATGAGCGAGGACGCTATTGCCGATAGTTTTGATGGTCTGTTTGGTGGGCAAAATAAAGCGCAACGATTAGATATTCTTAAAGATAGCAGGCACGGCACTTATGGGGTGATTGCGCTGGTGCTTTATATTGCTTTACGGATTTTTGCGCTTGGGGCAATCGCCGCAATTTCACCGCTGGCAAGCGCCGCTCTTATGCTTGGTGCAAGCATTTTGGCTCGCTCATCAGCGCTTTATTTGGTGGTCAAATTACCTAGCGCTAGAGAGCAAGGCGCATCAGCAACAGCAGGAGCATTAAAGAAAATACCCTTTATAGTTGGTTTAGTATTTGCCTTTATTTTTAGTCTTATTTTGGTTGCGCCATTTGCTGGGGTTTTTGCGCTTATTTTGGCTTTTATTTTTATGACTATTATTACCCTATTTTGGACAAGAACCTGTGAAAAATTAATCGCTGGTCAAACAGGTGATTTAATAGGTGCATTACAAGCCCTATTAGAAATAGCAGCTTTTAGCGCCTTTTTAATTGCCTTAAATATATGAAAGAAAAAATGTTATTTATCGGAATCGCTTTACTTATCTCTATTGGCTTAGCGCTAGTTATTTCTGCCGATGCTGGCTCACTGGTTGGTTTAAGCCAAGAGCAAACAGGGCAAATTATTGCGTTACTTATGGTGCTGATTTTGGTGGCTGGAGGGGCATTTAGCAGGCGTATAAAATTCTCTGAAATGCTTAGTGCTATTTTATTATGGGCTGGTATTTTTGCTATCGCCATTGTTGCTTATGTGTTTCGTGAAGATATTGGCAAATTTGCTGGTCGTCTATCAGGTGAACTTGCGCCCGGAAGCGCAATAGTTTCTGAGAACGGAAGAATTGCTTTATTTCATCGCTCAATAGGCGGCTCGTTCAAGGTAAATGCAAAAGTTGAAAATATTAATCTGAATATGATTTTTGACACTGGCGCAACCATGGTGGTTTTAACTCATCAAGACGCACAAAAAATTGGTGTGAATAGTGATAATTTACGCTATAATATAAGAGTGCAAACTGCCAATGGCATAACTTATGCCGCCTCCATTATGCTTGATAATATAGTGATTGGGGATATTGAGCGCAAAAATATCAAAGCTTTTATTTCCCAAGATAATTTATTAGAAACTAGTCTTTTGGGAATGAGTTTTCTTGAAACGCTTTCTGGTTATTCGGTGATGAATGATCAACTTGAGTTAAGAGATTAAAATAGTACTAGCCAAAGGTAATTATATATGTATATTAGAAGAAACTAATATATAAAGGAGAAATTTAATGAGCTATTATTTTGATAAACAGGTTGATCTTTCATTTGATGAAGCGATTGAAAAAGTTACTATAGCGCTTGCTGATGAAGGTTTTGGTGTACTAACTGAAATTGACGTTAAAGCAACCCTTAAGAAAAAAATCGATGTGGATTTTCGCCCCTATATGATTCTTGGTGCGTGCAATCCAGCTTTCGCCCATAAGGCACTGCTTGCTGAACCACAGATTGGTACAATGTTGCCGTGTAATGTAATTGTGCAAATCACTGATGAGGGCAAAACGCTTGTTTCTGCGGTTGATCCTATGGCATCAATGATGGCAGTTGGTAATGAAGAACTTGGCGCTATTGCTGGTGAAGTTCGTGAGAAATTAAAAGGTGTTATTGAGGGGCTTTAATTACTAAAGCTCCCACCCGCTCTTTATTCTATACCCCCACCCGCTTTTTATCCTAACCCCCACCCTCGATCCCTCCCCGCGAGGGGGAGGGAAGTTGGAGTGCTTTGAATGCGTTTTCAATCACTTCAACTCCTGCGCCTTTCTTGCTAATATCAAGCGTTAGAATTCGCCGAAAAGACTTTGCTCCTCGCTGCCCCATTGCCAAGCCTAACATGTGGCGAGTGATTTGATTTAGCTTTGTGCCTTTGATTAGTTGACTTTCAATATAGTTGAGCATTTTTTGCTCTATTTCTTCTTGTGAAATAACAGGTGTGGTTTTGCCAAATATTTGTTGGTCAACTTCGCTTAAAATCATTGTGTTATGATAGGCAGCACGCCCGAGCATTACGCCATCAACATGGCTTAAATGTTCCTTGCTTTGCTCTAAGGTTTCAATACCGCCATTGATAATTATAGGGAAATCTTTAAGCCGTTGTTTTAGCCGATAGACCCTATCGTAATTAAGTTCAGGAATTGTGCGGTTTTCTTTTGGGCTTAGTCCCTGTAACCATGCTTTTCTGGCATGAACATAAATTTTGCTAACTCCTGCTTCAATGATTTTGTCGCATAAAATATCTAGCGCTTGCTCAATATCTTGCTCATCAATACCAATGCGGCACTTAACGCTCACTGGTTTATCGCTGGCATTGACCATTGCGCTGACGCTCTTTGCCACCAAATCTGGTTTTGCCATTAAACAAGCGCCAAAGCTGCCAGATTGCACTCTATCCGAGGGGCAGCCAACATTGAGGTTTATTTCATCATAGCCATAATCGGCGCAAATTTTTGTTGCCTTTGCTAATTCGGTTGGGTTTGAGCCGGCAATTTGCACTACAATTTTATGTTCGACTTCATCAAAGCCAAGCAAGCGTTCTCTATCACCATGAATAATTGCAGGGCTAGTTATCATCTCGGTAAATAGCAGCGCTTCTTTTGTTAATAGACGCACCAAAAAGCGAAAATGCCTGTCCGTCCAATCGAGCATTGGCGCAATGGCAAAGATTTTCTCATTAGTTAGCATTATATATCCTTGGTTTGACTTGTCATTTAAGCAAGTTTTGCGCAATATACAACTATAGTATTTCTAAATTCAATTATGCTAATTGAATTACGCTGGCTTCGCTGCGCACCGCAGACGCTGTCGCTTCGTGCGGTGATAGTATTTAGGGAGATGAAATTGAGTGCAAATATTTTAGCCATTGATCAGGGTACAACTTCAACTCGTGCGATTATTTTTAATGGCAATATGAGAATATCGGGCATTGGGCAAGAAGAATTTACGCAATATTTCCCAAAAAATGGCTGGGTGGAGCATGATGCAAATGAGATTTGGGCTTCCACTGTTAGTACCGTAAAACAGGCACTAAAAAACGCTTCCCTTATAGCAAGCGAAATCGCCGCCATTGGCATTACTAATCAACGTGAAACTATTGTGCTTTGGGATAGGAAAACGGGCGAGCCAATTCATAAAGCTATTGTTTGGCAAGATAGGCGCACTGCCAAAATGTGCGAAGCGCTTAAGGCTAAAGGGCTTGAGCCACTATTCACTAAAAAGACTGGATTATTGCTTGATCCATATTTTTCGGGTACAAAAATTGCGTTTTTGCTTGATGAGGTTGAGGGCTTGCGAGAGCGTGCCAACAATGGCGAAATTTGTTTTGGTACGATTGATAGTTGGCTGATTTATAAATTAACTGGGGGCAAGGTTCACGCCACCGATATTACCAATGCTTCACGCACTTTGCTGTTTAATATTGAGCAAAAAAAATGGGATAATGAATTATTGGAAATCCTAAATATTCCAAAACAAATATTGCCTGAAGTCAAAGAATGCGCCGATGATTTTGGAATTTGTGATAAGGATTTATTTGGCGCTGCCATTCCTATTTTAGGTGTGGCTGGAGATCAACATGCCGCAACTATTGGCAATGCCTGTTTTGAAAAAGGCATGATGAAAGCAACTTATGGCACTGGCTGTTTTGCCCTGCTTAATACTTGCGCAGAGATTGTGCCATCAAAAAATCGCCTACTAACTACTATCGCCTATCAAATAGATGGCAAGGTAAATTATGCGCTTGAGGGATCAATTTTTATTGCAGGAGCGGCAGTGCAATGGTTACGTGATGGATTAGGAATAATAAAAAGTGCAAGTGAAACTGGAGAGTTAGCGCAAAAAGCAGATTCAAATTCTAACCTTTATTTTGTACCAGCCCTAACAGGTTTGGGCGCGCCTCATTGGGACGCAAATGCTCGTGGTGCAATTTTTGGTATTACTCGAAATACTGGTGTAAATGAATTTGCTAAAGCGGCACTTGAGGCTGTTGCCTATCAAACTAATGACCTGCTTGAAGCCATGAAAAAGGATTGGGGCGTAGAGGCAAAAACTGTGCTTCGAGTTGATGGTGGCATGGTGGCATCTAATTGGACAATGCAGTTTTTAAGCAATATTTTACACGCCCCAGTTGATCGACCAACCATTCTTGAAACAACAGCACTCGGCGCTGCATGGCTTGCTGGATATAGGGCAGGAGTTTGGACAGATATGCAAGGCTTTGCTGAGCAATGGAAACTTGATAGGCGCTTTGAGCCAGAGATGGACGCACAGGTCCGCAGGCAAAAAATTGCTGGCTGGCAAGATGCGATAGAGCGGACTTTGACTAGCTAGATAATAGCGTTCACTTCTTTGTGATTTTGACCTAAATCATTGCTTAATGCTTAATATTAGCATAATCTAATATTAAATACAATTCAAAATTAAAGGAGAAAATTATGGGATATGGTGAAATGATGAGCGGCTCTGGCATGTGGTTTGGCGGTATTTCTATGGTGCTAGTTTTGGTGCTGGTAATATTATCCATTGCTGCTTTGGTGAAATATTTGGTGAAGAAATAATTTCACTGCCTAGGTAATTCTGTTATTTTTAGATCATCATTATATACGACACCACCTGTCATAGATGGGGGGGCATAAAGACCGAAATGGGCTTGTGTGAATAATCCATTGCCCTTTTTTACAATGGCACTTGAAACTAGTTGATCATTTTGCCAGACTTTTGCATATCCGTTATCTCTATCAAAGTGAATTTCAATGCTAAGTTTCACCCATTTACGCATAGGAAACTTTATTGTTTTGGTTTGGAAGCTATATTCGCTTTGTGCGTTTTTTGGCACGTGCATAAGATGCACAATTCCTTTGTCGCTTAAATTAACTAACACGGGGTCCCAAGTATCAGATCTAGTATGATCTATTGTTGCAAAGCTAAACCACTCACCCTTCTTAAATTTCATATCCAGCCAAACCCAAAATTCAATTTTAGCTGGAGTTTTAAAAGCTCCACCTTCTAATTTATAGAGCTGAATGGTTGGGTAGCCTCTATGGTTATTATTTGTAAATCTTGTGCTTGGTGGTTTTTGTCCTAAAATAACTCCCTTATGCGCAAACTTGCCGCTACGAACTCTTTCACTCGACTGCTCATGAAAAGTTTTATCCTCAAATCTTTGTGGGGTAATATAAAAACCCTTAAAATCATCAATAGATTCAAAACTTGTTTCATAGGTACGAGGGGAAGTATTTGTATTTTGCGCAAAACTGGATTGAGAAATAGCAAAACTAAATAGTGAAATAATTATCAATCTTATCATTAAATTACCTTATCAAAATTGCTCTAAAATCATTAACATTGGTTGAGGTTGCGCCTGTGACTATTAAATCATCAATCGTCGCAAAAGCTGTGTAAGCATCATTAAGTTGCAAATAATTGCTTGCGTCAATTCCTAAACCTTGCATCTGCTTAACAGAAGTATAATCTGCATAAGCACCAGCATTATTTTCTGAGCCGTCTATGCCATCAGTATCGCACGCTAGGGCAAAGATATTTTGCAAGCCGTCAATATTAAGCGCTAATGAGAGTAAATATTCGCTGTTTCTTCCACCCTTACCTTTATGGCGCAAGGTAACTGTTGTTTCCCCACCCGAAAGCAATAATATTGGTTTTTTTAGGTTGCTTTTCCCTAGCATAATATCATGCGCTAATTTTGCATGTTCTGCCCCCACCAATGAAGCCTCGCCCTCAATCGCATCAGAAATAATATGTGCTTTTATGCCCTTTTGTTCGGCATATTTTTTTGCAGCTAAAAGCGAGATATTTGCGTTGGCGATTAAATGCACAGTGTTTTGCTTGAAATATTTTTCATCTGGATTGGGTGCTTCGCTTTTTTCATTATTCAGCCAATCCATCACCGATTTAGGCAGGTCTAATTTATAGTCCTTGATAATTTCTAGTGCATCTTGGCGAGTAGTTTCATCAGCAATAGTTGGCCCAGAAGCAACAAGCGCAGGATCATCACCCGGAACATCAGAAATAACTAGCGAAATCACTTTGGCTGGATAGGCGGCTTTTGCCAAGCGCCCACCTTTAATTTTACTTAAATGTTTACGCACACAATTCATCTTAG
>JAKISM010000046.1 GCA_021648585.1 Devosiaceae bacterium | reverse complement strand
CTGTTTAGCTTATGACTAGATTTGGTGATGATAAAAGAGATCTTGAATATTTCATCGTTAGCAAAGATACTATGCTTCCCCCAAGTGATCCAACTCAAGCTGAAATAGCGCAATATCTGAGCGACAACCAATCTTTGTTTCGCACAATACCATTACGCCAAGTTGAGATAATGGCGCTTTCACCGCAAATTATTGCTAAGAGCATTAATATAGGGGACGATGAAATTGCTGGTGAATATGAGCGCACCAAAGCAAGTTACAATAGAACCGAAACCAGAACTATTTCGCAACTAGTACTTGATAACGATATAATTTTACAGCTTTTTGAAACTGGCAAATCATCGGGCGTGTCTTTTAATGATTTAATCTCTCAAAATAATTTGCAGGCAAATAATCTTGGCACATTATCAAAATCTCAAATTTTGGACAGCTCGCTAAGCGAAACTGCATTTTCTTTAACAGAGAAAGACTTTGAAATAATTTCTGGTTTTGATGGAGAACGAGTTATTTATGTTGAAAAAATAAATGCTGGAGGACTAGCTCCGCTAAGCGAGGTTAGTGAACGGATTGCTCAAAACCTTAAGCTAAAACAAGCTCGTGAACTATATTTAGATTATCTTGATCAAATTGAAGAAATGCGAGCCGCATTTACTCCAATAAATGAAATTGCTGGACAATATAATTTAGATATAATTTCAACAAAAATCTCTCAAATCGGAGATGGACTAGAGCAATTAATAGCTGTTCCAGAAGAAGGGCGAGTACGGATCGCTGAATCAATCTTTAGAGCAAGGGAAGATAAATTAGCTCCAAGTATCGCACTAGGCGCTAATCTTAATGTTTGGTTTGATCTTAAATCCGTAGAACCAGCTCGTGATCAAAGAGTTGATGAAGTTGGTGAGGCCATAAGACTGGCTTTACTAGATCAAAGCACCCAAACTGAGCTTAAACGTCAGGTTGATGATCTTGTTAATCAGTTAACAGGCGGTTCTTCTTTTGAGGAAGTAGCCGTTTCTGGTCAATATGCCCTATTATCACTCAATGAAATCTCTTTGCTTAATGCAACGCAAATTTCAATTCTAGAATATAATAGCATTAGGGAAATGTTTGGTGGCAAAACTGGTTATATTAATTCTGTAGAAAATAGTAATGGAGATTATATTGTATTCCATGTGCTTAGTGTAAGCAAAGCTGAGCAAGAAAACGAAGATGCTAGAGAGTTTATGAATAATTCGATTATTGATTCTATTTATGCAGAATTTGTAACAGGCTTACGCGAGGATGCAGGCATAAGAATAAACGAGCAAACTTTAACCCAAATTATTGACCCGCAAAGTAATAATCCGGGCATGGGCAATATGGATATGCGCTAAATGAATAATTGCGAGTTTTCTGATTTTGAAAAAACCTATAATGATGGGAAAGCGCAAATTTTATGGCGTAAGGTCGTTGCAGATTTAGATACGCCAGTTGGTGCATATCTTAAGCTTGCAAAGGGGCGCAAGAATAGTTTTTTACTCGAATCAGTTGAAGGCGGCTCAACTAAAGGTCGCTTTTCAATGATTGGCCTTGAGCCAGATATTATTTTAAAAGTTACTCGCAATAAAGTACAAATCAGTAAAACCGCTCCTCATATTGAAGAAAATTTTGAGGATTGGGATATTTTGCCCCTTACAGCGCTAAGAGAGTTAGTAAAACAATCGCAAGCAAAAGTCCCTAAAGGATTACCCTCAACAGCTGCTGGCATTTATGGCTATTTGGGCTATGATATGGTGCGCCATATGGAGTTTTTGCCAAATGAAAATCCTGACGAATTAAATAATCCAGATGCAATATTAATGCGCCCTTCCCTATTGGCTATTTTTGATACTCTAAAGGACGAATTATATCTAACCGCTCCAGTATATGTAAAACAAAATATTAGTGCTAAACAGGCGTGGGAAATGGCTCAGGATAAAATTGAAGACGCCAATTTACGTCTTGCACAAAATATTAAGAGAAAAGAAATTGCTCCCTTTCAGCATAATGTTGAAATAGTTTCAAACAACTCAAAACAGCAATATTTTGCAATGGTAAAAAAAGCCAAGCAATATATCACGCAAGGTGATATTTTTCAGGTAGTTTTATCGCAACGTTTTGAGAGTGAGTTTTCACTACCACCAATCTCGCTTTATCGTGCATTAAGACGCACAAACCCCTCCCCCTATATGTATTTTTTAGAATTTGATGATTTTTCTATTGCAGGCTCTAGCCCCGAAATTCTTGTTAAAGTTGATAAAGATAAAGAGCTAACTATTCGTCCAATCGCTGGCACAAGAAAACGTGGAAGCACCCCAAAACGTGATAAAGAACTAGCTAACGAATTAATGTCAGATCCAAAAGAATTAGCCGAACATCTTATGTTGCTAGATTTGGGGCGTAATGATGTTGGTCGAGTGGCAAAAATTGGCTCGGTTAAAGTAACGGATAAGTTCTTCTTAGAATATTATTCGCACGTCATGCACATTGTCTCAAATGTTGTTGGTGTGCTTGATGAAAAATATGATTTTGTTGATGCATTAAGTGCTGGTTTTCCTGCAGGTACTGTATCGGGAGCGCCAAAAGTTCGTGCTATGGAAATAATTGATGAATTAGAAAAATCACGCAGAGGTATTTATGGCGGTTGCGTCGGGTATTTTGGCGCAGATGGCACAATGGATACTTGCATAATTTTGCGCACCGCAATTTTGAAAGATAAGAAGCTTTATGTACAAGCAGGAGCTGGAATTGTCGCAGATTCAAAACCAGAGCTTGAGCAATTAGAATGTGAAAATAAAGCAAAAGCCCTGTTTAGTGCTGCAAATGAGGCACTGCGCTATGCACATGATGCTGAGTATGGCCAATGAGCAACAAAGCCTCAAACAACATAATTGTGATAGATAATTACGATAGCTTTACCTATAATCTTGTGCATCTTATTGGCGAGCAAAATTATAATATTGAAGTATATCGCAATGATAAAATCACCCTTGAAAAAATTGCAAAGATAAATCCTGCTGCGATTATTCTCTCGCCGGGTCCTTGCACCCCTACACATGCGGGAATTTGCATTGATCTGATTAAACGATTTAACAGTGAAATCCCTATTTTTGGTGTTTGCTTAGGTATGCAATCAATCGGCCAAGCAATGGGCGGAAATGTTATTGGCGCTCCAAAGCTTATGCATGCGAAGACCTCAAAAATCATTCATCAAGGCAAAGCAATTCTAAAGGACATAAAAAATGAATTTATTGCCACACGCTATCATTCTTTAATAGTTGAAAAGCAATCATTACCAAATGAATTAGAAATTATTGCTACTAGTGAAGATGGCGCAATAATGGGCTTAGCTCATAAAAAACATCCAATGTTTGGCGTACAATTTCACCCCGAAAGCATTTCCTCACAATTTGGTTCTGAAATTATCAATAACTTCTTGAAAATAGCCAGTAATTTTAACTCAAAGAAATAATATGAATATAAATATTACCCTTAAAAAGCTTAGCGAAAAACAAGATCTTACTCAACATGAGATGCAAAGTGCAATGAGTGAAATAATGAATGGTGAGGCAACTCCTGTTCAAATCAGCGCTTTTTTGATGGGTCTTAGAGTGAAGGGCGAAAGCGCGCAAGAAATTGCTAGTGCTGTTTATATTTTACGCCAGAAAATGAAAACCGTAAAAGCGCCCAAAGGCGCTATAGATATTGTTGGCACAGGCGGCGATGGTATGGGCACGCTAAATATTTCAACCGCTACTGCAATAGTTGTTGCAGGAGCTGGCGTTGCGGTTGCCAAACATGGCAATAAGGCGCTTTCCTCTAAATCTGGCTCATCCGAAGCATTGCAGGCGCTTGGCGTAAAACTTGATTTAAGTGCGAGTGAAATTTCAAACTGCATTAATAAGGCAAATATTGGCTTTATGTTTGCGCCAAACCATCATCCTGCCATGAAATATGTAGGCCCTGTTAGATCAGAACTTGGCATTCGCACTATGTTTAACCTACTTGGCCCGCAATCTAACCCTGCAGGCGTAAAGCACTATCTCTTAGGTGTTTATGCAAAAGAATGGGTAGAGCCAGTGGCTAGTGCCCTGCTAAAAAATGGTGCAAAATCGGCTTGGGTGGTTTATGGAAGCGATGGCCTAGATGAAATAACCACAACAGGTAAAACTTATGTATGCGCAATAGAAAATGATAAATTGCGCTCGTTTGAAATAAGCCCAAAAGACGCTGGTTTAGAAATTGCAAACCCCAAAGATTTAACTGGTGGCGATCCGCAATATAATGCCGCTCAATTAAGATTATTGTTAGAGGGCAAAGGATCAGCATATCGTGATATTGTTATCTTTAACGCAAGTGCTTCTTTTATTGTTGCAGGTATGGTGGATAATCTAAAGCAAGGCGCAAAACTTGCCGCCAAAACTATTGATAGTGGTGCAGCGCTAAAAACGCTTGAAAAATTAATTGAGGTATCAAATAGCTAATGGCAAATATTCTTGATAGGATTATTGATTACAAAAAAGAAGAAGTTTTAAGAGAAAAGGCGCAACTCTCTTTAAGCGAGGTTGAAGCGCTAGCAAAAAACGCCAGTGCGCCACGTGGCTTTGAGGCGGCTTTGCGCAAAAAAGTAAACATGGGTGAATTTGCGCTTATTGCTGAAGTGAAAAAAGCCAGTCCATCAAAAGGCTTAATTCGCAAAGATTTTAACCCTAGCGAAATTGCAAAAGCTTATGAAAATGGCGGCGCAACCTGTCTTTCTGTGCTTACAGACAAACCATCTTTTCAAGGCTCGCCAGAATATCTGATTACAGCACGAAATGCTTGCGCCCTGCCCGTGTTACGCAAAGATTTCATGATTGACCCCTATCAGGTCGTGCAAGCACGAAGTTGGGGCGCTGATGCTATCCTAATCATTATGGCAGCGCTTGATGTTGGCCTAGCAGGTGAATTGGCCGCTTATGCAACCGATGATTGGGGAATGGATGTTTTATGCGAAGTGCATAACCAAAAAGAAATGGATTTGGCATTAGCGCTTGATTTAACGCTTATTGGTATAAATAACCGCAATCTAAAAGCCTTTGAAACCGATTTAGCAGTGAGTGAAGAGCTCGCAAAAAACACTCCAAATGATAGATTATTAGTTTCTGAAAGCGGTATATCTACTCACGAAGATCTTATTCGTTTGCAAAAATCTGGCATAAATAGTTTTTTGGTGGGTGAAAGCCTGATGCGTCAAAATGATGTGGCAAAAGCTACAAAAACCCTCCTAAATGGCTAAATTAAGAAAAATTTGCACATCCCTCTTGCGGAACATAAAAAGAACATGTATAAAAGTTCTGCCTATGTTCTGATTCGTTATGTGAAGATGGGGTAATCGCTAGGTTTAATATAAGGGGAAGATGATGTTAACTCGTAAGCAACATGAGCTTTTAATGTTCATTCACGAAAGAATGAAAGAAAGTGGTATTCCACCCTCATTTGATGAGATGAAAGATGCGCTTGATTTACGCTCTAAATCTGGCATTCACCGCCTTATCACAGCTCTTGAAGAGCGTGGTTTTATCCGCCGTTTGCCAAATAGAGCTAGAGCGCTTGAAGTAATTAAATTACCAGATTCTATGAACCCCTCACTTGGTGGTCGCAAAGCAAAGTTTGAGCCTAGTGTCATTGAAGGCAGTTTGGGCAAAGAAGCAAACCCTATTAAAGAAAATAGAGAGGCGTATTCTCAAGATAATGAAAATACCATTTCAATTCCAGTAATGGGCTCAATTGCAGCAGGCACTCCTATTGAGGCTATCCAATCAAACACCCATAATATTAGCGTACCACCAGAAATGCTTGGAAATGGCGAACATTTTGCGCTTGAGGTAAAGGGCGATTCTATGATTGACGCTGGGATTTTTGATGGCGATACAGTATTAATTCATAAACAGCAAACAGCAACTAATGGCGAAATTGTTGTTGCGTTGATTGATGACGAAGAAGCTACATTAAAGCGCTTACGCAAAAAAGGAAATTCAATAGCACTTGAAGCGGCTAACCCTGCTTATGAAACACGTATTTTTGGGCCTGATCGCATTACTGTTCAAGGGCGACTAGTGGGTCTTTTACGTAAATATTAGTTTATATTAGTTTATGAGTGCGGCACTTGATTTTGGCTCAAGCATACTTCATCAGGATTTATGGTCATATTTATGGATCATGATGTGTTAGTCTCACGTTTTTTTTGCCAAACACCTAAATTATTTTGCTGCCAATAGGTTAGAATATTTTTACTTGCTATTTTTTTTTTGGATAATTCTTTCCAAGCATTTCTAGCACTCTGCACAGCATCGCTATTATGCCCATCAAACATATATACTAACCGTTCATATTCATCATTCGCTCGAACAATAGCACCATTTACAAAAAACCGAACATTTGCGCAATTTACATTGTCTTGATTAGTAGTAATCAGAATATTCTGCTCTTCATCTAAAGTGTTTTTTGCACTTGAAACTATATTATGCGCTAAAAAACTATCGTCCTTATAAGTCCATAAGATTTCACTAAGAGCTTTTTCTTGTTCTTCATCAAGAGTTTCAATTACGGCTTTCCAGCCTCTCTCCAAAGTTTTTTCAAGCAATAATGGCAATACTTGCTCAAGAGGGCGTTGTTCAAGATGATAAAATAAAATTTCATTCATAAATATTTATCTTTAATATATCTGTTCTTATATAAAACTAGCACTTAGCTAAGCTTATTTTTCAAAATTCTTACGCAAGAAACTATCTAATAATGCAACTCCAAATCCGGGCGCCCAAGACTGATTTATATTAGATTTCTTAACACCAAAGCCTGTTCCAGCAATATCAAGATGCGCCCATGGAACATCATTTACAAATCTTTGCAAAAATTGTGCAGCAGTAATTGCCCCTCCATATCTGCCGCCAGTATTCTTCATATCAGCGAATTGACTGTCAATCATTTTATCATAGGCTTTATCTAGGGGCATGCGCCATAATTTTTCACCAGAAATTTGCCCTGCCTCAAGTAAGTCATTTGCCAAAGCATCGTCATTTGAAAATAGTCCTGCATATTCAGTACCCAACCCAACCATAATCGCACCGGTAAGAGTTGCTAAATTTACCATAAATTTGGGCTTAAACTTATCTTGTGCGTACCACAAAACATCAGCTAACACCAAGCGACCTTCAGCATCCGTATTTATAACTTCAATGGTTTGCCCTGACATGGATTTTATAATATCACCTGGACGATAAGCATCACCATCAGGCATATTTTCACAAAGCCCAACAATCCCAATAATGTTAGCTTTGCTCTTTCGCAAGGCAATAGTATTCATCAAGCCAACAACGGCAGCCGCTCCGCCCATATCACCTTTCATATCTTGCATCGAGCTAGCAGGTTTAATAGAAATCCCTCCACTATCAAACACCACACCCTTACCAATTATAACAATAGGCGCATCATTTTTCTTTCCACCAAGCCAACTCATAACAACCATTTTAGAGGGGCGACTTGAACCTTGCCCTACTGCCAAAAAAGCACCCATTCCTAGTTTTTTTAGGTCTTTTTCATCTAAGACTTTTACATCCATTCCTAAATCGCTAAGCTTCAAACAAACCTTAGAAAACTCAACAGGTCCAAGCATATTAGATGGCTCATTAACTAAATCACGGGCAATTAGAGTGCCTTCAACTACAGCCATTTCATCTTTTAGCGCCTTGTTAACTGCTGTTTTACTATTCACTAAAAATGTATAATTAATTTTATTAGGTTTTTTATTTGAACCATTTTCAGGTTTTTTTGTCTTATATTTATCAAATGAATATAGACGAAGGTGAAGCCCTGCTCCAAGCTGAGCAATCTGTTTTTCGCTCTCATCTTCAAATATTATAGAAATGCTATTATCTTGGAATTGGGAGATAGTTTTAGCAATAATCCCTCCAATATTTTTATAATCAATTTCTTGTTTATCTGCTTTACTACCAATACCAAACACTAAAATCCTATGAGCTTTTAGTTTTGATGGAGCAAGCAAATTGATAAGTTGCCCTTTTTCGCCAGTAAAATTTTCTGACTTCGCTAATTTAGTAAAATTATAATCTGTTCTATTCCAAATTCCTTGCCCGGTTTTATTCAGTTCAGCGCCCTTTTGCACAAGCAAAATGTACGTTTCACTTGAATTCTCACTAAATGAAGAAATTTCTTTTGTTCTAATCTTTAATTGATGGCTCATTTTACACCTAAAGTAATTATTATAAATATTTAACTAAGTATATTTGTATTAATATTTCCTCTTGTTAACCTCAAAATAAGTCAAACCCTTCAAACTATGATTGACCTAATTTAACAATGGTGTACACCTATAAATATGACTAAGTTAAGCAGATATTTGGCAAAAGAATTCACCTTACAAGCCCTGCCGCTTTTTATAGTAGTTGTCCTTTTAGTGTGGATCACGCAAGTATTGCGCCTTTTTGATATTATCACTACCAAAGGCCAGGGTATTTTTACACTATTATTACAGTCATCTTTGACCACACCTAGCCTAGCAATGGCACTAATTTATATAACGATGGCTATTGGTTTGGTACGCGTTCTACGTTCAATGCAACAATCTCGTGAGCTTCACTCTATTCACTCACTCAAAAAAACAGCCTCCCTTTGGCAAGCTCTTGGTGTGTTTATTTTTGGTGGCATGATATTCGTTACATTAGTTGCAAATATTATAAATCCATATTCCTTGAAAACCTCTACAAAATTAAATGAAGAAATAGCTGCAAATTTAATAAGCAGTACTCTTAACCCTAACCAGTTTTCAGAAATTTCACCAAATTTAGTAATAGTTATTGGCGGACGTTCAATGAATGGTAAAATTATTAATTTTTTTGCTGATGATAGACGCGACCCTAAAACACATAAGACATTTATTTCAAACGAAGCTGAAATAATTTATGATGAGGAGGGATATAATATTAGCCTAATTGATGGCACTGCTCAATTCATGCGAGAAGATAATCAGTTCACTCAAGTCAGCTTTAATAAGTATGAGATTAGCTTAAAGCGCATAGGCACAGATATCAAACAAACAACAATCAAAGAAACTAGTAGTTTCCAGTTAATCTTAGAGGGCACAAGGGCAGGTAAAATTTCAGCTACAGTATGGAAAGAGCTAAATATCCGCTTCAGCGAAACATTGCGTGTTCTTGCGCTTTGTCTCTTAGTTGGTGCAATCGCTAGTTACCCACATGCAAGGAGAGGACGAAACCTTCTTCCTCTTGAAGCCGTTGTATTAGTCATTGGTTTAGGTGAAAGAGCAATAGGGTCAGTGCTAGAAAAAACTGTTATTACTGGTGCATATACTAGTGGGTTATTATTGATAATGTTTGCAATTATTATTATTTTTCTAAGGCAGGGAATTTTCAAGTCGAACAAAAACTCTAGGGTATTGGCATGACGCTCATTGACTGGCACATATTGAAGCGCTTAGCCTCAAAAATTGCATTAGTTGTTTTGATATTTTATGGGCTTATAGGATTAACTGAATCTCTTGATACATGGAGATTTACACTGCTTTCGCAAGCTCAAGGACAATCTGTTGCTATTATGGCAATATTGGCATCAGCTGCTAAATGGAGCATTAAAGTATTGCCCATTACCGTATTAATAGGCTCAATTATTGCAATATTAGACTTACAGGCTCATCGCGAACTTATTATAATAAAATCTAATAAAATTTCAATTTGGCGAATATTATTCGCTCCAATTATATTTTTAATTATTATAAGTTATAGCGTGAGTATATTTTTAGACGCAAAAGTCACACAAATAAATCGCTCAATCATGCCAACCCCTCTAACTACTACTCCAACTATCGGTAAAGATAAGCAAGTTTGGCTAGTGCAATATTCTCAAGACAAAAGATATATTGTACAAGGTAGAAGAGCCGGCTCTAAAGTAAACATATTACAAAATGTCACAGTGTTTTTTGCTGCTAATAATGAATATAATAGAATTATTGCAGAATCAGCAATTCTAAGTGATAAGGTTTGGAAATTAAGTGGCGTGCTTTTATTTTCTGCAAACAAACAACCTATAAAAATAAAAAATTATAATATTGAAACTAAAAGTACAGTTTCTGAATTAGTTCTAAAACTATCTTCAACTGACGATTTTACATTTTTTGAACTCAAAAACTCCTTGATTTTTGGCATTTCTGACCCATTAGCACAAGCAGCGGCAGCTACACGATACGCAAAATTAATGGCCTTTCCGTTTTTACTTGTTGGTAGTTTGTTAATTGCTTTTGCATTTTCTTCAAACTATAAAAGAAATGGTTCATATGCTAGTGCAATACTTACTGGTATTGTGTTGGGCTTTGTTGTATTTGTTTTAACGGAAATGGCAGACAGAGCAGGTGCTTCGGGGATTTTAAACCCACTAGTAGCTGGATGGGGGCCATCAATCATTGCTATTGTTATTGGTATAACAATATTATTATATAAAGAAGATGGGTTTGCGTAGTGAGTAATTACCGCAAAAAGAGTAATTTATCGAATTTTTATCGCCCCCTTGGGTTAGCGGTTGCTTTTACTTATGCTTTTTCTCTTTCGGCAAATGCTAGCTTTTTACCGGAAGGTTTTTTTGATCGCCTTCCGGTAATTTCAGATGGGCAAGTTTCTTTGTCTTCTGATTATTTATCACAAAATGCAGCTGGAATAGTTATAGCTACTGGTCAAGTTGATATTTCTTATCTTGGTTATTTTGCAACTGCTGATAGGTTAGAATTTAATCAAAAAACTAGAGATATGACCTTAATTGGTAATGCTGTAATAAGAAGCCCTGATAATACTGAATATAAAGCCGACAGGATTGAGCTAACTGGTAATTTCAAACTTGCAGTACTTAAATCAATGATAATGGTAACGTCTGATGGCGCAATGATTAGCGCTAGTGACGTTGATCATAATCAAGACGCTTCAACAATACTTGAAAACGGTACTTATGCGCCATGCGGCACATGTATTGATGAAAAGGGAAGAAGAATAGGTTGGCGCATTAGAACTGAACGTATGATTTACGACAGGGAAAATGAAAATTTAGATTTAGAGCAACCAATTCTTGAAATTCTTGGAGTTCCAATCGCTTGGCTTCCTTGGATAAGATTACCAGATCCAAGTAATCCTCGCGCCAATGGCATTCGTATGCCATCATATTATTATAGCGAAGATATAGGGCTAAAATTAGAGCTACCCTATTTTTATGCCGCAGGTAAAGATACCGATATTATTTTTACGCCAGCAATTACCGTAAGACAAGGGCCGCTTCTTTCAGTAACTGTTGATCACCGTTTTAGCGATTGGGGCAAGGTTAGCGCTACTGCCTCTGGTCTTTATCAGCTTGATAAAAGCGCTTTTGCTGGACAAGTTGGAGACAAGGACTGGCGTGGGGCAATTCAAACTTCAGGGGAATTTATTCCAAAAGAGGATTGGAAAATTGGCTGGTCATACACTGCTTTTACCGACCCTGCTTTTTTCTCAAATTATGATTTATCAAGCAAAAAATCATCGGTAAATGAAATATATGCGCAATATTTAAGCGATGATATTTATGCAAATGTGAGAGTGCAAGATTTTATTGTGCTAGGAAATGCCAACCAAGCCGTACAGGACAAACAGGCAGACACTATTCCTAATGCTCGCTATGAACAGGTTTTTGATCTTGGAGCAGATAATGGCCGCATAGCTCTTTCTGGTGATTTACTTGGAATAAACAGGAAATCAGACAGCACAAAAACAGTTAATGGCGTTCCATATATTTTAGGTTATGAAGGAAGTAAAGTGCATGGCACACTTGAAGCGGGCTGGAGTAATCAATATGAAACTTCTTCTGGACTTGTGTTTAGCCCCTATTTAGGCCTTCGTGCTGATGTTGCTTATTATGATGGCTCTAGCGCTCTTTTACCTAGTCCATCACAACAATTTAACTTAACCCCAATAGCAGCTATTGATATTCGTTATCCATTAATAGCTTATGATGATATGGGCTCAAACTATATTTTTGAGCCTATTGTACAATTAGTCTATCGTGGATCAGATGTTACAAATGTTGGCATAGTGAACGACAACGCTCAAAATTTTATATTTGATGATGCTAATCTCTTTAGCTTTAATCGTTTTTCTGGAACGGATAGGCAAGAAACAGGTCTAAGAGCAAATGTTGGTGCAAGATATCTTGCAAATTTTGCAGACGGATCATATTTAAGTTTGGTTGCTGGGCAATCATTTATGCTTAGTGGTACTAATTCATTGGCCTTTGGTGATCATAGCCAAGCTGGAACAAGCACAGGACTTGGATTAACAAGTTCCAATTTTGTTGTCGGCATGGAAGCCTCCCCCAATGAAAACATAAAAGTTGGTGCTAAGGCAAATATTAATCCAAACAATTCAAAACTTGAGAGTTTTTCAGCCATTGCTTCTTTTTCTATGGATGGCTGGAAAATTAATTCAGATTATACATATTTGGCCGCAAACCCTGCGCTTGGCTCATTAGTAGATAAACATGATATTGGCGGGTCAGTTCGTGTTCCAATAGATGATTATTGGTATGCAACAGCAGGTGCTGGTTGGAATATTACTACAAATTCCTTTATCAATCATAGTGCAACTATTGGTTATGATGATGGATTTTTCTCTATTACTGGTATATATAGCGCAGGCGGCAACCCGATTAACCCAACGAACCAAACCTATAAAGTCACTTTTAACTTAAAAGGACCAAGTGGAAAAGGTTACGGCTTCTAACTTTTGCCGTAATGATAGTAGATTTATCAAGAAAACATCAAAATGAGGCCATCAATGTCATTTCAAAGATTTTTAACAACTACCCTATTTATATTCTTTAGTGCTTTTCTTAGCCAGTCAGCGGTTGCTTCTTCGCCGGGAGTAACAGTAAACGGTATTCAAATTAGCAAACAAGAAATATCTTTTCGTGCAGGATTATTGCGGCTTGAGAGACGCGGAAACTCTAATAGCGCTCGTCTAAAAGTGGCTCGTGATGAATTAATTGACGAAGCTCTAAAAATGCAAGAAGCTAAAAGGTTAAATATTACAGTAACAGAAAAACAAGTTGATGCATCTTTTCTTAATGTTGCCCGCAATCTAAAGTTAAGCGTCAGCAATCTCAATAAAGTTCTTCGAGATAATGGTGTAAATGCTAAGACACTTAAAGATCGCTTGCGTGTTGGGGTTGCATGGTCAGAGGTCACTCAAATAGCTATTATGCCTCGTGTGCAAATATCAGATTTAGAGCTGAATGAAAAGGCTGAAAGCGAGCTTAAAGAAACTCTCAATTATGATTTTCTGCTAAAAGAAGTTTTATTCATTATTCCGCAAGGATCAGGTATTTCTAAATCAAAAAGAACATCCCAAGCCAACCAATATCGTAAGAGTTTTCAAGGTTGCGATAGTGCCGTTGATCTTTCGCTTTCTTATAGAGATGTAGCAGTGCTAGATATTGGCAGACGCCACGCAACGCAACTACCAGATGCTTTGGCAAAAGAATTAGTCAAACTTAATGCTGGTGGCATTACAAAGCCAAGAGTAGTTGCAAAAGGCGTTTCAATGCTAGCTGTTTGCTCAAAAACTTCTGCTCGTGATTTAACATTCATTAAAAGCGGGTTACGTCAAGAAGCAGGCAACGAGAAACTAAAAGATGCGACAGAAGACTACCTTAAACGTCTAAAAAATCGTGCTTCGATTATAATTCACTAAATGAAAAACAAACCGCTACCTATTGCTATTTCCAGACCTCTACCTATTGCTATTTCTATGGGTGAACCCGCTGGTATAGGACTTGATTTAATTATTGAATTATATTCTCTACGCAATGAGTTGAACTTACCACCCTTCATTGTCTATGGAAACTCGTCGCTTATAAGGCAAAGAGCAAAACAGCTAGGTAAAGAAATAGCTATAGTTGAGTGTTTAGCAAAAGACGCCAGTTCTTATTTTGCTAATTCTTTGCCGATATTTAATATTGGCGAGAACTTCACAGATAGTCCAAAAACAATTAATAAGCAAACAGCAAAAATTACTATCCAATCGATTGAAAAAGCGGTTGAAGATAATATTTCTGGCCTATGTAGAGCCCTAGTCACTGCTCCAATACAAAAATCGGCGCTTTATGATGCAGGGTTTAAGTTTCCTGGTCACACAGAATTTTTAGCTTCCCTTTGCAAAGAGAATGGACAGGTCCCCTTCCCCATTATGATGTTAGCCCATGAAAACTTAAGGGTTGTGCCGCTAACT
>JAKISM010000045.1 GCA_021648585.1 Devosiaceae bacterium | reverse complement strand
AGCGAGTAGTTATTTTTATGGGGGATTGTTGTACTCGTGTTTTGTTAAGTTGAGAAATTTCATTGATATAATTATTTGGCACTTCCCAACTGCCATCAATAAATCTTCTAGTGATATTATTTCTGCGTAATGCCTCTAAGCGCCGAATGTGAGTGCGGATATATTCTCTTGAGGCTTTAGGGTCGTGTCGCTTGTGCAATTCTTCGCTATATATTCCTTTGTTGGCATTAGCTATTTTCGCAATATTATAATCAACTTTTGAAGGCTCAATATTTTGTGGTGATAGTTCAACAATGCTTCCATTTTTATACGCCTCAATATCAAAAACCTGCCCAACATCTGCATAGTGAGTTTTGCCATCTATTCCTTCCACAATAAGATAATAGCGATCATTGATTTCATCAGAAAGACCTTTGCCAATCAGCTTGCCAATTATCTTTTTATCTGGCTGGATTTCTGGGTATAATATTTCATAATTACTCCTTATTGGATTTTTACCTTGCCGCTCCATTTGAGTGTGCATGGTTTTAATAATATCGCCTCGCACTGCAAGCGAGCGCAATGTTGGCTCTAGCTTTTCTGATAGCTGCCAGCGTCCAGTAGAAACCTCTTTTGCTAATCCCATTGTTTTGAGCTTAGTGAGGCGAGATAATTCAAGCTCTCGTTTGAATTTAGAATATTTAACCAAATCATCTTTGCGCATATCAAGCAAACCATTATCGGAATTTCTAATAAGGTTTTTATCAATTGAGGTAAAACGGTTCTGTTGTGTTTCTCGTTGCATTGCTTGTTCGATTTCATGATCCTGACGTTGCCCAAGTTCAGCACTCATTAATTCGCTGGCTCGCTCTCTAAATCCCCTTGAGAGATAATCTTTAGCAATGATAAGGTCTCGACCTTTCTCATCTATTCCACGAACAATAATGTGGGTGTGTGGATTATCAGTGTTATAATGATCTGTAGCAACCCAATTAAGTTTTGTTTGTAAATCTTTTTCAACTTGAGCCATAAGATCCCGAGTAAAGATTTTCATGTCGCTAAGTTCATTTGCTTCTTCTGGCGAAACGATAAAACGAAATTGATGTCTATCTTCTTTTGCTTGGCTTAGAAATTTTTCACCGTCCACATCGTCTAGTGTTTTATTATAAAGTGTGCCAGCTTCTCCTTCTTTAGAAACACCATCACGTTGCACATAATTTAAGTGCGTAACGGCTTTTCTAAAACCAGCACCTGCAAATTTCACAAAACGTGCTTTGATAACAACCCGACGCTGGCGAAACTTTTGGTGAGAAAATGACAAACCTTTGATATTTCCACGTCCGATATTTCGACCTGTAAATAGTGAATGGGGGGATCGTTTTCCAAACCCAGGATTGATTTTTCCTGCTGCATTCAAAACTTGATTAATATATCGCTTACCTGACCTATTTCCAAGAGAGCGAATACGTCCAAACCTTGGCTTAAAATTATCATCATTATTGCTCATGATTTGATATTCTCCTAAATCAGCTAACCTATTGATTATTCTCAATATTGCCTTTTTTGTGGGCTACTCGAAGCCAACAAAACTGGCATTTGGCAAAAATCATAGCCCACACGCATTTTTTTGTGTGGGCTATGAGAAAAGATGTGCAGACTGGCTTATGGGGTGAATAGCCCATATACCTTTTATCTTGCCTTGACGCTTCGCGCCATCCAAACGCCGTAAGCGTTCGTATATGACACCCTGTATCTTGTTGAATTTCTTG
This sequence comes from Devosiaceae bacterium, assembly GCA_021648585.1. Classification (GTDB taxonomy): domain Bacteria; phylum Pseudomonadota; class Alphaproteobacteria; order Rhizobiales; family Devosiaceae; genus S141-66. The sequence goes on along the minus strand of JAKISM010000045.1, from coordinate 12,914 downwards.
CTGTTTTGCTGACATATTTTTGCTTTTTAAGGAGTAAAAAATGGTAGCAAGAGTATTCAAAGTTCGTCCCAAAAGACTCTATTGGCAGGTATATATTGAGGCGTGGCAGAACAGCGGTATGGCACAAAGGACCTTTTGTGATGAGTATAGTTTGAACTTTAAAACCTTTCGACGTTGGAAAAAAATGTTTGAAGAGAACGGCGGTTATGAGCTTAAACAACTTAAAAAACCACGTAGGAAATTTGCCAAGAAAAAACCCTCTAGCTATAGAGGAAAGGCGCTGCAAGCCTTTTGGGCTATGCATGTTGAGGCATGGTGGTGGAGCGGATTGAGGGCAGCATCTTACTGTAAAGCCCATCGATTGAATAGAACAAGCTTGGCCAGATGGCGAGACATTTTGATGGAACAAGAAGAAGATATTAATTGGCGTGAGCTTGTTCATCCGAGTGCCCGCCCTGAAGTAAATCGTAAATCTATAAGAACTAGTGCTAAGCCTAGTGCTAAAAATTTTGCGCCGATTATTGAAGAGATCAAAGAAAAAACAGACAAACATAATCGGCGTAGTTTTAGTTTAAAGGAAAAACGTGCGATTGTTTTAGAGACAGAATTGCCAAATATTACGGTTAGTGAAGTGGCGCGTCGGTATAAAATTGTCACTAGTATGATCTTTAGATGGCGTAGCCAATTTGATTGTATCAAGCTAGAAAAAGCCAATTTAAAGTTAGTTGATGTTATAGATCGCAAGCCAAAATATAAATCTAGTGATGATTTTTTACAGAAATTACTACCTTCAACTAAGGGCAAGATGGCTGTAGATTTACCCGATGGACGACAAGTTTTTGTTGATGAGGGCAGTGATCCAGATGAGGTCAGAGCATATATTGCCAATAAGGAGAACTCACTATGATGATCATTCCTTCTGGCGTAAAAGTACATTTGGCGGTTGGTAAAACAGACATGAGAAAAGGCATGGATGGTTTGGCAACTTTGATAAAAGAAACTCTGAAACAAGAACCATTCTCGGGTCATTTGTTTGTATTTAGGGGTAGAAATGCTTCCATGATTAAGATTTTGTTCTGGGATGGAACAGGGCTTTGTTTGTTTACCAAGAGACTTAATCGATCGCGTTTTATTTGGCCTCATTTACATGAGCAAGGCAAGAGCATTAAATTGACGGCTGCACAATTGAGTATGTTGATAGATGGTATTGATTGGCGTCGCCCAGAACGGGTATGGAAGCCTGCAATTCTGGGCTAAATTATAGTTCAGATATTGCTCAAAAACCGCAAAATAATTTGATTTTTTGATTGATTTTTGGTATAGTTCTGTATGAAATTCGACCTTAAAAATCTGCCAAAAGACATAGATATCTTGCATCAATTGGTGCAAGATATGGCGGATGTGATTAAAGATCACGATACTCAGATTGCTCACTTTAAAGCCGTGATTAAACAATTGCAGCGTGCTCGGTTTGGTTCTCGTTCTGAGCAATTGAACGAAGATCAACTTCAATTGGCCTTGCAAGATTTTGAAGTCGAAGAGTTTATTGAGCCCATTATTGACATTCAACAAAATGATACGACTTGCAGAAAACGATCTGATCGTAAGGCTTTGCCAGATGAACTTCCTCGCGATGAAATCATCTTGGATATTGGTGATAAAATCTGCCCTGATTGTGCTGAGCCATTGCATAAGATTGGCGAAACCGCTTCTGAAATGTTGGATTGGATACCTGCCAAACTGCGAGTTAAAAGAACTTGCAGACCTAAATATGCTTGTCGTATATGCGCAAAAATACATCAAATGCCTGCACCTGATCGCTTGGCTGGCATGGCAACGCCTGCTTTGTTGACCCAAGTATTGGTGAGTAAATATTGTGATCATACGCCTCTTTATCGGCAGCCCCAGATTTTTAAACGTCATAATGTTCACATCAGCCGTTCCACATTGGCGGGTTGGGTAAGTAAGTCTTGTTGGTGGCTTGACATTATTCACCAAAGATTGAGCCAGAATATATTTGCATCCAATCATTTGTTTGCTGATGACACCACCATTCCAGTGCTTGATCCTGGGCGCGGACGCACTCAAACGGGTCGGTTCTGGGTTTATACAAGAGATCAAACGGCATGGCGTGGCACTGAACCACCTTCGGCAGTTTATATATTCGAGCCAGACCGCAAAGCCATTCGACCTAAAACTCATTTGAAAGATTATAACGGTATTTTGCATGTTGATGGATATATAGGATTTGAAAGTCTTAGCGATAAAAACACCATTAGATTGGCGGCATGTTGGGCACATACAAGGCGTAAATTTTATGAGGTTGAGAAGGCAACGGGTTCGCCAATCGCTGCCGAAGCTTTGCGCCGCATTAGCAGAATATATGCAATTGATGGAGAAGTTCGAGGCATGAGCAAGACCAAAAGACGTGCTGTTAGACGCACACGCATCAAGCCAATCATTATTGCCTTGCATAAATGGCTGCCGCAGGTTTTGCAAAAACAGTTTGATCACCAATCTGGGCTTGCTGCTGCCATTCGTTACACTCTTTCTCGTTGGAAGGCATTGACTCGCTTCCTTAATGATGGGGCGATTGAATTGGACACCAATAGTGTTGAACGTGCTATTAGGCCTGTAACTTTGGGACGTAAAAATCATCTTTTTGCAGGCTCTCAGGAGGGCGGTAAACGTTGGGCGATCATTTGCTCGCTTATTGAAACGGCTAAGATGAATGGTGTTGAACCTTATGCATATATCCATGATATTCTCCAAAGAATGCTTAATGGTCATCCTGCAAACCGAATTGATGAATTATTGCCTTGGCATTGGAAGTCTTTAAATACTGTCAATAGTTGATTAAGTGCAAAATTTTGACGCTTACAACGCCTCTTTTCCCATTAGTTCCCATGCCATAAACGCTCTATTTTTCATGGGATTTCCAAATGAGAATTGGGGTAGCAATACCGATAATATCACTGGTGTTTAATGCACCAAAATATCGTCCATCAAAGCTATTCGGGTTGTTCATTAGAGCAAAAAACTGATTTTCTTTAAGAATAATGCAGCCTTGCCAAACAGGTAATAAGCGATTTTTACTGTCCTGTTTTAAGGCACTAGCTATAAGTTTTTTATTGATAAAAATGCTCTCATTATAACGGCAAATCTCATCTCCAAAAATGCCAACTACTTGCTTAATAAGTGGAACATTTAGGGGTAGGTAATCTCTTTTAGCTGCCAGCAATCTAAAATCGGGGGGTGTTTGAACTACAATATAGATCCCCCGTTTTAGGTTGCTAACTGCTTTAATTTTATAATAACCAATGGGGGCAGAGGGTGAAGAATTATAGACTAATTTTATTGGAAAATTGATAAATATTGGCGCAATTATTATGATGATTGCACAAACAATAACAGCAAAAAATATGATTATTTTTTTCATTATTTTGCACTTCCTCTTAAAGTTTCCCGCTCTAAAAGCCATGCTTTATGTTGGCTAATTTTATAGGGAAGAGGAGGAAAAGAAGAATTGATACGAGCATTTACCTGCTCCCAATACCAAGGGGCAACGTCAAATAAATCAATGCCAATAGATTCTATTTCATCTAATAAATTGAAAAATTTATAGATTCTGTCTTTACCAGAAATATCTGCCAGCACCTTTGCGCTAGGTTTTATGCCTGCAATTTTATAAGTTTTTGTTGATATATCGCAAGCCTGCAACACAAAAAACCGCCAGCTTTGTGTGCCATATTCGTTTGCTTCCCAGCGAATATAGCCAAAGATTTCACCTATTGAGTAATATTCAAATGCTTCTTGAGATGTAATTTTCTTTTTATATTTTGCATTGCCAAAGCGAATATAATAGTTAAGAAAATCACGTTTGAAGTAAATATGAACACGAGTTAAAAAGCTATTCATTATCCTCTCCATCATTAAAAGAGGCTCGTTTATTCTCAAAATATTGACGTGCTTTTTGGCGTTTCTTTCCTTTTGACCAAACATCTAAATCATCAATATGATAGACAATTCTTCTTCCATGATCACGAAATTGAGGCCCTTTTCCAAGATGCCGCCACTTATTTAGCGTATGCACACTTAGCTTTAAGCGCCTAGCGGCTTCTTCTGAGTTTAAATAGGGGCTAAAATTATCATTCTTTTGTTTTTCAGTTTGAGAAATGTCACTTGGAATTTCATCATCAATCATCAAAATCTCCATCAGGATTAGTCGGTATATTTCAACCAATACTGATTTATAGATTTGAATTTTGATAGACTCGTATTTCACTACCCCCAAAAACGTGACGGTATTTATTTTCGTTTTTTACAATTATTTAAGAGAACTTTATGGCTCTTACCAATGAGTTTTTTACCCTTTTTAAGTAGCCGATAAGTCCTACTTTTAATATGGTGGCTAATCCCATTCCAGCCAGTTAAAACAGCATCTTCACCAAAGATACGCTGTGCAATTTCACGTTGAGAAAAGCCAAGTTTTGCTAAATCTAGTGCATATAATAGTTGTGGTTTTATGCGAAACCTTGCAGGCATTTCACTATATGAGCGAGCAAATGAGCCTTGAGTTAATAGTGAATCTAAGCAAGAAATAGCTGCGGCTTGTTGTATTAAAGTGGCGGCAGCTCTTACTCTAATTTCAAAATATACTTCTTGTTCAATATCAATTTTTTTATCAAATGTAAGCTGTAAAGAGCGATTAGTTTTAGATAATAATAAATGCAATTTTCCATCACTAGATTGAACAAGTGATCTTTTGCACGCTATATCATTCAAAAGCGCACCAGATGAATTATCCGTTTTATCGTTTGGAGTTGGGGTGCATTTTAGAATATATGGATTATGTGATGGCGACCAAAAGGGGCTTATAGTTTTTGAATCTTGATTTGGATCTGCAAAAAATAATAAGCCAAAACGTGCCGCCGCTTTTATTTCATGTCTATCAATCTTTGATAATTCTAAATGATTTTGCTCAATATCTATGCGTGATGAATATCGCTTCCAACCTTTGTGATAAGCAGGGCAACGGCGAATAAATTCCCACGTCCAACCCTCAACACTCATATTATAAAGGTAATCATAATGATTTATTTTTGGCTCTTTATCAGCCATAATCAATGTTTACTATAGGCAAAATATTTCTTTTGTGCGTCCTCATTTTCGCTCCTAAAAAATATAAAATACAAATTTTAATAGAATAAAATAATATATATAGTGCAATAAACTATTTAGATAAACAGTTGAATTGCAAAGATAAATAACAAATCTAATTCAATATGTTTTGAACTTTATTCTAATTGTAATTTGATTTTAATATTCCCCCATATCAATTATATGGGGGAATATAAGTTTTATTAGTCTTGTGGATTCCAAAGAATTGCCATTACATCTTCATCATCTTGACCTGATGCTTGTCCAAGATTTGCATAGATTTTTTTCGAGCCAAATTCAGGTGCTGCAAATGTTAGGGAAACATATGGGTTGCCACTTGCTTTTCCTGTTCTTGCCCAGCCACCACCAATTTCAACTTTATCGTCGGTGTATATTCTAAAATCAGGTTGTTTTTTGCTTTGTTTTTCGCTGTTAGGCAAGATGGTAATGCGTTTCTTTAAGCTCATCATTGCTAATGATCCATCAAATCCACCATTTTTAGTTTTAGTTACATATCCAATTGCTTGTGCCATTTTATTATCTCCATTTATTTATAGCTAAGCGATTATCGCCCTGCTGTAGCTAACCGTTAGGACAGGTATCTAGCATTGTAACGCTTGGCTCTATGCCAAGTGCTTGAGGGCTAATTTTCTCTTTTTTGTTCTTTTAAGAACCGCAAAGCGGCGAGCCAAAAAGTGAAAATTAGTGCTTTATAATGCTAGAGACCTGTCATAGGTATTTTAAGCAAAGCAGGTCGATAATTGTCTTTTTCTATTAGAATATGGAAGGGTAATAATGGCAGAAATATTTGGCTTTTTTAACGAAAATTAGCTTGGATTTAGGTGTTTCTAAAATACGAGTTTGAAAGGAAACATAATTCATAGCCATAAAAACTATTCAAAATCTGATTTTTGAATATTTGTGATTTATGAAAGATTAATTGGTGGTTATCTTTGGGTAGTAGCAAATGAAATTGCTCCAATATTTTTCATTTTGCATCATTATTGATAAGAAAAACTATGACCTCCTAAATTAAAGAAGGTCATAATTGATTATGTGATTAAAGCTATTTAGCCATTTTAGCATTTAATGAAACTTGCCCTGCTCCAGCTTTTGTATATGCCTTAAAAGGAAATTCCATATAATGAGGCAACCAATTTTCTGCTTTTTTGCGTCCATCACCAGATATAAAATCTGATATGATTTTCTTTTGAACCTTTGCAGTTGCACTAATATTTGCATCAGCAACTTGCTTGCCGCCAATATGTTCTAGCATAGCGTTTATTGCTCCTTTATCTCGTAAAAGAATAAGGAATATATCATCTACTTGCCAACAATCATTCATATTAGGCGATAATCTATTGCCAAGCGTTTCAATAATACAAGTTCCAGCCTGCAAGGTTTCAGCCATAACAAATGTTAGTATTCTCATTACATCTTTATCAGATAGTTCCAACAACATGATGAAAATTTCCAAAGTGCTTTCTTCATCTGCATGTGCTTGCGTGATAAAATTACTATGTTTTGGTAATTTTAATAGTTTCAAAATCTCCTTTCTCTCTTCATTAAAAGCAGTTTGAGATTTAGATTGAGAAATGCTTTTCGCAATGCTTTCTTTATCGGCTCGTTGGGGGTCAGCTTTAATATTCCAATTATGCGAGCCAGCAATAACATGTGCAACCATTAAGCGCAGGGCTATATTTTCCTGTTTTAATAGAGCAGTGCGAACAGCCCCATGACGGTGTAAAATTATATAATTTTGTGCCGCTTTGGTTAGTTCTGGGCGTGATTGCACTTCAATATTATTTGTTATCTGTAATGATGCTTTTGCTCGGGTTCTAAATTCTTTATCTGTTATAAAACCCTCATATAAATTAACCTCACCATTTGCTGATGTGCAAATATAAACATGCCCTCCATCTTCTTTTGACGTTTCTACATAATCCCAATTAGAAAAATGCTTGCCAACATCAAAAATTACAACTTCGCTCCAACCATCTTTTATTAACTCATCACGCTTTTTTGCAATGGCTTGGTTTTGAAGTTTCCAAAACTTTTCAACATCATCAAAATATCCTTCCTCGCCAAAAAGATCGGCGATAATTTCTCCTTTGTAATCACTAAGAGGAAAAAGGGCGCAACTGGTTTTAATGTCACCACCAAAAAGCCATTGCTTTAACTGCCATGAACTTGGCTCTTGTTCTTCTGGATCATTAAATAATCCAAACCATTCTTTTTGTTGTTTTTGATTTGCTAATGTTAATAAGCGAATAGTTTTTGCGCTTATATCTTCATTGCGATAAGCCTCTCGAATTGCAGGAATAAGATTGCCAAGCGCAAGCGAGCGTTTAACCATTAGTTCACTTACCCCAAAAGTTAAGGCAATATCTTTTGCAGTTTTACCCTTTTTTACAAGCAAAGAAAAAGTTTCAAAGCGTGTCATTTCATCGGGGTCACAACGTGCAATATTTTCAATAAGTGAAGCCTCTAAAGCTGTTGCATCATCACCAGATTTCATAATTGCGCATGGCACTGGCTCGCTTATTTTATGTTTTTTCTCTAGTTCTTTTAGTGAGAAATATCTTCTTCTACCTGCGATTATTTCATAATTTTTGCCGTGTTTTCTTACAAGCAAAGGCTGTTGAATGCCTCTTTCTCTAATGCTTGGCAAAATATCAGATATATCTGGTTTCTTTTGCGAGTGACGCATATTTTGCGCTGAGATTTTTAATCTGTTTAGTGGGATATGTGCAAGTTCCATTGTTCTGTCCTTTTTCTGAGTTGTCTTGAGTAGTTAGAAAAATAAAGCGCATTAAATTTAATGCGCCCAAAATACGTGAGATTGCTCGAAGCTAAGTTCGATAGTGAACACATCGCCACTCATTTGCATGTCTTTTGCCATTGCTTCATAGTCAATATAATAGGCTAGGTTTTGCGGGATTTTGGTGCTTTGCTCGGTTAATTCTTGAGCAAAATCCGCAAGGCTTTTATATTCCCCTGCATGATTTTCAAGCGCATTATTTGCATCATCAATATTATTATTAAAATGATTAAGAAGTTCGCCGCCAAGCTGTCCGTGTTCGTTGATAAATTCCACAAAAGCAACGACATTTTCAATGCTTGAATATTCAAACAATTCAGCCCCTTCAAAACCTTCATAATCATGAATTGCCCATTCCTCTGCATTTGAAATAGGGGATTGCTCTAACATTTGTAAAATTTCTTTATGAATTTGGCTTTCATCTTGGGTGGCACTAATCCATTTTCCGTGCAGATAGCCATTATTATAAGCCGCTAAACAAGCAACATATATTCTTGGCTCAAGGATTGTTGAATTATAAGTTTCTATCTGTTCGTTAAGTTCTGGCATTGCCTTTTCTCCTTTTCTAAACCGTTTTCCCCCCAAGGATGGGGGGCGGTGAAAAGGCCGTTAAGCCATGAGCTTTCAGGGTGCGGCGCAACTTCTTTGGTAGGAGAACTTATTTAACTTAGACGTAACTAAAAGCCAAAGTGGTTGCGGCGCACCCGCTCATGGCTAAAAAGGCCAACCGCCCACCAGCCGCTAGGGGAAAACAAACAATCTAATAAGCCTTTGACCTATTGTCATAAGTCAATTTCCCAAAGTAAACCTTTGGGCAGCACAAGGGATAGAAGCCGAACGGCAAAAACAGAAGTGGTTTTGTTCACGATAGCCCGTTGAACAGCTATGCTGGGCATGTGCCAGTAGAAGAAGATTGCAAGAGTTGATTTCAGCGAAGCGAATTGGGGTTATAGTAAGGATGTCTTAGTTGACATGCCAATAATCTTTAAGATTACTTATAGATTCTTTGAATATCTCTGGAGCGCTACAACTAATTATAAGGTCTCCATTTTTATTCAACAGAAAACTTACTTCTATTTTTTCAATTTCTGTTTGTGTTCCTCCATATAAAACTACCGTTCTAATTATTTTATAGTCTGGGTAATGTTTCTTTACATAAAACTTCTCAAAAGCATCAAAGTTATCTAAATCCTTTATGCCTTGAAGCATAGTTCTATATTGTTTACCTTCTATGTTAATAATTTTTGCACGGCTAAAATCAATTATAACGAGGTCTGGTATATGAATAATTTGTTTTTTATCTCCAGCTTTATAAGCAGCTTTATCTATATATTTTTGAACAACTAAATGTTCTCCTTTACTTGTAATAAAATACCCTCTTTCACAGCCAGCATGGTTTTCATAAACAGACATTCCTTTAGAGAAATTCTCAACAACGATATGTATAAAAATTGTTCCTAACTTTTCACTATTTACTTCATAGTGCCAGTAATCTTTTCTTTCAGTTGAAATGGGAATATTGAGCCCTTCTAATGATATTTCAAATCTGTTTGCAATTTTGATGAATTTATTCTTAGGCTTTATTTGATTTTGACTTAATTCATGCAATGTAATTTCTATTTTTTTATTCCAGCCTAATGCTCTTAAAGTTGCAGATATTAGACTCAACGCACCAATATTGGGATCATGTGCTAAACTTCCTGATTTCCATAGTCTTCCAGAAATTTGAATCTTATCTTCAGATTTTTTTAAATTAATAGGAACATTTCCTTTAGGAGGTTTGCGCATACTATTCTTAAATTCTATTATCTCATCTACAGAGTTAAATGGCTTCATAATGGAGCTGTCTTGATGCTTTCCCATTATTTCTACGCCTAATGCTAAAAGGCATCTTGTCCCAAATATATTAGTATCTGTTGCTGCTTCCTTCTGCTTTATTTGAAGGTTATAAAGCATTATCTTTTTAATTTTTGGATAGTAATATTCAATATAAACAAATTTTGTAGCTCTTTGAAAAACGCCCGTATTTCTGCTTTCAGAATCGTCTGTTTTTGTTTCTTCTATTGCATAAATAGGCACATCGCATTCTGACGGTTGATGTTCTTGATAAAAAATAAGAAAGTCTACAAAACTTGAATTGCCACTAACAATTTTCAAATAAACATTATCAACTATTTTGGAATCAAGTCCTTTCACTTCGTAAGTGAAAGTAAATATTCCATCATTATTCAAAACTGGTAAAATGCGTATATTATCGATAAAGCACGCCGATTTATAGTCTTCAGCAAAGCGTTGAAATATTATACCAATAATATCTGCTTTTGGTCTTTCCTCTGTTAGTATCCATAAATTTTTAGCCATGGCACTTCTCCAAAATATATAATTGCTCTTGAATTGTTTTTTTTGTCTTGCTTAATCCATTGCTGTTACTTTTATAGCGACGATAATCAAACTCTACTAATTCAACATTTCCATATCGCTGAAATATTGCAAGAATATCCTCTTGGGACATAATTCCTTCGCTATTATAACTAAGAACTAGATATCTATATTTTGCCTCTGAAGCAATCTTATCCAGATCCTTGAGAGCTTTTGTTGAATTGCAGAAATTAGACTTTTGATTATCATAATTTCGCATTCCTGTAACACCTCTGATTTCAGGGGAGTCATATTTAGCTATTGTTTCTAATAAATGATAATTGGGTGCATATTGTCTCTGATTATATGGTGGATCTAAATAAACAATATCAGCAACAATATCATCTATTAAGTCAATCGAATTACAATTGAATGATTTATGACTCTTATCACTTAACACCAATTCTATGCTTCTAAGAACTAGCTTTTTTTTGGCTCTAGGATCCCATTTTTTATGAAATGCAGCATAAACACCAGATATATTAGCATAAAAGGGAACTGTTTCAATTAAACACGCTATAAGTATATAATATTCATTCTGCGTAATTAAATTTTCTTCCTTCCAAAATTCTATCCTTTCTCTTATTGCATCAATTTTCCTTGCATTTTCATCGCTAAAATACATTCTTGGTATATCAAGGGTTGCTGTGCCTAAGGGAGAGTAATTTTTATATATAAATCCATTTATAGGTTCTATATTATTTAGATATTCAATAACTAAACCTAGTGGTGTAGAAAATAGAGTATTAGGATTACTAATTTTATATTTCCTGATTAGGCGGTCAAAATTAACAGATTCACTATTCTCAATGTAGGCTCTTTGCAATACATACGAAAAATATAAAATGTCAGATGAAAATACTTGATAACCCTTTTTTTTGAAAAATTTACCTACGTTAGATGTTCCTGAAAAAAAATCAAAAAATGTTTCCCCACTTATGTTTCTAGAAGATAATTCAAAATAAATTATATCTAATAAATTTTCTTTATTTCCTATAAAACGCAAATTTACTTCCTTATTTTTTGTAGTCAAAAACTAGTTGTAAATTTTTGTTATTTATTTGAGGTGGGGTATAATTTGTAATCAAAACTTCAGTGCTAGAGCTTTTATTTCTATCTATTGTTTGATAATTTGAATTAGAATAGTTTTTATGAATATAATTAGTTGCATATTGTTTGTTTTTATTAAGCCAGCTTTTCAAAATATCATTACTCTTTCCTTTATGTTCAAGAACATTAGATAATGCAAACATAATACCTTTGGAATTCAGAGAATCTAGCATCTCAAGAAGTTTAAATTCTTCATTCTTAGACCAGCCTTTAAACCCTCTTTTTCCATCATTATATGTTCCAGTTGCAATGAGATATGGAGGGTCACAATAAATAAAATCAGACTTTCCTAATGAATTAAAATTAAACGCATCAAATGAAAGTGACTGAAATTCTACATTTTTAGATTTTACTGCATTGATAAAACTAATAAGATTTCGTTCAGTATTTTGATTATAACTACTTCTATTTCTGCCAAATGGATTATTAAATTCATGGCTATTGTTAAATCTAATTTGATGATTGAAAGAGTAAGCAACTAAAACTAACAAGTCTAAAGGATTTTGAGTGCTATTATAATGTAAACGGAAACGCTTATAGCCAGCTTCATTTTCTTTTGATAGGTCGAACTTATTTATCTGAGTATGTATATGCTTTAGTATTGATAGTAATTCTTTATTCTGGAGGGTGCGATACAAATCAACAAGGTAAATTAAATTGTCATTAAAAATAATTTCTTGAGCATCAACATTAATGCCAACATTACAACCACCAGCAAATAAATCCACGAAACAATTAATTTCATTAGGAAATAATGGTATTATTTGATCTAATATTTTATATTTCCCGCCTATGTAATTTAGGGGAGACTTAACAAAATTATTTGTCTTGCAGCTATTTACTTCTGGCTTTATTTCTTTTCGCTCTTTTATTGCTAGATTTAATACCATGATTAAATACCGTTTATTAGGTTCTCTTTTTTAGTTATTACTATTTTTTAATTCTTGTTCACTTATCTAACGATCTATTTCGCTTTTCCTAAACCTCCAAGCACTTCCAACCTTAAATCCAGGCACTTTACCTTCTGCAGCAAAGCAGTAAGCTGTTTTTTCAGCAATTTTTAGATATTCTGCTAATTTCTTGATTGTCATCATTTCATCTTTAGTCATAATAATAATGTCCTTTATAGGATATATAAATTGAAGCTAGTAGAAATAGAGTGAACAATCAAACAGTTTAATGTTACGGTAATACCCCCAATATTTAATATACCTCTTATTTTATAGTAAACTTTGGGAAACAATACGATGAAATTACATAGTTCCTATCGCCCATGTGCAAAACGAGGTGTCCAACTATCTAATAAATCGGATTCTTCTTCGTCTTCTTCATCTGGTTCACATGGTAATGTATCACTCGAAAGCACCGTTAATGTAAATCCATAGCTACCTAGTCCAATAATTTC
>JAKISM010000044.1 GCA_021648585.1 Devosiaceae bacterium | reverse complement strand
CCGCAATGATAATTAGAACCGATCCGATGAATGTCTGCATAACATGCCAAAAAGCGCCCTTCATATTGAGGTCGTCTTTTGATTTCCCATAAAGCAAATATAGCGCAATAAATTCAGTAAATAACCCGCCAGCCGCCGCCCATAACATAGGGGTTGTCGGCAAATCGAGCGGGCTGTTTAGGCGAATTGCCCCCATAACAAGCACCACAAGCGCCATAACAAGCAAAAAACCACCATTAAGAAGCGCACCAACAATCTCTGCCCGCCGATTACCAAATGTGCGTGATTTATCCGCAGGACGGATGGCAATGCGAGCAGCAACAAAAGCTAGAACAACACCGCCAACCGCTGAAAAAGTATGAAAAGCATCAGAAATAACTGCGATCGAGCCAGTGTAAATGCCAATAGCCAACTCAATGACAAAGTAAATCCCCGTAAGCCAGCCTGAAATTACCAGCGCACGTGAATTTTCTTTGTTTAGCTTTGGCATTTCATGCCCTGAATGATCAGGCATTTTTTATCCTTTCAAAAAATCTCTTTTTATAACCCCTGCTGTTCTACTATCTAATATTGCCTCTTTAATTAGCCATGTGCTTCTAACATTTCCTGCATTTCATGTGATAAATCATCTAATGAAAATGTTTTTTGCTCTTTTGCAGAGTGAAGAAAAGCAATAATATCTAACAGTTCATCACCAGAAAATAAAACTGGCGCACCCAATTCGTTCTCTTGCACTATAGTCATTACTGGAGTGGCTTTTATTATTTTAGCTGCAAAGTCAAATGGGTTCATTTTTTCATCCATTAAACTGACATCAAAAGCTGCCGCTTCTTCTGATCCAACACCATTTACTGAATGACACATTACGCAACCTTTATTTGCGAATAATTCCTTACCCCTAGCAGGATCCATCTTTGGCAAAACCAATCTTTCTGAAAGAACTATTACCCCCTCTCCTGTCAGTTTTTCTTTCGGCGTAAGGGGACTAAATTCTTCATCACTTTGCATGCCCATAGCTTTGGGAGCGCTATCTTTATTAGAATGTTTTGGATCAGCCAAAGCATAAGTTGCAAATCCTAAACCAAGCACAGCCAATGCGATTGGTATTATTTTCTTCTTATTATTCATGGCATTCTTCCTTTCATTTTCCAACCCTTAGAGGGATGATTTAGCGGTTTCTATTTTATTATTTTTAGAAGTAGTTTTATTTTGTGAGTTTAATTTCACTCTCCAAGTTTTCAAAAAAGCTAAGAATTGTAGCAATAGAACTAATGATACAAGAACAAGGAACGGTATTTGCACCCAGTTTGGCTCAGGTGTTGCTTTATGAAAATCAAGAAAGTGCAGAAAAAGAAAATACGCCGTGTGCACAACTATCAACATCCAAAGCACATACGAGCTTTGCTGTAAGAACTTCCAAACCGTGCCAGATAGAAATCTTTGGCTAACATTGTTCGAGCTAATCGCTAAAACTATGCCATAGAATAGAGCAACGATGCCGATGGCATTGGCTAAACCAAAGCCATGTTGTAGCATTACATACATGCCTTCTGGGTGTAATTCAAAGCCAAACAAGCGCATGAAATCCCAATTAATCCAGCCAACAAGAATAATAGCCGTATGAATAATTGCTAATATAACGCCATAAACACCTAATTCACGACGCCATTTGGTAATGCTGAATGGAAATTTTATTAAGCGAGATAAGGGGCCAACAGCCATTGAAACGGCTATTAAAATAAAACTCATATCACCAACAGCACGATTCCATTTGTGCATATCAGACCATTGCGCCCGTGATTCAAGCAATAGGTAAGTGCCAATCACAGAAATAATTAGCACCAATAGATGCCGGCTTTTCCATCCAAAATTAAACTTCTTTTTGGTTTTGATAGTTTTTTCCATTTAACTTACTTCTCTCTAGTTTTTAGTATTAAACATTATATTCCTTCCACTTGATGGAAGCTCACTACAATTTTTCGTGATGTTTATTGCAGTCTTTTTCAATCAATCACTCAGTTTCATCACACACCACAGCCGCCGCCACCTTGCGGTGCTTTTTCAACCAAATTATTCTCACCCAACCATTTTTTAATTCTACCCCAACCAAAGCCTGAAGAATATTGATCACTAACAATAGTTCTGGCATCAATGGCGTTGAAATCTTGCCCCTCGACTACTTTGAAATAAGTAGCTAAATCAACATATTCACGAGGAAACCAAAAAGCATTGAAATATTTTGCAGCCTCAAACATTTCATCAACGCTCGCATCACTTGCCGCTAATAATTGCAACATGCCCAACAAGGCCATGCCGTGATTGCAATCTGGAAAAGCGGTTGAGTTGCCACAACATGGACGATAGGCATTGCTAGCGACTTCAAGCACACGTGCTTGTTGCTCGCTTGTTAAAACAATAATTTCTGAATTAGAGAAAATCTCCATTACCGGTTTTGTAGCAATAGTCCAGCCACCAGTTGAGGCAAACGAACCTATTTCATCTTTCCCATATTTTGTAATTTCACCCTCATCAAGAATTGGGTTTTTATTAACTAGTCCAAAAGCCCAAAAGAAGTTCAAAAGAAAATATGAATTTTCACGATTGATAGTGATTTTTTCGTTCAGCCCCTCATCAAAAATCTTTAGCTGATCTGGCGTAAGGGGCGCACCAGCTCTATCATAAATCGCTTTGAACAATTCAAAATCTATCACCCCATCATTAATCAACCTCTTGCCAATTTGCCCAAATTTAGCATTTATGCTGAAGCCTTTTTCAGGGTTTATTTGCTCTAAAAGCACTGAAAGGCTCAAATCATCATCTAATGCCGAACTCAACTGATTATTGCTTACCCCTACTGGTGAAGCTGCACTCGCTGAATTACTAATTTGCGAAATAGAGAATTTATATTGAGAGGGAAGTTTTGGTAGGGCAAAAATTATAGCGATAAACAGTGCAACAATCACTACCGCGATTAATAATGAGCGCCAGCGCTTTGTTGAACACAGCCCTAACACTGATTTAGCAGAGCTATGAATGGAATATAAAAGCAATAAAATGGCTAGTGCTTTAATTTCTAAGCCCTGAAAAGGAAAAGCCGCTAATGAGCCTGCAATGCCAAATAAAGGCAATAACCAAGCACCACATACTGGGCAGCCACTGGCAATAGCCCCAAAACCAGCGCCAAAAAACCCACCGCCAGCAGCGCTCCCTGCCCCATGCATTTTTTGCTTGAGAACAAAAATCAACATAGACATAGCAATGCCAAATAATATGGCGATCATTATGCTAAGGCTAATTGAGAGCCAAATATATAGCGGAGCATTTTGTGAGAAGAAAATTATGAACGTAGTTGATTGAGTAAAAATCACATAATCAAGTACCAAAAAATTAAGCGCAAGACTGATAGCGATAATGATATAAATAAAATCGCTAAAGGTTTTTTTCATTCCAGCAAACATTGATAAGCCTTATATATATAATAAATTACATTATATGTTCTTGAGTTGCGATGCCGTTTTCAACTTGCAATTCACGCACATAGCGTACGATTTTTTCAACGTCTTTTCTATTAACAGTTTCAATAGCTGGCATATTACCAAACGGCCAATGATGCGCTATTACGCCAAATTGTGCCGCACGAAAAAACGCCTCATCAGCATGATGTCCGGGATTATAAGTACTCATTATAAGTGAAGGGCCAACGTCAGAGCCACCAGCATCTGTTCCATGACAAGAAGCGCAGCTTGCGTTAAATATAACCTCGCCTTGCTTTGCCAATTCAGATAGTTGCGGCACTTTCACATCAACTATTTGCGCTGCCGCACTTGGGTTTGAGCCATCATTATTCTTAAACATCACATAAGCCCCAGCTAATAAAAACACACCTATCAAAACTGGAACCATCTTGTCTTTTAATTTATCTAACATAATCACATGACCTATTTTAGAATCTTTAGAGAGAATAGATTATGGATAGAGGTTCTGCCCGCTGGAAGGTCAATATGTTATGCTGTTCACAAATGCGTGAGCTGGCGCTTAGAATTAGGGCAAGCAAAGCAAAATACCTTACCAACATTACAAAAATTTCATGCTTAAGATAGGTTGTAGCAAGCTAGCTTCCTTTAATATTCATTTCAGGTTTTAGGAGAAACCACCTTAAAATCTTTATAACCTCCAAATGAAAAGGACTATTTCAATGACTAAGAAAACTCCCCTAATAATCAGTGCCGCCATTGTTGGCGCACTTTCTCTTGTTGCTTTTTCACCTGCAGCTTACGCCTTTGGTAGCTCTGGCGGTCAAGGCGCACAAGAACAAGGCAAGCAAATGCAGCAAATGTTTAACCAGATGCACAAGCGCTCTCACGCTCAAGGGCAAAGTCAAAAAGGCAAACGAGGTGGTGCTGGTTTTATTGGCGTAGTTTGCAATGATAAAGCTCCTGAAATGCTTGAAACTCGCTTTGATAGAATTGGTAAAGCACTAGATCTTTCAAGCGAGCAAGAAGCTCTGTTAGATGATTTAAAAATGGCTTCGCTAACTGCACAAACTGATTTCCTTGATGTTTGCGTTAAACCAGAGCGTGGCGAAGAACTTGGGTTGGTTGAAAAGATTAAAGCTAAAAACACCAATATGACGGCTATTGTTGAAGCCTCGAATAGCACCTTACCTCAACTTGAAGCCTTTATAAATAGCCTTAGCGATGAGCAAAAAGCTAAGCTCAAAAAAGGCAAAGGCAAACGTGGTGGGCCAAATATGGGCGCTGCAAATAATAACTAACCTAACAAATATATTGTGAATATTATATCAACCATTTAACCCCAAAAGTTGAATATTCACAATAATCTTGCCCACGGTGAATTGTTTCATTGTGGGCATTTTTTTGGTGGGTATTTTTTTGGCGGGCATTTTGCTGGTTGCTACAATCTTATTTTACATCTAGTAAATGAGCATGACAAGAACCACCGCAACATTATTACTTATTCTAGCAACTGCCATTTGGGGCTTTGCCTTTATAGCACAAAAATCCGCAATGGATTATATGGGGCCGATGACTTTTATTTCGGTGCGCTATTTGCTTGGTGGGTTAATAATTATTCCATTTGCAATTAGAGAATATAAAAAGCGCAACAAAAGGCTTTCCCAAAAAGAATGGGCTCTTATTTTATTTTTGGGGGTAAATTTATTTTTAGGATCGTGGTTGCAACAATGGGGACTAATAGAAACAACAGTTACTAATGGCGGGTTTTTAACTGGGTTATATGTATTTTTTGTGCCGCTTATCCTATTAGTAATCTTTCGTACCAAGCCACATTTTATAGTTTGGGTTTGTGTACCGATTGCTATGGCTGGATTATTTTTGCTCAATGGCGGCGGGTTAGATAAGTTTAATTCTGGCGATATTAAAATAATTATTAGTGCAATTTTTTGGGCATTACACGTTGTAATTATTGGCTATGTAGCTCGCCTAACTGGAATGCCAGTTCTAATCTCAAGCTTTGCCTTTATTATCACTGGCCTCATTTCAAGCGCTGGGGCATTTGCATTTGAAACCCCAACCCTTAGCGCAATTAGCGATGGCTGGATTGAAATTCTTTATACTGGCGTGCTTTCAACAGCAGTTGCCTTTACCTTACAAGCCATTGGGCAAATGAAAGTCCCGCCCGCCAATGCGGCAATTATTATGTCAGCAGAAAGCCTGTTTGCAGCCATTGGTGGGGCGGTTGTTTTTGGTGAGAGATTATTACCTATTGGCTATATTGGTGCTATTTTGATATTTTTATCAATCGTTTTGGTTGAGGCCGTACCTGCAACTTTACGGCGAGCAAAAAAACCACCTAATTAGCAACAGCCATTCGAGTAAGCCCTTGTTTAATACAGATAACTATTAAAGCGCAACCTCTAACCACTAATTTATCATTGCTATATGCCTGAACATTACCTGAAACAGTTACGCCATAAAGCGAGATATTCCCACGCCATTCACGATCAGTTGCACGCTTTATTTTGTTCACAACATAAGTATCAATATATACTTTATTTGCCGCTTTTATTTTATCAGGCTGTATCCAAACTAATTTTGCGCAAAGTTGCGTGCCATCACCACAAAGCGAAACCTCATAACGGCTTTCCCCATCATCAGCCTGCCAAAGACCAGTTGGGTTCATAGGTTCAGCTAAAACAGGCGCAATACTAGATAGAGAAATCACAACAGCAATAAGGGTTGTTTTTAATTTTGAAAATATCATTTTAGTCTCCATATTAGCCCGCCCGCTAAAAACTGCGTATAAGCAAAGTTGGGCAAGATTGTGAAATGTTCATTTTTTCCTTTAATCAATCGCCCTAGCATTCTAAGTTAGAAAAAACATTTTTGGAAAAGATAAATTGGCAAAACTATATTTCTCCTATGCGGCAATGAATGCAGGTAAATCAACACTATTATTACAAGCCTCGCACAATTATCGTGAACGGGGCATGAATACGCTGCTATTCACCGCAGCCCTTGACGATAGAGCAGGAGTAACCACAATCGCTTCTCGTATTGGACTAAAGGCAAAGGCTGAGTTGTTTAGTGAAAATGATAATCTTTTTTCTAAAATAAAAACCGCTTTAGAAGAAGGCGAGATAAATTGTATCTTTGTTGATGAAGCACAATTTTTGACCAAACAACAAGTATGGCAATTAGCTAGAGTTGCGGATAGATTAGGCGTGCCAATTATGTGTTATGGATTAAGAACAGATTTTCAGGGTAAATTATTCCCCGGCTCGTCCGAACTCTTAGCTATTGCTGATGTTTTGCGTGAAATTCGTACCATTTGCCATTGTGGATCAAAAGCTACAATGGTGGTGCGATTGGGAGAAGATGGTGCTGTGCTAATTGAGGGCGATCAAGTCGCCATTGGTGGCAATGAGCGCTATGTTTCTTTGTGCCGCAAACATTGGGAAGAAAAAACAGGTTCTTGGCCAACAGATGAATTAGATAGCCCTACCCTTGAGTTAGAGCCAAAAGAGGATAATAAGAATGAGTAATGAACCAAATGGCAAACTAACAATTCGCATAGTCGCTATGCCAGCGGACACCAATCCATCGGGTGATATTTTTGGTGGCTGGGTGCTTTCTCAAATGGATATTGCTGGCGGCGTTGCAGCTGTACAAATTAGCAAAAGCCGAGTGGTAACAGTGGCAGTCAACGCTATGACTTTTATCGCTCCTGTTAAAGTTGGTGATGTTTTATGCGTTTATACAAAAATTATCAAAATCGGCACGACTTCAGTTACTGTTGCTATTGAGGCTTGGGCACGACGTGACAGAATGTCCATAAGAGAAAAAGTTACTGAGGGGCATTTTACCTATGTTGCGCTTGACGATAAGGGCAAGAAATGTGCTGTTGATAGGTAAAAAAGGCGCATAACTTGGGAATGCTTTAGTTTTTGCTTGCCTTTTGAGGTAGAAATCATAAAAAGCGCATAACTTTCGTTAGGGAGCGGCTTTGTCCGATATTTGTGCAATGAAAACAGCACTAATCAATTTTCCTGGCTCAAATCGTGATAAAGATATGATTAAAGCCATAAAAGACATCTCTAAAAATATGCCTGAACTTGTCTGGCATAAAGAGGTAAAACTTCCCAAAAGCGATATCATAATTATTCCAGGTGGATTTTCGTATGGTGATTATTTGCGATCAGGGGCAATCGCTGCCCGATCACCCATTATGAAAGCCGTAAAACAAGCCGCCAATGATGGAGTGAAAATCTTAGGTGTTTGCAACGGCTTTCAAATTCTAACTGAAGCTGGTCTATTACCCGGAACTTTAATGCGCAATAAATCGCTAAAATTTATCTGCAAATCTATCGAGTTAGAAATTACCAATTCTGATACAAGTTTTACTAGCGGCTATAAACAAGGGCAAATTATAGATTGCCCTGTTGCGCATCATGATGGAAATTTCTTTGCTGATGAAAAGGTTTTGAGCGAAATAGAGAAAAATAATCAAGTGGCCTTTCGCTATGCAAATGGCACAAACCCCAACGGATCACTCAACAATATTGCAGGGGTTTTTAATGAGCAAAAAAATATTTTAGGTATGATGCCGCACCCTGAAAACCTAATTGAAAAAGCACATGGCGGCACAGATGGGCGGGCATTATTTGCTGGATTATTTGAGGTGCTATCATGAGTATTCCTAATGAGCCACAAATTGATGCCAAGCTAATTGCCGATCATGGTCTTAGCAAAAGCGAATATCAAAAAATCCTAGAAATTATTGGGCGAGAGCCAAGCTATACCGAATTGGGGATTTTTTCTGCCATGTGGAACGAGCATTGCTCTTATAAAAGTTCTAAAAAATGGCTCAAAACCCTACCTACAACGGGGAAATGCGTGATTATGGGACCCGGTGAAAATGCTGGCGTAGTTGATATTGGTGATGGGCAGGCAGTTATTTTCAAAATGGAAAGCCATAATCACCCCTCATACATTGAGCCATATCAAGGTGCGGCAACTGGGGTTGGTGGCATTTTACGTGATGTTTTCACAATGGGCGCAAGGCCAATCGCTGCGATGAATGCCTTGCGATTTGGCGCACCGACACATAAAAAAACTCGTCATTTAGTTTCGGGTGTTGTTTCTGGTGTTGGGGGGTATGGTAATTGTTTTGGTGTTCCAACCGTTGGCGGCGAAGTCGAATTTGATGAACGCTATAATGGCAATATTTTGGTCAATGCCTTTGCGGCTGGCTTAGCTGATACCGATAGCATCTTTTATTCTGAAGCCAAAGGCGTTGGGCTTCCTGTAGTTTATCTTGGTGCAAAGACTGGCCGTGATGGGGTTGGTGGCGCAACTATGGCTTCAGCCGAATTTGACGATGATATTGATGAGAAACGCCCAACGGTGCAAGTTGGTGATCCATTTACCGAAAAACGCCTAATGGAAGCAACGCTTGAACTCATGAAAACTGGTGCAGTGATTGCCATTCAAGATATGGGTGCGGCTGGCCTTACCTGCTCAGCGGTTGAAATGGGCGCTAAGGGTAATCTTGGCATTGAGCTTAACCTTGATAATGTCCCTGTGCGTGAAGAAAATATGACCCCTTACGAGATGATGCTTTCTGAAAGTCAGGAACGTATGCTCATGGTTTTGCACCCCGAAAAAGAGGCAGCAGCACGGGCGGTGTTTGAAAAATGGGAGTTAGATTTTGCAACCGTTGGCAAAACTACTAATGATTTGCGCTTTAGTATTTTTTGGCAAGGGACAGAAGTTGCTAATTTGCCAATTAAAAAATTAGGTGATGAAGCGCCAGAATATGATAGAGATTGGATTGCGCCAAAGCCTAAAAAACCCCTTGAGCAAACATTGCCAAATGATGATGTAGCAGATGTTTTACTTAAAATGCTAGGCCTACCAAATCTTTGTTCTCGCCGCTGGGTGTGGGAGCAATATGACACGCTTATTCAAAGCAATTCGTTGCAAATTCCGGGTGGTGATGCTGGCGTTGTGCGGGTTGAAGGACACGAAACTAAAGCGCTAGCTTTTTCATCTGACGTTACCCCTCGCTATGTTGAAGCAGATCCGTTTGAGGGTGGCAAACAAGCGGTTGCTGAATGTTGGCGCAATATTAGCGCAACTGGCGCGACACCCCTCGCCTGCTCTGACAATCTAAATTTTGGCAATCCTGAAAAGCCTAATATTATGGGGCAGTTAGTGATGGCAATTAAAGGGATAGGTGAAGCTTGTCGTGAATTAAATTTCCCAATCGTATCGGGAAATGTATCCCTTTATAATGAAACAAATGGTGTTGCTATCCTGCCTACCCCAACCATTGCTGGTGTTGGTCTATTACAAGATTGGGATAAAATGGCTCGCATTGGTTTTGCTGGCGAAGATGATGCGATTTTGCTTATTGGCGCTCCTAGTGATTGGGGGCATCATTTGGGGCAATCTATTTATATGCGTGATATTGTGGGTAATTTTGATGGGGCTCCTCCCCCTGTTGATCTTAGCCACGAGAAAAAAACTGGCGAATTTGTGCGTAAATTAATCAATGAAAAAATAACCACCGCAGTGCATGATTGCTCAGATGGCGGCTTAGGCATTGCGCTTGCTGAAATGGCAATGGCGGGCAATATTGGCGCAAAGGTCAATCAGCTTAATGGATTAAACCCGCTAGCTACTTTTTTTGCTGAAGATCAAGGGCGTTATATTGTTAGTATCAAGCGCAGAAACCTTGAAAGAGTATTAGAAATGTCTGAAAATAACGATGTTTTTACCGCTTGGATTGGAGTAACTGGTGGAGATAGCTTGCAATTAGGGCAAACAACACCCATACCTATTGCTAAGCTTAAAAAAGCGCATGAGGGCTGGTTTCCTGAATTTATGAAAGAGGAATTATAATGGAAGTTGAAGAAATTGAAAAGATGATAAGAGAGGCAATTCCAGATGCTGTTGTTACAGCAGAAACCAATGATGGTCGCCATTATTCCGCTATAGTCATATCTAAGACTTTTGCAGGAATGGCACGAGTGCGCCAACACCAAATGGTTTATGCAGCTTTAGGCGATAAATTGGGCTCTGAAGATTTGCACGCCTTTGCGCTTACTACCAAAACCCCAGAATAGGAAAATAAAGTGAGTTTAGAGCAACAATTTGATCAAGCTATGCTTGATATTTATCTTAAGGCAAAAAGTGAAGCAAAATACAAAGCTACTTTGTTTTTTAAAATGTTGAACAGCGATAGAGGAATCATAACTGCAAAAAAACTAATCAACTCAAAAAAACCGTCTGATGGTTATACGGCATTATATGAAAAAAATTGTCTACACCTGACAGTTGAAGCACTACTTATTGATAACCCAAAATGGCATGAACTATTTGAAGAAAGCGAAATAAAAGCTGCACGAAAACGTTTAAAAGAATATGGGTATGATATAAATAAGACTTAGAATTACCCTCTTTCGTCATCCTCGTGCTTGACACGAGGATCCAGAAATATTTCTGGCATCGCATGGATTATCGGGTCAAGCCCGATAATGACGAGGGGGAGGTAATGACTAGGTGAGTAACTAACTAATTATATATAATAAAGGAAAAATTATGAGTAACACCGAACAAACAATCAAAGACCTTATCAACTCAAATGATGTATTTTTATTTATGAAGGGCTCACCTGATTTTCCACAATGCGGATTTTCTGGTCAGGTTGCACAAATTTTTGCCTATCTTGATTTGAAAGTTAACTCTTTTAATATTTTAGAGGACGAAGAAATTCGTCAAGGTATAAAAGATTTTTCAAATTGGCCAACCATACCGCAATTATATATTAAAGGTGAATTTGTTGGCGGTGCGGATATTATACGTGAGATGTTTCAGGCTGGCGAATTGCAAACCTTGTTAAGTGAAAAAGGCATTGATTTTAAGAGCGAGGGCTAGGCAATGAGCAAAATTTGGTCGATTTATCTTTCAGGTGAAATCCATAGCGATTGGCGCGAGCAAATTATTGCTGGCGCTAAAGCGCAAAAATTGCCAGTTGAATTTTCTGCGCCAAATACTAATCATCAAGATAGTGATGATTGCGGTGTAGTGATTTTGGGTAAAGAAGAAAACAAATTTTGGCACGATAATAAAAGTGCAAAAATCAACGCTATTCGCACCAGAACTCTTATCTCAGAAGCTGATATTGTGGTGGTGCGGTTTGGTGAAAAATATAGACAATGGAACGCCGCCTTTGATGCTGGATATGCCAGCGCATTAGATATTCCGCTTATTGTCATGCACCAAGACGAGCATCAGCACCCACTAAAAGAAGTTGATGCGGCGGCACTTGCAGTGACTAAAACGCCTAAAGAAGTGATTGATATTTTGGCTTATGTGATACAAAATTAAATAATTATTATTTAATCGTTGATTCGTTATCATATTTAGAAAAAATCCCATTGTTCAAATCATTTTTCCCAGACCCAAAAATTTTCTTTTCATCTGCTATTTTGTGGGCGATTATAGCTTTTTTAATTTGGAATTACTTTGGTAGTAATTTAAGTGCGCTAATCTCACTTGGGCCACTCATTGCCATTGCCCCAACTGAGGCTAAACCAAACCCATTTTTTTCCGCTGAAAAAGTTTTTCTTTATCAGTATATAATTTTAGCTGGGTATTTATTTTGCATTCCTTGGTATTTTTATAAACGCACAAAGTGGTTTTGGTGGTCGGTTGTTGGCTCTGTTACAATTTTAGAAATTATTTATTTTAACGTGCAAATTGGCGCTTGGCTAAACAATTGGTATGGTGGGTTTTATAACACTATTCAACAGGCGTTAACTGAACCAAATTCGGTTGATTCAAAAGATTTCTATGGCCCAATATGGACAGTTGCTTATGTGCTAATTCCCAATATCACTGTTCTTGTGCTTAACGCATTTTTTACTTCGCATTATTTATTTCGCTGGCGCCGTGCAATGAGCGGATATTACCTTGCTCATTGGCCTGTTATGCGTAAAGTTGAAGGCTCTTCACAGCGTATTCAAGAAGATATTCAACGCTTTGTACGTATTGTTGAAGGGTTAGCAACAGCTTTCATTGGTTCCCTTATGACTTTGATTGTTTTTCTTCCTCTGTTATTTGCTCTCTCACAAAACATTACAGAGTTACCATTTTTTGGAGCAGTTAATGGCTCTTTAGTTTGGGTTGCGCTTGTTTCTGCTGCATTTGGAACAGTTTTATTAGCTTTAGTTGGCATTAAACTTCCAGGGCTTGAATTTGAAAATCAAAAGGTAGAGGCTGCCTTTCGTAAAGAATTAGTTTATGGCGAAGATAAAGAAGAAAGAGCGCAGCCACTTACATTACAAGAACTTTTTGGTGGTGTTCAGGTTAATTATTATAGAATTTATCTGCACTATTTATATTTTAACATTGCAAGATATTCTTATTTGCAAGTTGCAAATTTTGTACCGCTAATTGCAATGGGGCCTTCAATTTTAACAGGCGCTTTAACCTTGGGTTTATTCCAACAAATAAATAATGCTTTTTCTCAAGTCGAAGATTCTTTTAAATTCCTTGCTTCGTCATGGACATTAATCATTGATCTTATTTCTGTTTATAAACGACTACGTTTATTTGAAAAATCAGTGCCAAGAAACGCACAAATGGCTTATGACATGGACGACCCTGTGTTTTTAAATTCTGATAAATCTTAAATTACTTGCAAAATAAAAAATTTAACCTAAAGCTAAATTTCAATTTTATAACCTAAACTTATGGATATTTAATGCTCAATTTTTTTAGCAAGCGCAATATTTTGCGCCCAATAAAACCACAAAAAGACATTTCTAAATTTGAATTTACTGCTCTTATTGCAGCGCTTTTGGCGCTCAATGCTCTTACGATTGATATTATGCTACCAGCCTTGCCTGATATTGCGGCATCGTTAAGGCTTAGCAACGCCAATGATGCGCAGTTAGTTATTAGTTCTTATCTATTTGGCGTTGGCATTTCTATGTTATTTTTTGGCCCTATTTCCGATAGGTTTGGGCGGCGAGCGCCTCTATATTTCGGATTTACCATCTATATTCTTACTTCACTTGCTGCAATTATTGCACCCTCCTTTGCTATGCTTTTATTGGTGCGGTTTGTTCAGGGTTTGGGCACTGCTGCATTTCGAGTGGTGGCGATAGCGGTTGTTAGGGATAGTTATAGTGGTCGTGCAATGGCAGAGATAATGTCGCTTACTTATATGATTTTTATGATTGTACCTATTTTAGCTCCAGGAGTTGGGCAGATTATTTTGTTTGCTGGGGATTGGAAGTTAATATTCTTGTTCGTTGCAATGATTGGCATTATTACTGGGGTTTGGGCTTATTTTCGCTTACCCGAAACACTAGATAAAGCAGACCAGCGTCCATTTACTTTGCAAAGCGTTTTAGGTGGATTTAAGATTGTCCTAAGCAATAAATTTGCTACCCTTTATGCAATAGTTCCTATGTTTATGTTTGGTGCATTGCTGGGTTTTTTGAATTCATCACAACAAATATTTGTAGAGATTTATGATTTTGGCGTTTATTTCCCCGTAGCTTTTGCTGGCATTGCCTTAGCGATGGCTATTGCTGCTTATCTAAATTCACGCATGGTTGGTCATTTTGGAATGCGCCGCATTGCTCATTTTGCTATACTTATTTTTGTAATGTCAAGTATTTTACTTTTTCTCTTTAGCCTATTTGGAGAAATACATATTGTAATATTTTATAGTTTAATACTAGTTTGCTTATTCATGTTTTCATGGATAAGCGCCAATACGAACTCCCTTGCCATGCAACCTTTGGGCAAAGTCGCTGGCACCGCCGCTGCTGCTTTTGGTTTTATTCAAACAATCGGCGCAACAGCTATTGGCATGATAATTGGTCGCATGTTTAACCAAACTATTATACCATTAGCTATAGGATTTTCTTTAGTTGGCATTGCTTGTTTGTTGTTGGTGTTGATTGCAGAAAAGGGTAAATTGTTTGGCAGTGACGAAGAATAGTATTAATTAAAATGGAATATCATCATCAGAATTGCCGCCATCAAATGATGGTGCACTTGAAGATGGGCTGTTGCCTCCGCCCTGAGTACCACCAGAATAACCACCGCCACCACCTGCATTATCACCCCGACCATCAAGCATTGTCAAAGTTGAGTTAAAGCCTTGCAAAACGATTTCAGTTGTATATTTATCATTACCTTCTTTATCTTGCCATTTACGAGTTTGCAGTTGACCTTCAATATAGACTTTTGAGCCCTTTTTTAGATATTGCTCTGCAATTCGTGCCAAGCCTTCAGAAAATATTA
>JAKISM010000043.1 GCA_021648585.1 Devosiaceae bacterium | reverse complement strand
GAAATGGGAGTGTTTTTTGCCCATGAAAGATAATCCTCTATTTCGCTATCATTAACCCCTTTAAGCAACACGCTATTTATTTTAACTTTATCAAAGCCAACTTCTAACGCTTTATCAACTCCTCTTAACACTTCGCTGAGGCGATCATGGCCTGTTATTTGAAAAAACCGCTCATTATTCAAACTATCTATGCTAATATTAATATTGTTTAGACCTGCCTCAAACCATTGTTTTGCGTATTTTTCTAGGCGATAACCATTGGTGGTAAAGGCTGTTTTTTTGATTGCTGAATGGCTTGAAACTAGTTGTGCGATTTGTGTGAAATCTTTACGCACAGTTGGTTCGCCGCCAGTTATTCGTATTTTATTTGTGCCCAATTCAGCAAAAGCATTTATCAGGTTTTTAATTTCATCAAGACGTAAAAAAGCAGAATTTTTGCAACCCTGATAACCATTGGGCAAGCAATAATTACAGCGAAAATTGCAAACATCAGTGATTGATAATCTTAGATAGGGAAACGATCGCCCAAAATTATCGGTTGCGAGCTTTGTGCCTGCATCACCCGAATTAGTGCCACTCAAGTTAGCACTATTAATAGAATCACCCATTAAAAAACTCCTTTCCAAACACGGGAGATTGTGGCTTTTCAGCTAAGGATTATTCCCTCACAACCCCGGCTCAGCAACCATATTTTTAAGAAAAAACTTAGGTTAGATGAGCTTTAGAGTAAGTGCGTTACAACACACTATGAGAATATAATGATTGATTTGGATCAATTTTGCAATTTATTTTGATATTTTTTAAGTTTTGGTGGGGTTTTCAAACCTAGTAACATTATCTGAGAGGCAATAGCCAATGCCGTGAATTGTTTTGATGAAGCGGGGCTGATTAGGATCGGGTTCAATTTTTTTACGCAAGCGCATAATATGAACATCAATAGTTCTATCGCCTACAATAGAGTTAAATCCTCGTGCGCCATCTAACAGTTGATCTCGACTAAGAACCATACGTGGTTGCTCCACTAAAACCCGTAATAAATCAAACTCCATAGAGGTTAGGTTAGCATCCTTGCCATTATCGAAATGGGTTAGAGTGCGCTCGCTTAGGTTCATAACCCAATGACCAAATTGTAATAGAGATTGTTCTGATTGAATAGTCTTTTTTGCTAGACCTTCAAGTTTTGATCGGCGTAAAACGGAGCGGATACGTGCTACAAATTCTCGTGGTTCAAACGGCTTTGTCACATAATCATCTGCGCCAAATTCAAGACCAAAAATCCTATCAAACGCTTCATCACGAGCGCTTAAAACAATGATTGGTAAATTTGAGGTACGCCGAATCTCTTGAGTTAATTCAAAGCCATTTGCATCGGGTAGACCAACATCAAGCACACAAAGATCAATTTTTTGTTTGTCTAAAACTTGCTTCATTTCTCGCCCAGTACCAACGCAAGTGGTGCTAAAACCTTGCTTTTCTAAATAGCGTTTTAGAAATGAAGTAATTTGAGAATCATCATCAACAACAAGAATATGTTCGCTCATACTTGCTAGTTTCCACTTTAGTTTTTACAGTTCAATAAAGTAATGTCATAATGTAATAGACTAGGTCAAATAGTATTATGGATAAAAATATAAAACCTCAAACCATACCACTGCGTTTAATCATATCAGGCATTGTGGCAAGTTTTCTAATTATCTCGACAGTTCTTGGCGGTATTTTTCTTGGTACGCAAACTCAGCAACGCTTTTATGATGTTGAGCAAAGTTGGCAGGTCTATTCAAATGAAGCTGAAAAACGTGGGGAATTATTAAACCGTATTTGGGCGCATTTGGGTTATGGTGGCATTATTCATAATTTTAAGAATTATGTTTTGCGTCAAGATCAAGAATACCTTAGCGCTTTAGAGGTGCAGTTTGCTGATTTTACTAAAACAATAGCGGAATATCGCCAAAGTAACCCGAGCCCACTTGAACTTAAAAATCTTGCAATTATTGAAACCACGATTTTGATATATATGGGGAAACTTCCGATTGCTGAGCGAGCGGCAGTAGAAAACTGGGTGCCACAAAAAACTGATAGATTAGTAAAAGTTGATGATAAAAGTGCTTTAGAGGCTTTGGCTGAACTTGATAAAGCATGGCGAGATAAACGTGATGAAACAACCGCAACTATTGCTAAGGCCGTTGATGAAGGCGATAAATTGGTCATTGTAGGTTTTCGTTTTATGGCGGCTTTATTAATTGTGTCTTTGGCGCTGTTCGCTCTGTTTTATTTGCTGCAAATGGAATTACGTAAAACCATTGGCAAACTTTCAAAAGAATTGAGCGAAAGAGAAATTGCTCAACAAATAGCCAGAAAATTTCACCGTGCAGTTGAGCAAAGCCCCGTAACAATTATTATTACTGATACTGATAGGGAAATTGAATATGTGAATAAAAAATTCAGTAATTTAACTGGGTATTCTTCAAAAGAAGTGATTGGTAAAACGCCTTCATTTTTGCAATCAGGGGAAACTGCTAGGGCGGAATATCTTGATTTGAATGAACAGATAAAACGTGGCGAAGTATGGCGGGGGGTGTTTCATAATAAAAAGAAAAATGGTGATTTATACTGGGCTAAGACCTCGATCCTGCCATTGCGTGAAGATGATGGGGAAATAACTCATTATATTGGTTTGGGGGAAGATATAACAGAAACACGAGAAGCTCAAGACCAGATGCTGCGGGTACAAAAAATGGAGGCTGTTGGTCTTTTGGCTAGCGGTGTAGCGCATGATTTTAATAATGTGCTGACTATTATTTTAGGCAATGTGTTTTTAGCTCGTCAAGATGCACCAGAAGATTCAGAACTTGCGCATGAGCTCGAGCAAATTGAGATTGCTGCTAAACGTGCACGCAATATGGTTGGTCAGATTTTGACCTTTGCTCGCCGTCAACCGGGCGAAGCGGTTTCGATGCGAGTAGGGGAAGCAATAAAAGAAGTATCAAGATTGATGCGTGCGTCTATCTCGCCAAACATTGAAATTATCTGTGATATTAAAAATTTAGACCTATCAGTGCTGGCAGACCCAACTCGCTTACATCAAGTTATTATGAATCTATGCTCAAATGCAGCTGAGGCGATTGGAGCAAATAAGGGTAAAGTTACTATTTCGGCTTTTCTCTCATCAAAGAAAATAAATGGAAAAAGTCAAATATCTATTCTTGTACAAGATGATGGGCCCGGAATTCCTAAACATTTACAGCAAAAGATTTTTGATCCGTTTTTTACCACGAAGCAGTTAGGCAAGGGGACAGGGCTTGGGCTTTCTGTGGTTGCTAGCTTGGTTCATCAAATGAATGGTCAGGTAACAATAGAAAAATCTGATTCTAGTGGTTCTATATTCAAAATTCTTTTGCCAGAAGCAAAATTGCAACAGAGCAAGGTTAGACAAGGTGATTTATTAGCAACTGGTTCTGGGCGTATTTTACTTATCGATGATCAGCAAGAAGTAGTAGATATTTGCAAAAAAATCTTGCTTAAAATGAATTATGAAGTTGATGATTATTCTGACCCTAAAAAGGCGATAGAGGCTTTTAAGAAAAGCCCAAATGATTATGACTTAGTAATGACAGATTTTGTTATGCCAAACTTAAGTGGTGCGCAAATATGTCAATCTGTTAGAGAATTAAGTGATTGCCCGATAATTATTTATACCGCATATCAGCCAGATGCGATTGAGTTGGAAAAGTTTTCTCCAATAAAAGTGCTAGAAAAACCAGCCGATCCGCAGGCAATTTCTCGTGTTTTGCAAAGTTTGCTTGGCACGACCTCTTAGACACATAAAGTTACATTTCGTTACAATTCTTCATAACCCATAACGCTGAGTGAAATATCAGCTTCACATTGCCCAATTAGGTTACGAATCAGGAAAAGCAAATATTTGACATAATATGTCAGGTGACACGTCAAGGTTTGTTTGTTTTTTCACTTATTTGGCCAAAAGGGGATGCCGCATGATAAAATTTCCGAACATAAACTACAAAAGCTCTAGCTTGGCTATTATTGCTTCGCTTATGGCTTTTTCTTCTGTGGGGGTGTATTCTGCCCAAGCAGAGGAATATGGCTCAGTCACACCGATTGAAGTCAAAAAAGAATTAGCAGATCTTGGCAAACGATTATTTTATGATATTCGCTTGTCGGGAGGTGCTGATTTAGCGTGTGCAAGTTGCCACCAACCAGACAAGGCCTTTACTGATGGAGAGGCACTTTCAGATGCTTATGCTGATACTGAGCATTTTAGAAATACACCAACATTAGCAAATGTAGGACATAAAGCCTCATGGTTTCATGATGGTCGTATCGGCACAAATCTAAATGATGTAACTCGTGAATCAATCACTGAAACATATTTTATGAATATGGATATGCGCATTATGCAAGAACGCTTAAAGCAAGATCCTATTTATGTTGATTTGTTTGATAAAGCAGGCAAAGGAGAGCCATCAAATGGTGGTGCTCGCTCTGCCATTCAAGAATTCCTAAAATCAATCACTTCAAGCGGTGCGCCATTTGATAGTGGTAATATGTCAGATTCAGCTAAAGCTGGTTTTGATTTATTTACAGGAAAAGCTGGTTGCGTTGCTTGTCACTCAGGTAATTTATTTAGTGATGATAAACCGCATAATACTGGTGTTGCTGATAATCCTGATATCTGGTCAAACCCAGATCGCCACGTAACATTTGTTACTTTTGGTAAATTCCAAGGCATAGAAAACTATATGAATCTACGCATGGATCCAGGTGCTTATATCCGTAACCGTAATAAAGAAAACATGGGTACGTTTATGACGCCAACCCTACGTGAGCTTACTTATACTGCGCCATATATGCACAATGGCACAATCGCCACATTAGAAGAAGTTGTTGATTTCTATAATGAGGGTGGAGGTGAAGCTACCAATATTGATCCACTGTTAAAGCCACTTGATTTAAGTGATGGGGAAAAAGCCGATTTGGTTGAATTCCTAAAATCACTATCAGGTAATAGCTTTGATGTCCCTGCCTATAATCCCGGTGAATTTGACACTGAATATACTGTCATCACCGATTGGCTTAACAAGAAAAATTGAGGAGAGGTTGATTATGTTAAAAATTCAAAAATTCTCTACCCTCACTGCTGTTGCGCTAGTTGCTTCTTCGCTTCTTGCGCCGATGGCGATGGCTGGGGATAGACCTAGTGAGCTTGCTCCCCTTGGTGATCCACCAAATCCCGCAAGCAATCCAACAACACCTGAAAAGGTTGAACTGGGTAAACTGTTATTCTTTGATGGTCGTATGTCGGCTAACGGTTTTATGGGGTGTGTAGTTTGTCATCTTCCTGATGAGGGGTGGGATTTCCCAGATAAAATTTCTATGGGTTATCCAGGTACTGTTCACTGGCGCAATTCGCAAACTATTATCAATTCAGCTTATTATGATAAGTTGTTTTGGGCTGGCTCCTCTAGTTCGCTAGAAGGTCAAGCTCGCTCTGCTGCACGTGGCGGTGTTGCGGGTAATGGTGAAGATGATGGCTTAGAAGCAAGGCTTGCTTTTGTGCCAGAATATGTCAAGCGCTTCAATGAAGTATTTGGTGATACATGGCCAAATGTTCGCAACGCCTATCGTGCAATTGCTGCATTTGAGCGCACTTTAGTGCAAACAGATACACCATTTGATAATTATATGCGTGGTGATGATGGAGCATTAAACAAAGCAGAAAAAGCTGGTCTTGATCTGTTTGTTGGCAAAGCAAATTGTGCCTCTTGTCATAGTGGAGCGCTGTTAACTAACCAGAAATATTATAATACTGGTGTGCCAACTTATGATGGCTGGCAAACAGATGCTTTAGCACAAATCACTTATAGGTTTGAGATATTTGCCAAAGGTGTAAGTGAGGATAAATATCGCACTTATAAAGAAGATCCGGGATTATATTTTAGAACCAAAGAAGAAGCCGATTTGGGTAAGTTCCGTGTGCCTTCGTTGCGTTATACTAAATATACCGCA
This sequence comes from Devosiaceae bacterium, assembly GCA_021648585.1. Taxonomy (GTDB): domain Bacteria; phylum Pseudomonadota; class Alphaproteobacteria; order Rhizobiales; family Devosiaceae; genus S141-66. The sequence goes on along the minus strand of JAKISM010000043.1, from coordinate 8,828 downwards.
CCATATATGCACAATGGAATGATAGAAACATTAGAAGATGTCATCGAGTTTTATAATAAAGGTGGTTCAACTAATGATTTTTCAGCAAGCAAGACTGATATGATTGCTCCATTGGATTTGAGTAAGAAAGAAAAAGCTAATCTATTAGCATTTTTGAACTCTCTTTCAGGTGAACGTATCACAATGGATTATCCAGATCTTCCACCAACTGAGCCACTACCGGCTCCAGTAAATTAACGGCAGGAGAAAAATAATGACCATAAATAAAGGTCTAATAGAGGCTATTAACGGTCCTGCTGATATTCGCAAGACCAGTAAAAAATGTGTAGTTAATCGGCGCACGTTCCTTTTAACTTCAGGGATTGCCACAGCGACGGTTATGGTTGCAATGCATACAAGCGAGGGCTTAGCAAAAGTTCCCGCCCTTGTTGCAACCTATGAAAGAAAGCTGATTGGTAAACTCTCTGAGTTAAAAGTAGATGAGCCGCTTGATTTCACTTATCCAGATGAAGGCGCATATTCAGATTCAATGATTGTAAAGCTCGGCAAACAGGCGGGCGGCGGCATTGGGCCTGATAAAGATGTGGTTGCCTTCAACTATATCTGCACTCATCAGGGTGGTCCATTGCATGGCACTTATAAGCCAGATGATAAGGCACTTGGTCCTTGTCCACTGCATTTGACTACTTTTGATCTCACTCGGCACGGAATGTTTATTTCTGGTCAGGCTTATCAAAGCCTACCGCAAGTTCTACTTGAGCTTGAAGGAGATGATATTTATGCCGTCGGTATGTTTGGCCTAATTTATGGCCGTTATGATAATTTGAAAGGTTGAGGGTGACATCATGGGAACTCCGTATTATATTCCTGAAACCAATATTCCATTACCTCCGGTAAATGCGGATATTATTACTACAGCTTGCGATTATTGCATTGTCGCTTGTGGTTACAAAGTCTATCGCTGGCCTCTTAAGGGTGGCGCACAAGGTGGGCCAAACGCTGATGAAAACGCCTTTGGTGTTGATTTTCCGGTTGATCCATTAGGTGCTTGGGTTGCGCCAAACCAATATAATGTCGTGTCGCACAATAATGAGCCACACCATATTATTGTTGTTCCTGATAAGGATACTACTGTTGTTAATACAAATGGTGACAGCTCTGTTCGTGGTGGAGCGATTGCGCAAAAGGTCTATAATCCACAGACCCCAACTCGTGATCGACTAAAATCTCCAATGATACGTATGTTTGGCACTTTAATGCCAGTAAGTTGGGATTTTGCGCTTGATATTGCAGCCGAAGTTGGTAGCCACGTTATCAAAAAACATGGTGCTAATGCCTATGGTGTGAAAACATTCTCTTATGGATTTATGGAAAATACTTATGCAATTTCAAAGTTTGCTCTAAGGCATATTTCAACTGCAAATTTCACCTTCCATGACACCCCTAGTGATGTTACTTCAACTCCGGGTTTTAGAGATGCAGGATTTGATAATTTTGGCCCTTCATATCAAGATTGGCACGATGCTGATACTTTGATGATTTGCGGTACTGATCCTTATGAAAGTAAAACTATTTTATTTACTCAATGGATTATGCCTGCAATTCAAAATGGTCAAAAAACCATATTCTTAGGGCCTCGCCGTACAGCTGGTATAGCTTATGCTGAGCAAAATGGTGGTCTTTGGATTGATTTGCAACCCGGAACTGACCTTCCAGTTGTTTCAGCCATTGCTCGTGTGATTGTTGAAAACGGTTGGGAAGATAAAGAGTGGATTAAAAAATGGGTGAACAATAAATTTGAAAGTTCATCTGGCTTTGGTCAAGGCACTCGTAATACTCCTTGGCAATGGCGTACAACATGGGGCAAATTCCAAACTAAAGATTATGATGATTGGAAAAAATGGCTTCTTGCTCAGGATTTTTCAGATCCTCAAACTGCAGCAGATATTGCTCAAATTGATGTGCAAAAAATCTACACAGCCGCTGAATGGTTGGCAAAACCAAGAGCCGATGGCACACGTCCAAAATCCTCTATTATGATTGAAAAAGGATTTTATTGGTCAAATAATACTGGCAATACTAATGCGATTTCCTCACTTGGAATTACCGTTGGTGCTGGTGGTCGTCCAGGTCAAGTTATTGGTCGTGCTGGTGGTCATCAACGTGGTGGGCTTCGTGGTGGTAAATATCCACGCAATAAATCGCCTGAGAAACTACCCGGTCGCCGTCGTCGTGCTATGGATACCGATCGTTATTTGATGTCTGGTCATACTCGTCTAGCCTATGTGGTTGGTAATACATGGATACAAGCCATGTGTGCGTCGCAAAGCCTTGCTGCAAAATTTGAAGAGCTAACAGTGCAAAATGAGCATCAGATACGTTCTTTTGATAAGCAGGAAATTATCGACACTCTAAAAAAGCGTGCTGATAGTGGTGGCATGGTAGTTATCAATCAAGATATATATTTGGTTGATCCGATTGGTGCACGTTTTGCCGACATCATATTCCCAGCTTCTGGTTGGGGTGAGCATGACTTTACTCGTGCAAATGGTGAACGTCGTTTACGTCTTTATTCAAAATTCTATGATGCACCAGGGGAAGCAAAACCCGATTGGTGGATCGCAGCTCAACTTGGTAAAAGAATGGGCTTTGATGGTTTTGATTGGGAAAACTCAAACGATGTGCTTGAAGAGGCTTCTCGCTTTTCACGTGGCTCACGTAAAGACTTTTATATGTTGCACGTAGCTGCGAAAAAAGAAGGTATTACCTTGCATGAAAAGTTTGGCCAATATGGTACAGACGGCATTCAAGGGCCAGTCATGATGCTCGAAGATGGAAGTCTTGAAGGCACTGTCAGACTTCATGATACCACTCGCAAATTACCAGCAACTGGGCCTGCGGCTGCAAATATGTTCAATAAGAAATTGACACATTTCAATACGCAAACTGGCAAGAACAATATCCAAAAAGCACCTTGGTCATTATTCTCTGATTATTGGGAATGGATGAAACCACAAGAAGGTGAATTATGGGCTAGTTCTGGCCGTATTAACGAAAGATGGCAGTCTGGTTATGATGATGATCGTCGTCCATATATCGTGCAACGTTGGCCTGAAAACTGGGTAGAACTTCACCCAGAAGATGCCAAGGCACGTGGAATTGAAAGTGGCGATTATGTCATGCTCTATTCAGATCGTATTCCAGTGCAAGTTGACACTATAGTTGGTATTGAAGGCGATGACTTTAGCTTTACCAAACTAATGGAAAACGGTCATATTGAACTAACAAAAGCAGCTATTACTGCGGTTGCTATTGTTACTCCTGCAATCAAGAAAGGTGTGATGTATATGGATTTCCTTCACACTGCTCAACCAGCCAATGCCTTAACAGGTCGTGTGGTTGATTGGATTTCAGGCAATTATAACTATAAGATGGGTGTTGGTATGGTCAAAAAAATTGGCGTATCACCATATAAGAATGACTTTAGATCAATGTCATTTGCTCGTCGTGATATAGTATAAACAGTATCCCTCCATCGGGTGACCTCAATCATTGGGGTTGCCCGATTTTTTATATTGTGAGATTAAATATGTCTGAGTTAATGATAAAAGACGATAATAATAGTATGAAACTTAGCGAGAGCCTTAAAAAAATCCTAAGCGAAAATAATGAAGTTGAGCAATGTCTTGCTGTGCAAGCACTTGGTGGATTAGAGGGTAAAGGCAATTTAGCTATTTTAATAGAGCATTTGCGAAATCCAGATGAGGACGTTCGATGTGATGTTGGCAAGGCTCTTTGTTTAATAAAAGATGAGAGCCTAATTGCTCCCTTATTAGAGAATTTAATTCAAGACCCAATAGGAGAGGCAAAGGTAATTTATATTGCGGCACTAGAGGTGCAGGGTGCAATACAATGTGCCGACATATTATGTGTTTTGGCTGAGGGGCGAGGGATTGAAGAAAATATAGCTTGGGAAGAATATGGCACTGGCTGGGACGATTGGCTAGATGTTCAAATTGCCGCTATTAAAACTCTTGGGGTTTTTGCTGAGCAAATTGATAGAAAAAAAGCAATTAAAGCAATTTTGGCAGGGCTTAATGATCCTGAAGGGCAGGATTTATGGGCTATTGCAACAAGGGCGTTAGTTAAATTTGGTGATGAGGGTGGTGATGCATTAATAGATTTAATGCGCCAAGCATCTGCCTTAAAGCGCAAGTCTATTGCTATTGCATTGGGAGAGGGGCAAAGCGAGCAAAGTGTTTCCTTGCTGTCAGCTGCTATGCAAGACCCTGATATAAATGTTCGTAAAGCTGCGATAAAAAGCGGTGCGAAGCGCAATCTTAAAGAAATTTATATGTTAGGAATTGAAGATGGAAGTGCAGATGTGCGAGCAAAGACCCTTTCAGAATTTAATGATTTAGATGATGGTGTGCTAGAAAAAGCACTTGATGATTTACAAGAAAAAGTGCAAATAAGCGCTTGTGAAGCAATAATAAATGACAAGAAAATTCGTCCAAAATTAAAGCTAGTTAAAAAAGCTCAGCAGCTTTTGCGCAAAAATTCGCCTAAACTTCTAAGCGCACTCATTGGTGCAATGGCGGTTGCAAAGCCAAAGGGTGCTTCTGATTTTATTGAAGATATTGTCAATCATAGTGCCACAGATTTTGCGGTGAGATTAGCTTGTTTAAGGGCTTTGGGTAATCTAAATAGTTCTAAATCAGTGTCGCTTTTAAGCAGTGCTTGCGCTGATGAAAATCAAGAAACTCGCCTCGCTGCAATTGGCTCATTAGGGAAAATCGCAACGGGCAAGGGTGCAAATGCAGAGAAATCTATTGAAATAATTAGCTCTGCAATTTTAGGCAATCTCGTGAGCACGCCAAAAGATTGGCAGCCAAAAGAGGACAATATTGTTGATTTTGATAAGCATAAAGGCGCAAAACAAGATGCCGATGAAGATGCTCGCAAAATCCGCCTTGATAGAGAGGGCAATATTATTGAAGCGCCCCTTGAGCCAATAAATAGTGATATTGAAATTGAGGAGAAAGAGGTTTTAGAGCCTTTATCTACGTTAGATGCGATAATGGCGGCAAATGTTGAAGTGCCAGCTTGTGATAATGCAATAAAAATCGACGAGGCAGATATTGAATTTTTAGAAATGACGGGATCTGCTCCTAAAAAGCGCAAACGCCGAAGTCCGATGGCAAAAATTCCTGCTCATATTGATGTGCGCCGTTTGGCCGCTTTAGTTGGTGGTGAAACGGGCAGGGGGGAATTGCTCGAAGCGTTGATTAAAGCAGCTGCTGACAGTGATAAAGAACTTTGTGAGGCATCTATTGAGGCGATTGCTTGTTTGGCAAAGGCTGGTATTGATATTAGTGATGCGCAACGGGTTCTGCTTCGCCATGCGACAACGGGAGAGGCGAGTTTGAGCTTTAGAGCGATTAGGGCTTTGGGTTATATAAATTCTTCAATCGTTTCAAAGGTCGTTGTTAAACTTAGCAATGATGAGAATGATCTAGTACGCTCAGAAGCGATAAAAATATCCAAGAATTTTGATATTGAACTTGATTTAGCATCACTATGTAAAAATGGAGAGCGTAAAACAAGGATTGCAGCGGCAGAACTGGTTAGTGAATTAAGCTCAGATAAAGCCATTCCAGCCCTATGTGCTTTTGCATTTATTGAAGATGGTGTGCATAAGAAACTAGCTGCAAAATTGCTCAATAATCACGAAGCGAAGGTTTATGATGTGATGATTGAGTTGTTAAATTCAGATGATCCGCAAAAACGCATTATTGCTTTGGAAATTCTAATTGCAATGCAACAATAAAACTGCTTGCATTAGATTAGGGCTTTGATCTTAGTTCCAAAACAGAGGTTCTTGTGATGAATGAAATTACGCTTAATATAAAATTCTTTGGGGGGTTTCGTAAATTTGGCGAAGGGGTGTCTTTTGCTGTTCCGATGGGTAGCACCATTGCTGCAATAAAGGGGGTGCTTTTGGAAAAGCTAAATGGTGAAGCTCTTGTATTAGATTCGGTTCTTGCCAATGATAGTGAAATTTTGCGTGATGATGATATTTTGAATTCTGATGCCAGCCTGTCCATTTTGCCTCCCGTTTGTGGAGGCTAATAAATGAGTGCGACTATTCATGCTAGCTTAACAAGTGATAAGATAAATATTCAAAATGCTTATGATTTTGTAGCCGATGATGCGCATGGCGCAATAGATGTGTTTGTTGGCACTGTGCGTAATCTTCATGAAGGGCAAAATGTTTTAGGAATAACTTATGATGCGCATGAAGGCTTAGCCAAAAATGTTTTTACGCAAATTTGTCTTGAGGCGCAAAGCCGCTGGCAAGGGGCGAAAATATATCTTTCCCACTATAATGGCGAACTTGATATTGGCGGTATCAGCATCATAATAGCCGTTAGTTCGGCGCATCGTGCAAATAGCTTTGAAGCATGTCGTTATATTATCGAAGAAATTAAAAAACGCGCACCAGTATGGAAGCAAGAACATTATGAAAATGGATGCTCTGAATGGCTTCCAGGACACTCACTAAACGAGGCGAATAGTGAATAGGCGCAAAATAGCAGGCGTGGTGCTGGCAGGTGGAAAATCATCTCGCATGGGGCAGGATAAAGCATTGCTTAACTATAATGGCCGCTCACTGCTTGATCATAGCATTGGCTTGTTAACGAGAGCAGGAATTAGCGATATTTATGTAAGCGGTGATTTTGCAGGCTATGATTGCATTGCTGATAGTATGGATAATAGGGGGCCTGCCCATGCGATTTCTGATGTCTTGCTTGAGTTGAATAATTTTGATGCTGTTATATTTGTGCCAGTTGATATGCCGCTTGTTAGTCAAGAAATATTATCTCTTTTGCTATCTCAAAACAAAACCAGCTATTTTGTAAATTATCCACTGCCAGCATTTTTTGTTGCGCCATTTCAAAAATTGCGTGTAGATTCTGTTAGAGAATTGTTAGCGGCAATGGGTGCTAGTCCAATCACTTTGCCAATAGAGTTTGAAGATAAATTAGCCAATATCAACACAGCAAAACAATGGCAACAGGTATTGGGCAAATGAAAGTAAGAATTGAAGAAGATAATATAATTTATAAAATATCTCAAGCAGAGTTGGATGCGTTGCTTGATGGTCAGGATTTGCAAGTTAAATTAAAGTTGCTGGATAAGTCGTTTATTGCTGCAATCAAAGGGCAATTGAGTGATAGTTTCATGCAATCAGAATTAGTTTTGGGTGAAGATGAGGTGAATTTGAACTTACTCATTTCACAAGAAAAAGTGCAAGAGCTTTCAGATTTAGGTCGCAATAAAGCAGGCTTGAGTTTTAATGTTGATGAGTTAAATATAAGCCTGCAAGTTGATTTGCGCTCAGACAATCGCCAACCTTTACGAAAGATAGATAAATAATGCTCGCCCTTGCTGTTTCCTTTTTCATCACAGCAATATTATATGCTGCGGTTGGATTTGGCGGTGGCTCAACCTATAATGCCTTGCTAGTTTTGGCACAAACTGATTATCGCATTTTACCAGCCATTGCGCTGATTTGCAATTTGATTGTGGTGAGTGGTGGAACTTATAGATTTGCCAAAGCTGGGCATGTCGATTTGAAGCGTATCATGCCATGGATTATCACGTCTGTTCCTGCTGCATGGCTTGGCGGTTTTATTCAAATTTCTGAAAAAATGTTTATTGGCTTGCTTGGCTTTTCATTGCTGGCGGCTGGTTTGCGTATGATATTTGTAAAAAATAAAAAGCAAAAATCAAAACAAGAAATAATAAATAAATATCGTTTTTTACCACCAATTCTAGGTGTGTTTTTGGGGCTATTAGCAGGGTTAGTTGGAATAGGAGGAGGGATTTTTCTTGCTCCAATTCTATATCTTTTACATTGGGATAATGCAAAAAAAATTGCAGCGGCTTGCTCGGTTTTTATTTTGGTAAATTCTCTTGCAGGATTAAGCGGGCAGCTTATGAAGCTTGGCGATTTACAGCTTATAAATGAAATTTCTGCCTATTGGTTATTATTTCCTGCGGTATTAATTGGTGGGCAAATTGGCTCAATCATGGGGGCGAAATACCTCAATCTAAAAACAATAAGCATCATGACTGCAATATTAATCCTATATGTTTCATTACGTTTAATCTGGCGATGGTGGGGCATGATGTGATGGCAAACTACTGCCAGTCTTTATATCCACCTATAAGATTGCTAATATTTGAAAATCCAAGTGCTTGAAGTGTTTTGGCGGCTTGGCGCACCCGAATTCCTGTTTGGCAATATAGAATAATCTCGCAATTTTTTGCTAAGTTAGGCTCAAAGCCATCTAATAAAGCAGATAAAGCAATATGCTTTGCACCCTCAATATGACCTGCTTCCCATTCACCAATTTCACGCACATCAACTAAAATAGCATGTTTTTTATCTAACATCTGTTGTTTTGTTAGTTCAGGTATTATTGCGCAAACTGGTGAGGAATATTGTAGTGAAATTTCTTCTTTATTTTTAGAGCAAGTGGGGCAATTTGGATCTTTGGTTAAAGAGAGAAGTTGGTTCTGCATACTTAGCATATCAATGTTCCAAAACTTGCCTGCAAGGGGTATGAAGTCCTTATGATCGACAATGATTTTAATGGCCTCCATCGCTTGTGCCGTGCCAATAATTCCAGCCACCGCACCAATAACGCCTGCCTCTGCACAATTTGGAACATGCCCTTTAGGTGGGGCTGGAAATAGGCAACGATAGCAGGGCTTGTTATTTTTATATCCTTCAAAAATTCCGATTTGACCTGAGAATT
>JAKISM010000042.1 GCA_021648585.1 Devosiaceae bacterium | reverse complement strand
ACAAAAGTCTTTACCACCTTACCAGTCATTTTCGCTCTTTCAAACACTGAATTGTGTGAGCGAGAAATTATTTCTTGTTCCTTGACGACAAAGGGATAATTTAGATTAATTAAAATCATATCAGCTTTTGCACCAATTTTTAAGCGACCAGATTTAAGTTTAAGCAATTTGGCAGGGTTAATCGTCATGGCTCTTAATATGGTCATCATATCCACTTGCTCTGAATGATAAAGCCTAAGAGCGGCAGATAATAGGGTTTCAAGTCCAATAGCGCCATTGGCAGCCTCAGCAAAAGGCCTTCTTTTGCCCTCAACATCTTGTGGGTCGTGATCTGAATGAATAATATCAATCGCACCAGAATTTAAGCCAGCAATTAGCGCCTGCCTATCTATCTCTGATCTTAGAGGAGGGGAGAGCTTGAAAAATGTTCTATATGAGCCAACATCATTTTCGTTTAACGAAAGATTGTTTATGGAAACCCCGCACGAAATATTTTTGTTAGTTTTTTTATGCCGTTCAATAATTTTTACAGAATTAGCACAAGATATTTGCGCTCCATGATAGCGAACTTTGGTCAAAGCGGCTAATTGCAAATCTCTTTCAAGCGGAATGGTTTCAGCTTCATATGGAATACCTTTTAAGCCAAGCCCTGTTGCCATCAAACCAGCATGAACATCACCATTCGCTCCTAATCCCTCATCAAGAAGATGATTGATAATTGGCATGTTAAAATTTTTAGCATAGGTAAAAGCAGATTTAAGCGTGGTGGTTGAACTAACACTTCTGCGTCCATCGCTAAAGCAAACCGCACCTGCCTGTTTTAATAATCCATATTCAGAAATATCTTTGCCATTGAGCCCTTTGGTCATGGCAGCTGAGGGCAAAATATTTACTTTTGCAGTTGCCTTTGCACGACGAATAATAAAATCAACCAAAGCCGCATCATCAATTATTGGGCTAGTATCGGGCATTGTTACAAATGAAGTAACACCACCAGCGGCAGCGGCTTTTGATGCGCTAGAAAGCGTTTCACGAAACTCATGACCCGGCTCGCCAGTGAAAACCCTAGTATCAATAAGCCCCGGTGCTAGCACTAGCCCTTTAGCGTCAATTATTGTTGTATCTTGGGGGGCATTTGGCGCTTGTCCGCTTATAATATCAACAATTTTGCTTTTTTTGACCAAAATTGCGCCAATTTCATCTTTATTGCTAGCTGGATCAATTATGCGGGCATTTTTTATCAGTAAATAATTACTCATTTTTTTGCTCCATTACCAACCAAAGCATCAAGCACCGCCATACGCACCGCAACGCCCATTTCTACTTGCTCATTAATAACAGATTGCGCCCCATCGGCTACCAATGGATCAATTTCAACACCTCTATTCATCGGGCCGGGGTGCATCACTATCGCATCGGGTTTTGCAAGCGCTAAACGCCTTTTATCAAGCCCATAAAAATGATAATATTCACGCTCCGATGGCACAAGCGCACCGCTAGTTCGCTCACGTTGCAAGCGCAACATCATCACAACATCAACGTCTTTTAGACCCTTATCCATATTGGTAAATACCTCAGCGCATATATGCTCAATGCCTTTGGGCAATAGGGTTTTTGGCGCAATAACTCTGGTGCGCACATTCATAGCGTTGAGCAACATAAGGTTTGAGCGAGCCACACGAGAATTTGCAATATCACCGCAAATAGCAACAGTTAGCCCATTTAAGCGTTTTTTATGTTTGCGAATTGTAAGTGCATCTAATAGGGCTTGAGTAGGGTGCTCGTGCGCACCATCTCCAGCGTTAATTACCGAACAGCCAACCTTTTGCGATAATAATTCCACCGCACCAGCACTTGCATGGCGCACCACAATAACATCTGGCGACATTGCATTAAGCGTTGCCGCCGTATCAATTAGAGTTTCCCCCTTAGCAACAGAAGAGGTCTTAACCGACATATTAACAACGATAGCGCCAAGTCTTTTTCCAGCAATTTCAAAGCTAGACTGCGTTCTGGTGGAGTTTTCAAAAAATAGATTTATTTGCGTCTTACCATTTAAGGTTTGCTTGATTTGTTGTGGATTACGAGAAACAGGTATCATTTTTTCAGCTCTATCGAGCAAATCAACAATCTCAACTTGGTTAAGTTGCGCAATGCCTAAAAGATGTTGATGATTAAAAGAATAAGGAGAGCCAGACCTGCTGGCTTTAGAGCTTGATGAATGTTTTGAACTCTCGTTCATCTTAATTCCCATTTTTAATTTTTTAGGGTTTAGCGCAACACTAGCTTTATGCCAAGAGGTTTTTTTAGTTGGGGGTATATGTTAGTTTTATGAAATGTCACTCTGAATGAAGAAATAATAAGGAAATGTCATACTGAACGATAGTGAAGTATCTTAAGCAACAAAGAAAGATTCTTCGTTTCACTCAGAATGACATTAGGTGTATCTTTCAAAATCTCCATGTCACTCTGAACAAAGTGAAGAGTCTTCGCTACAATGTAGGTTTCTTCGTTTTTCACTCAAAACGATATCTTAAAGCAATTCCTTTTTTCAACCAGTAAATTGTGTAGCAAGCCAAATAATTATTGGCAAACTAACAAATGAGAATAACACTTGAGCGCTCGATGTTGCGGCGTATAATTCTGCGTCTCCTCCCATAGTACGGGCTAAAATATAGCCGTTTACGGCGGTTGGGACAGCACTGGCGACAATTAAAACTACAAATACATCGCCCTTAACACCAAATGCCAAAGCAAATATTAGTGCAACTAATGGGGTTACTAAAAGTCGTAAAATACTTGCTAAAATTACTTCTTTGCCTGAGGTTTTAAGTGCTTGATAGCTAATGCCTGCACCAAGTGCTAATAATGAAACGCCCAAAGCACTTCGCCCTAACAGATCGAGCCCTGTAAAAACTGGGGTGGGTAGGGTGATATTTGTTAGATTTAACAAAATGCCTATGCTTATGCCGATTATTAATGGGTTTTTGATTATGGTTATTATTACCACTTTGAAATTGACTTTTTCATTGTTGGCATAGGTTGCCAAAATCCAAATATTAATAATATTTACAATTGGAATAATTACAGCAAAAGCTACTGCTAAAATTGCTAGACCTTGCGCACCAAATAAATCGTTAATAATAGCAAAGGCAATGAAACCATGCCAACGGGTTGAGGTTTGAAATATCGTGGTATAAGCAGGGCCTTGCACTTTCCACAATTTTAGTAATGGAATTCTAAGCAAAAATAACAATAAACACATGGTGCAGACCATTGCGAAGATTGCCAGTGCAAAAGTCGATAATTCGCCAAATGCTAGGTCTGAATTTGAAAGCGTGGTGATTAGTAGTGCTGGGAAAAGCAGATAAAAGCAGACTAACTCAATGCCGCGCCATTGTTCTGGCGTTATCATATTGATTTTTCTTAGAACAAAACCAAGAACTATTAATGAAAAAATTGGAATAATAGCAAAAAACGAGGTCAGCATTTTAATTCCTCAATCTATCAAGTGCGCCTTGAAGAATATAACTAGCAGCTAATTTATCAATAACCTGCGCCCTTTTAGCACGAGAAACATCGGCCTCAATAAGTGTTTTTGTAACTGCACTAGTTGAAAGCCTTTCGTCCCAAAAACAAATTGGTACATTAATCATAGCGCTCAAGTTTCGTGCAAAAGCCCGAGTTGATTGCACACGTGGGCCTTCACTGCCGTCCATATTAAGTGGCAGACCCAGCACTAAGCCAACTATTTTATTCTCATTCATTAACTCAAGCAAAATCGTTGCATCTTGCTTGAATTTTGTGCGCCTAATAGTTGTTAAAGGCGTTGCACTAAAGCGCATACCATCAGAAACAGCTATGCCAATAGTTTTTGTGCCAAGATCTAAGCCAAGTAATTTTCCAGAACTTGGCAAAGAGGCTAGTGGGTTTTCATTTATCTCATTCATAATTGCTCTTAACAGTGCAAATATTATTACTCAATCAATAATTGTTGCAATATGTGCGCAAGACTTGTTACAAGCTAAATCAAAATTACCTCCCAATAAAAATTAAGGAGATTTGCATGTCGGTAAATGCAGATATTGTTAGAAAAATAGGGCATTTGGCTCGTATTAAACTTAAAGAAGAGAATCTTGCAGGCCTTGCTGATGAGCTTAATGTTATACTTGGCTTTGTTGAGCAACTTGATGAGGTTGATGTGAGCGATGTTGAGCCGATGACTTCTGTTATTCCAGCAACGCTTCGCACTCGTAAGGACGAGGTTACTTCTGGTGGTTATGCAGATAAAATAACCTCTAACGCACCATTAAGCGAAGATAATTTCTTTATGGTGCCAAAGGTTGTGGAGTAGATAGATTGAGCGATTTAATTAAACTAAGCCTTGCTGATATTCAAAAAGGGCTAAAAGCAAAAAAATTCTCTGCGAGCGAAGTAACTAGCGCATATCTAAATGAAATAGATGCGGCTAATCCTAAGCTAAATGCCTATGTTTCAATCGAGAATGAGCAGGCACTATCTATGGCCAAAGCTAGTGATGAGAAATTAGCAAAGGGTGAGGGTGGTGCGCTTGAAGGTGTGCCGCTGGGCATAAAAGACCTATTCGCCACAAAAGGAGCGCACACGCAAGCTGGCTCGCACATTCTTGATGGTTTCAAGCCAGAATATGAATCATTTATAACCAATAATCTTTGGCAAGATGGCGCAGTGATGCTGGGCAAACTCAATATGGACGAGTTTGCGATGGGATCATCAAATGAAACTTCATATTATGGTGCGGTGATTAACCCGCATAGAGCTTCTGGCTCAAATAAAGATTTAGTTCCGGGTGGCTCATCTGGCGGCTCAGCTGCGGCGGTTAGCGCATTCCTTTGCGCTGGCGCAACTGCAACAGATACAGGCGGCTCAATTCGCCAACCAGCGGCTTTTACTGGCACTGTGGGCATTAAGCCAACTTATGGGCGTTGCTCACGTTGGGGCGTGGTGGCGTTTGCTTCTTCGCTTGATCAAGCAGGGCCTATTACTCGCACGGTTGAGGATAGCGCTTTGATGCTGGCTTCAATGGCTGGCTTTGATAGGTTAGATAGCACTTCGGTTGATTTAGCAGTGCCAGATTTTGCCGCCGCTATCGAGCGTGGCGTAAAGGGCTTAAGAATTGGCGTGCCAAAAGAATATCGTATGGATGGAATGCCTGACGAGATAGAAAAATTATGGCAACAGGGCTTGGCGTGGTTAAAAGACGAGGGGGCGATAATTAAAGACATTTCATTGCCGCACACAAAATATGCCCTTCCAGCTTATTATATCGTAGCACCTGCCGAAGCATCATCAAATTTGGCACGTTATGATGGCGTGAAATATGGTTTGCGAGTGAATGGTGATAGCATTGATGAAATGTATGAAAATACTCGTGCGGCTGGTTTTGGTGCAGAAGTGCAACGCCGTGTTTTAATCGGAACTTATGTTCTTAGTGCTGGATATTATGACGCTTATTATGTCAAAGCGCAAAAGGTTCGCACGCTAATTAAGCGTGATTTTGAAACTGTGTTTAATGATGGCATAGATGCAATTCTCACTCCTGCAACGCCATCTGCTGCTTTTGGTGTTAACGATCAAGAAATGAAGGCAGATCCTGTTAAAATGTATCTCAATGATATTTTCACGGTAACTGTCAATATGGCAGGATTACCCGCAATTGCTGTGCCTGCAGGAAAAGATAATGCAGGACTTCCATTAGGATTGCAACTTATTGGCAAACCATTTGATGAAGAAACCTTGTTTGCTGCTGGGCGAGTTATTGAGCGCTCCGCTGGGCTTGATTTTACGCCAAAGAAATGGTGGTAAGATGAAGAATAAACCTCAAGATTGCCAAAGCAAGCAAGATGTTCGAGTTGAAATTGATCGTATTGATAGGGCATTGATTGAATTATTTGCCGAACGCCACACCTATGTAACTCGTATGGCGGAACTCAAAAATGATCCGCATGAGGCGTTTGATGCTGAGCGCATTGAAGCAGTGATTGCAAAAGTACGTGAGCGTGCTTTGGCGTTGGGGCTTGATGATGATCAGGCGGAAATGACGTGGCGCAATTTGATTGAGTGGAACATTAATTTTGAAAAGGGCATTATTGCCGCCCGAAAACTTAAGTAAGATATAGAGAAGAAAATGAGCTTAGTAGATACAAGAACGCCAGATCCTAAAAAATTCATCAAGGGGGCGACAGGTGATTGGGAAATGGTAATTGGGTTAGAAATCCATGCGCAAATAACCTCTGAATCAAAATTATTTTCAGGTTCTTCAACTAAATTTGGCAATGCGCCAAATTCTAATGTGTCATTTGTTGATGCGGCAATGCCCGGTATGTTGCCAACAATAAATCAAGAATGCGTGCGCCAAGCAGTGCGCACTGGCTTAGGGCTAAAAGCCAAAATCAATAATCGCTCAATTTTTGATCGTAAGAATTATTTTTATCCTGATTTGCCGCAGGGCTACCAAATTTCACAATTCAAAGACCCGATTGTTGGCGAGGGCATTGTCTATCTTGATATGGGCAAAGATGGCGAGGTTGAAATTGGTATTGAGCGACTTCACCTTGAGCAAGATGCAGGGAAATCAATTCACGACCAACACCCAAATATGAGCTTCATTGATCTTAATCGCTCGGGCGTTGCTCTAATGGAAATCGTATCAAAACCTGATATTCGCTCAAGTGAAGAAGCACGCACATATATTGCAAAAATCAGAACAATTTTACGCTATTTAGGCACATGCGATGGCAATATGGAGCAAGGCTCATTACGTGCTGATATCAATGTTTCTGTGCGCGCACCGGGGGGTGAATTTGGCACACGTTGCGAGATTAAAAATGTCAACTCAATGCGCTTTGCAGTTGCGGCGATTGAATATGAAGCACGTCGTCAAATTGATATACTTGAAGATGGTGGCAAGATTGATCAAGAAACTCGCTTGTTTGATTCCAAGAGCGGCAAAACTCGCTCCATGAGATCAAAAGAAGAAGCCCATGATTATCGCTATTTTCCAGATCCAGATTTGCTTCCACTAGAATTTGATGATGAATTTGTCGCAGCTTTGGCAAAGGATTTACCCGAATTACCAGATGAAAAACACGATAGATTTGTAAATGAATATAGCATCACATCTTATGATGCTTCGGTATTGATTAGCTCTCGATCGAACGCAGATTTTTTTGAAAATGTAGCTAAAGGTCGGGACGGCAAACTTAGTGCCAACTGGGTAATAAACGAGTTTTTTGGACGCTTAGCAAAAGAAGAATTAGACGTTAGCAATTCTCCAATTAGCGCAAAGCAACTTGGCGGTATTATTGATCTTATTTCAAGTAGTGATATTTCTGGTAAAATTGCCAAAGACCTATTTGAAATCGTTTGGGGCGAGGGCGGCGACCCTGCTGATATTGTTGAAAAACGCTCAATGAAACAGGTAAGCGATACTGGTGCGATTGAAAAAATGATTGATGATATTATTAGCGCTAACCCTGAGCAAGTTGAAAAAGTGAAATTAAAACCACAACTTATTGGCTGGTTTGTTGGGCAGGTGATGAAAGCTAGCCAAGGTAAAGCTAATCCACAAGCGGTGAATAAAATTTTGAAAGAGAAATTGGGACTATAATTAGGCGCTAATAATTTCTTCTAATAGGGCATAATCATCTTCTCTATAATCGTCCATCACAGAAGCAATTTCATCAGCGCTAACATTTAGTGATGCTAAAACTATTGAGCCAAGTTGTAAGCTGGCTTCCGCCGCTTCAGAAACCATAGCGCTTGCGCCTGCTTCCTCTAATATGCGGCCTTGCTTGCGATCTTTTGCACGTACATAAATTGGTAATTGCGGGTAGTTTTTGCGTAAGGAACTTACAGTATTTTTTGAAGTGATTTTACTATCAAGCGTAATAACAGCAACCTGCACCTGATCAGCGCCTGCTGATTGCAAAACTTTAATTTGATCTGCATCACCATAAAATACATTCATGCCATTTTTGCGACATTTGGCTACACGATTTTGATCTAAATCTAGCGCAATATAAGAAATATTGGCATCGGAAAGAACTTTGGCAACCGTTTGTCCAACCCTGCCAAACCCAGCAATTAAAACTTGAGCAGTTAATTCTCTTTCCTCGCTATCTATTATATCAGTCGAAGCTTCTTTATCCCTATTGATTTTTGCTTCAATAAATTTGCCAAGTGAGAACATTAAGGGAGTAACAATCATTGAAAGAGCAATGGTTGCCAAGAGTATATTTGCTAGGTTTACAGCGATTAACCCAAGTGTGAGCGCCGCCCCAAACATTACAAAACCAAACTCGCCACCTTGCGCTAGCGCTAATCCTACTTTGATTGAAATTGCAATTTTATTGCCCATGATTTTACTCAAAATCACAATAATAATTGTCTTGGTAAGTAAAAGCCCTATTAGCAACCCGCTAATAATTAGCCACTGCTCAAGGACAAGAGAAATATCTATCGACATGCCAATCATCATAAAGAATAGACCGAGTAAAATACCACGAAAAGGCCTAATGTCAGCTTCTATCTGATGGCGATATTGTGTTTCGCTAAGTAAAACACCAGCCAAAAACGCCCCCAATGTCATAGAAAGTCCGGCTAGTGTCATTATCCAGCCAGTGCCAAGAACTACTAATAAAGTAGCCGACACGAATAATTCGGAGCTTCTGGTGCTGGCAATCATTTTATATAATGGTTTTAGCAAAACTCGCCCAAGTACAACAACTACGATGAGGGCAATAGTTCCTCTCACTGCCGCTCCACCAAATGCCTCAACAAAAGACGAACCTTCATTGCCCAACAAATCAACAAGAATAAGAAACGGCACAACCGCTAAATCTTGCACTAACAAAATGGCAAAAACAATTAGACCAAAGCGAGTTGCTCGCTCGCCCTTTTCTGATAGGTATTTCATCACAAAAGCAGTTGAAGAGAGCGCAAGCCCTGTGCCTATAATTATTGAGGCTTTTGCAGGAAGCCCTAATGCAAAGGCTATTAGGCTAAGAACAATAGAGCTAATAACTACTTGCGCTAGGCCAAGTAAAAATATTTTTATACCAATAGAGCGTAATCTCTCAAGGGAAAGCTCAAGCCCAATCATGAACAATAAAAACACAACACCAAATTCAGCTAAAGTGTGGGCTCTTTCACTATCACTTATAAGCGCTAAGCCAAAGGGGCCAATAATTACACCAGCCGCTAAATAACCAAGAATAGGGCTAACTTTTATACGCTGAAAAATAGGGACAATAATAATTGCCGCCGCAAGGAAAACCAAAATATCAACAAAAATTGGAGAATTTTCCAATGTACTACTCTCACTTAACTAAACTCAATGATTTATGAATATCACAAAGAAATTTCAAAATGATGAAGCTAAGGAGATTTATTCATTTTGCCATGTTTCAGGCGTTTCAAAATCCGACCGTCTATTAATAAAAGGCCAAAAAAGATAAATGCCATGCCGATAAAATGGCTGATTTGCAAGCGCTCGCCAAGCAGGCTTGCCCCAAGAATAATTGCAGAAATTGGTGCTATAAAAGTTGTAACACTAAAGTTGGTTGCACCAACTTTTGGCAATAACCTATACATAACCTGAAAAGCAAAAGCGGTGGCAACTAAACCAATGCCTAATAATGAAACCCATGTTTCTAGCTTTGTAACGCTCGGCACGCCATCAAATATTAGCGCAATGGGAATAGCGGCAATACTTGCGCCGCTTAGTGCAATAGCAGCTAATGCAGTAGGGTCAGTTTTTGGCAAATTAATGCGAGTGTAATTAAGTGAAGCGGCATAAATTATTGTTGCCATAAATGCCAAAACCATTGCCCAAAGTTGTGAATTCCCCCCAGATTGTAGTGCTGGAATTGCCAGAAATGCCGCCCCTGCAAAGCCAGCGCCAACGCCAAGCGCCTTGCTCCATGTGGCTCTCTCGCCATTGATCCAAATATGCGAAACTATAACGGTGGTAATAGGTGTCATAGCGTTGATGATTGAAGCAACGCCCGATGATAAATGAATTTGCGCAATGGGGAAAAGCGCAAAGGGAATTGCATATGTGATAATTCCTAAAATGATTATTTTGATTAGTAGGGTTAAATCTGTTGGCATTGTTTTTTTAAGGGCAAATAGAATGACCCAGCAGCCCAAAGCGCCAATGCCAACCCTTAAGGCACTAATCCATAATGGACTTAATTCAACTAATAATATCGCATTAAAGGGAAAAGAAAATCCCCATATAATGCCAAGTAATATTATCCAAAGCCAATTAGTAATATTCATTTAGTTGCCTTTACCAAAAAGCAATCCTAACTCTAGGGAAAATTAAAGTCGAACAAATAATTGCGATTATTTGTATCAAAATAAATGATAGGTTGGGTTAGAATTTAATTTTATCTAATGCCACTTGCTCAAGCGCCCAAGCATACAAATGATGTTCAGCCTTTAATACTCGCTTTTCTAAGGCTTGAGCATCATCTCCCGCTTCAATCGGCACAATTACTTGCCCAATATTTGAACCCTCATCCATTTCAGCAGTTACAAAATGCACCGTGCAACCATGTTCAATTTCACCTGCCTCAAGCGCTCTTTGATGGGTGTTTAAGCCTTTATATTTAGGTAGTAGGGAGGGGTGAATATTGATGATTTTCCCCTGCCATTTTTTGCAAAAATCTTTCCCCAGCAAGCGCATATAACCAGCAAGGCAAATAATATCAGTATTCCATTGCTCTAATTGTTTAGAAATAGCCTCATCAGTGGCTTTTTTGCCTGAGAAGTCTTTGGGCGAAATAATAGCCATTTTAATATTATGCGCTTTGGCAATTTCTAGTCCTTTAGCGTCAGGCTTATTTGATATTATACCAATAATTTTAGCTGGATAATTTGGGCTTAACGAAGCTTTTATAAGCTGCTCCATGTTTGAGCCACGCCCAGAAATAAAAATGACAGTATTTTTTTTGCCAGCACCCATTATAAATCTAAAGCGCCACTATAATTCACATCATTGCCATTATGCGCGCTAAGTGAGCCAATAATTTTTGCTCCCATACCCTCATCATTAAAATGAGTAACAATCTCATTAGCGCACTCGCTCTCAACAATAAGCACCATGCCAACACCGCAATTAAAAGTGCGTAACATCTCGCTTTGCTTTATGCCGCCAATTTTAGCAAGCCAAGTAAATACAGGTGGGACAGAAATTGAGTTAAGGTCAATATTTGCACTTATATTTTTTGGCAAAACACGAGGGATATTTTCAGTAAAACCACCACCAGTAATATGCGCTAGGGCCTTAATGTTTAGATTCTCCTTTAAGGCTTTTAGGATTGGTTTTACATAGATTTTTGTAGGAATAAGCAACGCTTCACCCAAAGTTAAATCTTCATCAAATGGCGCTGGCTCATTATATTTAATGCCAGAAATTTCAACAATCTTGCGAATAAGCGAATAACCATTTGAATGAGGGCCGCTTGAGGCGAGTGAAATAATGACATCGCCTGCTTTTATATCGTCTTTTGGTAATAATTGCCCTCTCTCGGCCGCCCCAACACAAAAACCTGCTAAATCATAATCATCTTTGGCGTACATTGAGGGCATTTCGGCGCTTTCGCCACCAATAAGCGCACAGCCAGCCTCAATACAACCATTAGCAATGCCAGCAATAATTTGCGTGGCGTTTTTTACGTCAAGTTTTCCTGTTGCAAAATAATCTAAGAAAAATAACGGCTCAGCGCCTTGCACAATAATATCATTGACGCACATCGCAACTAAATCAATGCCGATTGTTTCATGCACACCGCTTTCAATGGCAATACGCAATTTTGTGCCAACCCCATCATTTGCCGCAACTAGAATTGGGTCAATAAAACCAGCGCCTTTAAGATCAAACAAGCCGCCAAAGCCACCAATTTCACCGTCCGCACCAGAGCGGTTAGTAGCTTTAACCAGTGGTTTTATTTGCTCAACAAGCGCATTTCCAGCATCAATATCAACGCCAGCTTTTTTATAAGAAAGTGAATTAGAATTTGGAATATTATCTGACATAATGTATGGCTTGGTTATGAAGTAAAAATTATCTATACTAGCTTTATGTGCTGATAGCGCTAAAATATATAACAGGCAAGTGATAGACTTAAAAAGAAAAGACTTAATATGAGTTTGAAAAATCAGTTAAAAATTTGGGGATTGTTTGCGCTTGGTGTAATCTTATTATTATATTTATTCAAATCTATCCTATTGCCCTTTGTGGTCGGCATGGTTTTGGCGTATTTGCTCGATCCAGTTGCCGATAGATTAGAAAAGTGGAAATTTAATCGCTTTTGGGCAACTTCTAGTGTTATTTTTATATTTCTATTATTTTTCGTAGGTGCTTTTTTTCTACTCATTCCGCTATTGGTCCAACAGAGCATTGGCTTGGCAGAAAAATTACCCTCCTATTTTAGCCAGCTTCAGGCACTAGTAAATCAATATTTGCCCAATATTTATTCCCTTGTTGGCAAAGAAAATGTTGTGCAATTGGAAGAACAATTCACAGATATTTTAGGGCAGAGCATTGGTGTATTTGGAAATGTGCTTAAGCAAATTATGCAAAGCGGGCTTACTATGCTCAATCTTGTTGGCTTGTTGGTAATCACCCCAGTTGTTACATTCTATCTTTTGGCTGATTGGGATAATATCATAAAAAGAGTAGATGACTTATTGCCCCGTGATTATAGAGAAGAAATTAGAGGCGTTTTCAAAAATATTGATAAGGCAATGTCAGGGGTTATTCGTGGTCAGTCAAGCGTTGTGTTTTTGCTGGCAATTTTTTACGCAACTGCGCTCACTTTAACGGGGCTAAATTTTGGTTTGGCGATTGGGTTAATTGCAGGCCTGTTGAGTTTTATCCCCTATGTCGGGTTTTTGGTTGGTTTGCTTTTATCTGTTGGGGTTGCTTTGGTGCAATTTTGGCCAGACTGGATAATGGTTAGCGCCGTGTTTGCAATATTTATAGTTGGGCAATTTTTAGAGGGTAATATTCTTTATCCAAAATTAGTCGGTAAAAATATTGGTATTCACCCCGTTTGGCTAATGTTTGCACTATTTGCTTGTGGTTTGATTTTTGGGTTTGTTGGGCTTTTATTAGCCGTGCCGCTGGTGGCAATTATTGGGGTGTTGGTGCGCTTTTCAGTTGCAAAATACGAAAAAAGCACGCTTTATCTTGGCACTAAAAAGCCAAAAAAAGCTGTTGCAAAAGCAAAAAAATGAATAAAGACAAAGATATGCAAATATCACTTGAACTAGGGCATGAAACATCACTTTGTGAAAGTGATTTTATTGTTTCAAGCGCCAATGAATTAGCGTTTGAGCATATTGCAGCATTTCCAAATTGGCCGCATCATTTTATGCTAATAATCGGCAAAGAAAAATCTGGAAAATCCCATTTGGCAAAAATTTGGCAAGAAAAATCAAACGCTATTTTTGCTAAAAATGATATGTTTGAAATGCTTGCTAAACAGGGCGGCACTCAGCCAATAATAATTGAAGATATTGATAGGGCAGGGTTTGATGAGGAAAAATTATTTCATTTGCTCAATCAGTCGTTAAGAGATGGGCGTGCGGTTTTAATGAGCGCACAGTCTGAAATTTCGGAATGGGAATTTTCTACCAATGATGTGCTTTCTCGTGCCCGTTTGGCGACCAGTTTTTTTGTTAGTGCGCCAGATGATGTGCAATTAGCGCAAATGTTTGCCAAATTATTTGCCGATAGACAAGTAAGTGTTGCGCCAAATATTATTTCATATTTAATCTCACGTATGCAGCGTTCGGCAAGTGAGGTCGTTGCCCTTGTTGATTTAATGGATCAGTTAGCAATGTCTAGAAACAAGCCAATTAGCCGTAAAATTGCCTCAGAAGCTCTTGAATTGCGCATAAGAGCAGATGATGAATAAGGAAACGCAACAAACTACACGAAAACCTGTTGCTATCATTGATATTGGCTCAAACTCCATTCGCTTGGTAATTTATGAAAATCTTACCCGTGCGCTCACTCCGCTTTATAATGAAAAATCAATTTGCTCGCTTGGCAAAGGGGTTGCGTTAGATGGAAATCTAGCTGAGCAGAATATTGAAAAAGCACTAAAAGTTATGGCTCGCTTTTCTCTAGTAATGAAATTGATGAATGTTGAACAAGCCTATTGTTTTGCAACATCTGCGGTGCGTGAAGCAAAAAATGGTAAGGATTTTGCACAACAAATAGGCGCAATTATTGGGATAAATGTTGAGGTCTTAACAGGCGAGCAAGAGGCGCATTTTGCGGCACTTGGCACATATGCAGGAATGCCAGATTTCAACGGTATTATTGGCGATTTAGGGGGCGGTAGTTTAGAATTATCCACAATCGGGTTAGCAAGTGAGGAAAAGCAAGAAACATATCAGCTTGGTGTTTTGCAACTAATCGGGGTGAGTGAGAACTCACTAAAAGGAGCTATTAAAACCACCAATGGTCAATTAAAAAATTCTGATGTTTTAGAGCAGAAATCTCAAAGTTTTTGTGCCATTGGCGGAACTTGGCGACAAATTGCTAAATTGCACCAAATTCAAACTAATTACCCATTGCACATGGTACAAAATTATCAAGTTGATGCCAAAGAAATGCAAGAATTTTGCGATAAGATAATTACGCAATTTGATGCAGAGGAAACCTATGATGGCATAGAATTTGTAAGTTCAACTCGTGTGAACCTTTTACCTTTTGGTGCTATTGTATTAAAGAAAATTTTGCGACTTGGCGGCTTTGAAAATGTGGTGTTTTCAGCACTTGGGGTGCGTGAGGGATATTTGTTTAATAGACTTGAAAAAATTGAACAACAAAAAGACCCTTTGCTTGAAATTTGTGAAAATATCTCCCTCTTGCGCTCACGTTCGCACTATCATTCATTCGAATTGATTGAGTTTTCAAAGCAATTTATAAGAACAAGCAATTTATATGAAGATTTAGAGCAACAACGATTACGAGAAGCGGCATGTTTCCTCGCTGATATTGCGTGGCGTGGACACCCAGATTATAAGGGCGAACAAGCGATTGATTTAATTGCTTTTGGCGCACTTATTGGGGTTAATCATGCTGGGCGAGCATTTTTGGCAAGGACATTGGCGGTGCGCTATATGGGGCTTAAGCGCCATTCTGTTTCAAGTGAAATTTTAGATTTAGCTGGTGAAAGTAACGCTAAAAGAGCAAAAATCTTGGGTGCATTATTTCGGGTAGCATTTATTATTTCCGCCAGCATGGCAGGGGTGCTACCAAAGGTTGCGTTCAATATAAATAATCAGTGCTTAGAGCTTATTTTACCGCAAGATCTATCATTTTTAGAGGGTAATCGCTTAAAAAATAGATTAAACCAGCTTGCAAAAACGGCTGGCTTGCAAAATAGCGAAATAATAATTCTCAAGAACTAGTTTTAACCTCAAAAACACCTGTCTCATTTGCACCAAGCGCAATCTCTCCGTGCTTTATTGC
>JAKISM010000041.1 GCA_021648585.1 Devosiaceae bacterium | reverse complement strand
ATGCTTGAGAAGTTTTTAGGCGATTTAGATGAGTTAAAAAGCGCAGTAGATAGGGGCGATGGTGATGCGCTTGAAGAATTATTTACTCGCACCCGTGCTATTAGACGCTCAATCATTGAAGCTGGTCAAGAAATAGACGTGCCTGATTTTGGTCGAGAAAAATAAGATATTTTTTAACTGTAGCCTATTTTACTCTCATAGTACCTCTATGCGTTACCCCTCAAAATATTGACTTGACATTTTAACAATTCTATTACAAAGCACTTTGAAAAACAAAGCATACAACAATATAATTGGCAAATATTATAGATTTGGAGAAATATTATGGACAATGAAAAACTAACTCAAGAAATTAGTTGGTTAAAGGAAATGGCACAAGAGGGGCGTAATTCTCCTATAGTTGGGGGCATTATTGGCATTTGGTGGGGAATAATTAGCTTTGTTATGATGCTAATCCATTGGGCTTCTATTACCTCTAATATTCCGCTAGCTATTGAAAATATTGGCTGGGCATGGCTTGCCTATATGATTATTGGCTCTATTGGCACATTTGTTCTAGTTAAAAAGCTAGAGGACAAGCCGGGTTTTAATTCTATGACTTCTAGAATCATTGGCTCAACATGGATGCTTACCAGCGCTGGGATTTTTACATTTACGCTTGGCTCTGTAATTGCAACCTTTGGCTTTGGCATGCCATATTGGATATTTAACATTATTTTGCCCGTTGCTTTAATTTGCTGGGGCATTGCCAATGGCGTTGCAGCTTCACTAAGCGGTAGAAAAGCATTTGGTTTTGCCGCAGGGATTAGCTTTTTGCTAGCGCTCATTATGTTTGCGTTTTTACTAAGCCCAACAATCTACCTAATCGCCGCATTTGCCATTTTATTTATTTCAATCATGTCGGCTCTATTGCAAGGAAAATCTAACGAGAACGCTAGCTAATGAGTGCGTTCAAAAGCAATGATCTCGATGCGATAATTCATGGCAAATTACGACTTGGCTTGATGGCATATCTAGCAAGCGTTGATTCTGCCAGTTTTGTAACCCTAAGAGAAAAAACCTTAAGCACCGATGGAAACCTATCCACCCACCTAAAAAAACTTGAAGATGCAAATTACATAAAAACAGATAAACGCTTCGAAAAACGCAAACCACTGACCATAATTATCCTAACCAAAACAGGACGAAAAGCATGGATTACCTATTTAAGTAAAATGCAGGCGCTGTTGGGTGGGGAAATTGGGGGCGGTGGTTGAGTGTGAAGTATTACTCTAAATTAATGGTGTTTTTGATACAAAAACATGGAACGAATTTGTATATAGTGGAAACCACTAGAGTTAAATTCGTTTCTCAAGAACGCCAGAAATTAGTTGCTTTTGCTTCCAGAATCTACGCTCATCTCTTCCCAGCAACCTTGTTGTTCGCAAAATAGCTAGTTTTAAAAGTGGCGATGCACGCTCAAAAAGCTCTTGAACCGAAAGTGCTTCAGCTCGTTTGCCATTTTTTTCAATTGCTAATGCTGCGTATCTTCTTACTACTTCGCTATGAGTTTCGGTGAAGATTTTTATGAGCTTGTCTGAATTGTTCCACTCATTGTCTTTTAGAAAAATGCTTAAAACCCACATTGTGTAATAATCTGGAGGTGGCGTTTTGCTGGATAAAATTGGTCTTAATAAAGCCCTTGCAATTTTCCTTTTTTCCTTTTTATTCAGTGCCTCAAAACCTTGAAAGAATGTAGCTATACTATCTGATACTGGATAAAGATGTTCAATGTTGTCCAATATTATGTCTACAAATGTTTCTCGCCATTCATCTTTAAAATCACCGATATTTGAGAGTCTTCCTAAGATAAAAGAAATCATATCATAGTCAATTTGCTCGTTATCGCCTAAAGCCTCTTCAATAATTTCTCTAAAGCTTGTATTTTCTAATTCCTCTATTTCGTTTTCATCAAGCTCAACTCCATCCTCTTCATAGGGGTTGATTTCACCCCAAAGATCTTTAATTACTTCCGCCTTTTCTTCCAGCTTTGTCTCTTGAGTTCTGAGGGTGGTCTCAAGAAAATGCTCACTCGTAACTATTTTTGTTTTTGCACTTTGTAGGGTTAGTCCGTGTTTTTCAAAGAGCCACTGCGACAAATAAAACAAGCAATGCTGAGCCTCAGCATCGGTCTTACAGAAAAAGGCAAAGTCGTCGACCCAACGAACTAATTTGAATTTTTTCATTGCTAAAGCACTGTCTACATCAATCAATAATGCTTCCGCTAAGTTTCTTGAAGCATAAGGACCAACAGGGATGCCGTAGCTTGCACCACTCGCAATTTTGTTAATAAATTTTTTAACAAGAACCCTTGCTACTTCTTTTGCCCTTGGTGTTGTAGCAACGGTCTCAATAACATTCTCAAGCCGATGCTGATAAATTCTTGGATAGAAATCTGCTATGTCAGCAATGGCGACAAAGCAACAGCTTGCCATTTCAGCGCGATTTTTCAACCGCAATTTGTATTTCTTATAGTTGTTTGTGTTTTGGTAAAGTTGTTCTTTCTTTTTAGCGTCAGCTCGAAAAGAATATACTATGTTTTTTGATTTGGGTATCCGAGCAACTTCGATATCATCTTTTACTATCAAAACCAAAGCTGTATATATCACAAGATCAATTGGATGTAAGTGTGTTACTATTCTTAAATTAAAACGGCTTTTTGGTGCAAATACTCTCATTGGAGATGAAGGCTCATAAATATCGAGATCTTCATTTTTTAAGTGGTTTTTAATATCATCCCAATGATTTTCTAGATCATCCCATTCTGGCGGAGCAGGAAACAATGTGCTAAAACCATGGTATTTTATTGATGCAAATGCGTATTCCAATTCTTCTTCGGTAAGTTTAAACAATTATTTCTCCAAAAATATTTGAATTGCAGTAATGGCATAGACTCTTCGTTCGGTCTCATCGTAATGAGAGTTGGCTATTTTTAACTCATTCTTTCCTACGAGACAATTACTCTGGTCAAATCTTTTGCGCATAGTTATGGTACAATAGATTGCGGATCAAGTCCGCAATGACGAAGGAGGTTAGGATATTGAGGGCGCCCTCTGTCGTCATATCGTGCTAGCCCGTCGGCGTGAGACAAAGAAACTACACGGAATCCAGTAGCCCGCTGTTCAGCGGGCAAGAGACTCTATTGCGCCAAAGACTTGGCTTAACTGGATTCCTGCTTTCGCAGGAAGGACGAAAGGGAGTAGGAATGACAGAGAAGAGACAGATATGTGCTACAAAACCACCCGCTCGTCATATTCGGGCTTGACCCGAATATCCACAAAAATGCTTCTAATAACCCCTGCTAACATCAACAACATTGCGCAATGGTTTGCCTTGCTCATGATCAAGAATAATTTTTGAAAAATAATTAACCCCCGTTTGCGGGTTAGAAATGGCGGCAATGTGGGGGGTGATAAAGCAGTTTTCTAATTGCCATAATTCGCTTGATTTAGGCAAAGGCTCAATTTCAAATACATCAAGCGAGGTAGCGCCAAGCGTTTTGTCTTTAAGCGCTTTTATTATATCGCTTTCGATTTGATGCCCACCACGAGCGGCATTTATTATTACTGGTACAAAATGTTTTGAGCGCTTTAGTTTTTTGAAATTATCATAATTTAAGATATGTTTTGTTTCATTTGTTAGCGGCAATAAATTGACTAAAATCTCGCTTTGTCGCAAGAAATCATCAAATTCTTGTTTGCCTGCAAAGGTCTTTACCCCCGCAATTTGTTTTTTTGAACGGCTAAACCCAAGTAAGTTAAAACCCAATGGTTTGAGCTTTGTGATAGCGTCTTTTCCTAATTCACCAAGCCCCATAATGCCAACGTTTCGCTCATTTGCAGGGGGCGGGAAAAATTGCGACCATGTTTTATTTTGCTTATCACTTTGATAGCGACAAAAAAGCCGATGGTGCATAGTAACATTTGCCACCACATAATCGCTCATACATTGCGCTAATTCATCATCAATAAAGCGAGTTATCGGCACGTCTTTTGGTAGAGACCTATGCTCTAACAGCGCATCAACCCCAGCACCAAGACAAAGAATAGCTTTAAGATTATCTAAGCCATCAAAAGCCCCTTCATCGGGCTTCCAAACAAAAATATATTTTATATCACTAGGATTATAATTATCACCCTGTCCTACAATCGGATAATTTCCAAGCTTCTTGCCTAGGCTTTTCGCCCATTGTTCTTCATCAACATTATTTAGGTGTAATAATAAAGCCATATCAATTAAAAAGGGCTACACTAAAAAAATGCAGCCCAAACATTTATTCAGCTGGAAGCGGAACAGGGTTTTCAGATAAAGATTGTAAATAGAGCAAAAGATTGGCACGATCTACGTCTTTCTTAATACCAGAATAAGTCATTTTGGTTTTTGGAGCAAAGTCTTTTGGTTTTCTCAAAAATTCATTTAGATTTTCATAAGTCCAAATATTTCCCTCGCCAGCCATTTCAATCATTATTTTAGAATATTTATATCCCTCAGTATGCGCAAATGGTTGATTAACAATATTATAAATTGGTGGACCAACCATTATTTTAAGATTTGGCTTAAGGGAATGACAAGCGATACATTTTCTTGCAACTTTTGCCCCAGCTTCAATATCAGCACTAGCTAATAGGCTTGGCAAGCTTGCTGTTTCAGCTATAACTGGCTGTTCTGGTGTGGCAGGTGCTTCAGCTGTTGCTGGTTGCGCAGGAGTTTCTGGTGTAGTAGCAGAAGCATCTGCAGGAGCATCTGGTTGAGCAGGAGCTGCAGGAGTTTCTAAAGCCTGAGCAACTTGTGGCTCAGGCAAAGCATATCCCGGCCCTTTATCCCTTATTGGCTCATAGATTTGGTTGGTTATTAATCCAACCACCACCACAAATGCAGCTGCGCCAGCCAAAGCAATAATAAATTTTAATATAAGATTTAAGTTCATAAAGAGATCTCCAAATAGTATCACCAATAAGATGAGGTGAAATAATGATTTGCAAAATAATATCTATTTGCGGCGAAACTAACCCTAAGACTGGTTTGGTGCAACAAAATAAAATCCTATCAGTGATTTTTTATGATAAATCACTAATAAGGAAATTCAATTAGTTGACTAAAGTTAAATGCAATGAGAAAAGCAAAGCAATAATATTAAGTGGAGTGCTAGTTTTGACAAAAATAATTGCTTTTCAGGGCGAAAAAGGTGCTTTTTCGCACGCAAGCGTTGACGCTTTATTTCCAAATGATGAAGCGCTAGCATGTGAGACTTTTGAAGATAGCATTATTGCAGTGCAATCTGGCAAAGCGGATTTTGGCGTAGTGCCGATTGAAAACTCGCTTTATGGCCGCATTGCCGATATTCATCACCTATTGCCACAAAGTGGTTTATTCATTGTTGGCGAACATTATTTGCCGATTGCAATGAACCTATTGGGCAAAAAGGGCGCAAGCCTTAATGATATAAAATCAGTGCAAAGTCTTTCGGTAGCTTTGGGGCAATGTCGTAAATTCATTAGTCAACATAATTTGAAGAGAATAAATGCCGCTGATACGGCAGGCTCGGCAAGATATGTTAGTGAGCAAAGCGATATGTCGCTTGGTGCTATTGCTTCGGCTTTAGCTGCAAAAATCTATGGGCTTGATATTATAAAAGAAAATATTGAAGATGAAAGCCATAATACAACCCGCTTTTTAGTGCTTTCAAAACAAAATATTGCGGCAAAGCAAAATGATGGCTTAGTCAAAACCTCATTTGTTTTTAGGGTACGAAATGTCCCCGCAGCGCTTTATAAAGTGATGGGCGGCTTTGCAACCAATGGCGTAAATATGACTAAACTTGAAAGCTATATGGTCGATGGCTCATTCACCGCCACGCAATTTTATGCTGATATTGAGGGGCATAGGGACGATGCAGCGGTTCAACTAGCATTTGAAGAATTAGAGTTTTTTACTGATTATTTTCAAATTCTTGGAACTTATAGAGCTGAAGAAATCTAAAAATAATAAAAAACAGAACACGCCCTTAACTTTCATCTGACAAGTTAGATTAAATCCTGATTTTAGATGAAAGAAACAACAATGAGCAGAAAATATCATTCTCCACTAAGAACGTCGCAACAAGATATTGATGCTACACGTCGTGTGCTACAAACAGAGCAAACTCTATCTCCTGCCTATCGCTTGGCGTTTTCTGATGAAGATTTTATGACTTCAGAAGCTTTGCGGGGTGTGCGTTTTCAGCTTGAATATCTAAAACCAGAATTAATGTTGCAAGAGCGGGGAATAAAATCAACCGTTGTTTTATTTGGTGGAGCTCGCATACCTGCCCCAAATGAAGAGCCAAAATCTGCAAAAACTGAAATTGCAAGAAAAAATCTTAAAAAAAGTTCTCGCTATTATGATGAGGCTCGCATTTTTGCGCAATTAGCTTCAAATAAAGCAAAAACCTTTGATTATAAAGAATATGTAATTGTAACTGGCGGTGGGCCGGGTATTATGGAGGCAGGTAATTTGGGGGCACAGCAAGCTGGAGCGCCCTCAATCGCTTTTAATATTGTATTGCCGCACGAGCAAGCGCCAAATAGCTATATTACTCCTGATCTTTGTTTTAATTTTCATTATTTCGCAACTCGTAAAATTCATTTTTTACTAAGAGCAAAGGCTGTTGCTATTTTCCCTGGTGGTTTTGGGACATTAGATGAGTTTTTTGAAACATTAACTCTAATTCAAACAGGCAGAATGGAAGCTATTCCTTTATTAATGTTTGGCAAGGAGTTTTGGCAAAAAGCAATAGACCTTGAGGCACTAGCAGAAGCGGGCACTATTTCACCAGATGATGTGGATTTAATTACAATAGTTGATAGTGCAAAAGAGGGCTGGGAAGTAATAGAAAAATTTTATAGTCTTTAATTTGGTTGACGATTAAACTAGTTTTTTATATAAGCCGCACTAAGTGCCGTTAACTGACAAGTTATTAGCGTTAGTTGCGGCAATATTTTTTTGACAAATTGAAAATAGGGGCCGTGTATTATCACGGAACAATATTATGAAACGTACATTTCAGCCAAGCCGCTTAGTTCGCGCCAGAAGACACGGTTTTAGATCTCGCATGGCAACTAAAAATGGTCGCAAAATTTTAAGTGCTCGGCGCGCTCGTGGCCGCAAACGTCTTTCAGCTTAGGTTATAATGGGTTTGGGCAATCTGTCCAAAATCATGCGCTAATTTAATGCTCGATATTTTGCAAAAATCTGAACCACAAAATAAATTGCGTGTCTTAAAAAAAAGAGCGCAATTTTTGCGTGCTGCAAAAGGCAAGCGAGTAAGTGCGAAGAGTTTTTCTTTGCAGATGATTAAAAGCATGAATTTGCAAAATATCGATGACAAAGAAGTTCTGCAATCAGGTATAGGTTATACTATAACTAAAAAAACTGGCAATTCTCCTGAGCGCAATAGAATAAAAAGACGATTTCGTGCCGCAGTTAAAGAATGTGCGCTAGGTTTTATGCCAAACCATGACTATGTATTAATTGGCAGACGCTTCGCCTTAAGCCAATCATTTTCCTCTCTTGTTATTGAGCTTGAAAAATCTATAATAAAAATTCACGCAAAAAACCCTAATAAGTACAAATTGAATTAATAAGAAAAGTAGTAAGTCCATGCAAGATAAACGCAATATGATATTAGCCATTCTTTTAAGTATTATTGTGCTATTTGGCTGGCAGTTTTTTATCATAGGGCCACAGATTGAGCGCCAAGCAAAATTGGAGCAAATTGCGGCTGAAGCTAATATTGTAGAAAATGGTGCAAATGGTGTAAGCGACACAACAAATTTACCAACCCCAAGTGCTAATGCGAGCATTAATACTAATATTGTAGAGCAAGCCCCTCAACAAAGCGGTGAATTTGCTGACCGCTTAGCAGCGATTGCTAGCTCACCAAGAGTTAAAATTGACACTCCCTCTCTTATTGGTTCAATTAATCTTGTTGGTGCAAGGCTTGATGATCTTGAATTGAAAAAATACAATGAAAGCGTTGATGATAATTCACCTATTATAACATATCTTTCGCCTGCAAATGGTCCAAATGGATATTTTATTGATCAAGGTTGGGTTCCTGCTGGCGGTGATACCAAATTACCTAATTCCACAACTCTTTGGCAAGTTAGAGGGAATACTACATTAACTGAAAAATCCCCCGTGCATCTTACCTTTGATAATGGAGAGGGCTTAGAATTTACTCGCACTTATTCTCTAGATGAAAATTATCTTTTTAGCGTTACCCAAACAGTAAAGAACCTAACGAACGGTGATGTTGCGCTTTATCCTTATTCTAGAATTCAGCGTATTGGCACGCCAGATGTAACTAATTTCTTTGTGCTTCATGAGGGAGCTATTGGGGTGCTTGGTGAAGAAAACTTAATTGAGAAAAAATATAAAGATTTAACTAAGGATTTGCAAATTGATGCGCCTTCAACTGGCGGCTGGTTGGGCTTTACAGATAAATATTGGGCAGCGGTAATTATGCCAAAGCAAGATGTTGCAATTAATGCTCGTTTTTCTTGGAGCAACCCAGCAGCAAAAGACATTTATCAATCAAGTTTTGTTGGACAAAACGCAATGATTGTTAGTGCAGGCAGAACTATTGAATTTGAAACTTATATGTTTGCTGGTGCGAAAGTAGAATCAATTATTGATAATTATGAGCAAACTTATGGTTTTGATCGCTTTGAATTATTAATCGACTGGGGTTGGTTTCACTTTATTACTAAACCAATGTTTTATGCAATTCGCTGGCTTAATGAATTATTGGGCAATTTTGGGCTTGCCATTCTTGCTCTGACAGTAGGTGTAAAATTAATATTCTTCCCACTTGCTAACCGTTCCTACGCCTCAATGGCTGCTATGCGAAAAGTGCAACCAGAAATGAAGGCACTGCAAGCACGTTATAAAGACGATAAAATGGAACAACAAAAGGCGGTGATGGAACTTTATAAAAGAGAGAAAATCTCACCTCTTTCTGGCTGTTGGCCAATGTTAATCCAAATACCAGTGTTTTTCTCGCTCTATAAGGTGCTATTTGTAACTATTGAGATGCGCCATGCGCCATTCTTTGGCTGGATTGTAGATCTCGCCGCACCTGATCCGACACGAATATTCAATTTATTAGGGCTATTACCCTATGATCCTATTAATGTCCCCCTTATTGGAACTTTCTTAGCCATTGGTATTTGGCCTGTTATTATGGGCATTACTATGTGGGTGCAATTCAAGCTCAACCCACCGCCACCCGATCCAACACAAGCGGCTATTTTTGCTTGGATGCCAGTATTATTCACCTTTATGCTAGGAACGTTCCCAGCTGGTTTGGTTATTTATTGGGCATGGAACAATTTTCTTTCAGTAACCCAGCAATATTTCATTATGAAACGTCATGGGGTTGATGTGAACTTGCTTGAAAATATTGTGGCAAGTTTCAAGAAAAAAACCACTTCAGCGCAAGATGAAAATGCAGATATAGCCGCCAATAGCACTGCCACTTCAGATGAAGAAGCGGCAAAAGAAAAGGCAAAAACCAGCGTTAATAAGCCAAAAAAGCGGGCAACTACTAAGACAAGAAAAACTGCTAGCGCTAGTAAAAGCAAAAAGCCACAAACTAAAAAAACAACAAAAAGAGAACCAAGACGCAAGTCTAAAAAGTAAGCAATAAAGTGGCACAAGAAAAACAATATTCAGTAGAGCAATTAGAGGCGGGCAGATTATTATTTGCCCGTCCTTTTGTGTTTATTAAGGGCTGTGTAAAAATTGCAGATTTACCGCCCTCTGATATGCTTGAAATTGCCTTTGCAGGGCGCTCAAATGTTGGAAAATCCTCTTTGATAAATGCACTAGTTGGCATGAAGGCACTTGCGAGAACATCAAATACACCGGGTAGGACGCAAGAGCTTAATATTTTTGAAAATGAATTTGGCCCATTACGCATTGTTGATATGCCCGGTTATGGTTATGCCCAAGCGCCAAAGCCAAAAGTTGAGGCATGGACGAGGCTTATTCATTCTTATTTAATTGGCCGCCCAAATTTAAGGCGTGTATATGTGCTTATTGATGGGCGACATGGCATTAAGGCCAATGATAAAAGCCTAATGAACGAGCTTGATAAAGCGGCAGTTTCTTATCAAATTGTGATAACTAAAGCTGATAAGCCAAAAGAAAAAGAATTAAACAAGGCAATTAGCACCACCAAAAGCGCCATAGCAAAAAGAGCCGCCGCTCACCCAGAAATAATTATAACCTCAAGCCATATCGGTGAAGGAATAAATTTTTTAAGGGCTGAAATAGCCGAATTCCTGAGTTAGCTACCGTGGAGATATTTAACTCTATCTCTCAGGACAGCGAGCTTTGGGCTCGCCAGCGCTAGCGCCGCCCCCCATCGGAGGTGTGAGCAAAGCGAACTACCGTGAGATACATATTGGCGGACAAGCGGGGTTGGGAGCAAATTGAACGCATTTGCGAGCTCCAACGCGAGCCGACCAACTTCTTGGTCGCCCCATCGGAGGCTCAACTTTTAACATAGGCGCATTTTGCGCCGTCATGGTAAAAGTGGTGCGAGCCGTGAGATATATATTGGCGGGGGTGTTCCACCTACGCCAAGGCTTCGGTGGACAAGCGGGGTCGCCAGCCTGTGCGGCGTGAGCGCAAGTAAAAAAAGCAAAGCGACCAACGGCGACAAGATAAAGAGAGCATGGTGCTGCTGGACAGATTTGAACTGTCGGCCTCTCCATTACCAATGGAGTGCTCTACCCCTGAGCTACAGCAGCTAATTTTTAATCTTTGCTCTAGTGCCATAGCAAAAGACTTCACGCAAGATAAAAAACGTGCCATATAGTCAATCAACTTAATTCTTTTATAAAATTGCCATGAATAATAAAATATCTAAAATTGAAAAACAAAAAATATTGGCTGCAAAGCTAAAGGAAAACCTGAAAAAAAGAAAAAAACAGACAAAAACTCGCCTCAATAATGACATTAGCAACAAATAATGAGAGTTTTATGTTTAACAGTTCAAATGGTTGAGAAAACCAACTAACAAAAAAGCACTATGAGAAGAGAATAATGGCTAAGATAAAAATTATTGGCGGTAATCGTCTAAATGGAGAGATTTATATTTCAGGTGCAAAAAACGCCGCTCTTCCACTTATGATTGCTTCACTTTTAAGCGAAGAGAAACTAGTTTTAGAAAATCTTCCAGCGCTTGCTGATGTTAAGCAGTTAAAAGCGATTTTGAAAAATCATGGCACTCAAATTACTGAGCAAGAGCAAAGCTCTAAAGCTGATGGCTCGATAGGTAAAACGGTTAGTTTTCAGGCAAAAATAATTAGCGATATTTGCGCCCCCTATGAGCTTGTTTCAGAAATGCGAGCAAGTTTTTGGGTAATTGGGCCTTTATTGGCACGTATGGGAGAAGCACGAGTTTCGCTCCCGGGAGGTTGCGCTATTGGCACAAGGCCAGTTGATTTTTTTCTTGATGGGCTAAAGCAACTTGGCGCAAAAATTGAAATAAAAGATGGCTACGTTATTGCCAAAGCCCCAAAAGGCGGGTTGGTTGGCAATCGAGTGCATTTTCCAAAAATTTCGGTTGGTGCAACGCACACAATAATGATGGCGGCAACTCTCGCCAATGGTACAACGATAATTGAAAATGCTGCAAAAGAGCCAGAAGTTGGCGATTTAGCAAATTGCCTTATTAAAATGGGGGCTAAAATTTCTGGAATAGGCACTCATGTTTTGACCATTGAGGGCGTAAAAAAACTTCATGGCGCAACGCATAGAACCCTACCAGATAGAATTGAAACTGGCACCTATGCAATGGCAGTTGCTATGACGGGGGGAGAAGTTTTGCTTAAAAATACCAATGCAAAATTGTTGCAATCTGCCCTTGATATTTTGATAGAGGCTGGCGTTGAAATCTCTGAAGAAAAAAATGGCATTAGGGTAAAAGCTAATGGAGCAGGCTTGCGCCCAATAGATGTTGAAACACAAGAATTCCCCGGTTTTCCAACAGATTTACAAGCGCAATATATGGCGCTTATGACACGCTCTGCTGGCGTTGCTAATATAAAAGAAACAATTTTTGAAAACCGCTTCATGCATGTAGCAGAACTTGCTCGTTTTGGAGCTGATATAAAGGTTGATGGGCAAGTGGCCACTGTTTCTGGCGTACCACAATTAAGAGGAGCGCAAGTTATGGCAACAGATTTACGTGCTTCTGTTTCTTTGGTAATTGCAGGCTTGGTTGCAAAGGGTGAAACCACTGTTTCTAGAATTTATCATTTAGATCGTGGGTTTGAGAATTTAGAAGAAAAGCTCAAGCGTTGCGGCGCACAAATTGAGCGTATAAATGATTAAATTACAAATTGGAATTAGATATGAACGATCTTAAATTATTGGCGCTTGATAGTGAAGATTTAGAAGTTATTTCAACTCATGTCCAAGACGCAATAGTGCGTGTTGGCGATATGGGATATGCACAATCTGATAATAGGTTTGCGCTTTTATTAAACCGCTATGTGTGGGATAAAAACCCAAAAAATAAAAACAATGAACGCCGCCGCTCAGCACTACATTTTGATAATGTTAAATCAATTAAAATATCTGGAATTGATAGTTTAGCAAAAGATGGCATGTTAAATCTATTGGCTATAACCTTTGAAGCTAGCGATTTGCCTTCGGGTAAAATCACACTAACTTTTGCGGGTGGTGGAACTGTAAGCCTAATGGTTGAAACTATAGAGGCTCGGTTGAGCGATCTTGGGGCGGCATGGGCAACAAAAACCACCCCCTCTCATAAAGAAGAATAAAATGCCTTTAATCCTAAATATAAATGATAATGATTTTGAAGGTGGCTTTTCCTCACTGCTTGAAGTTGGAATGGATATTTCACAAGATGTAAGAGAAACAGTTACAGATATAATTATAGATGTTCGTAAAAATGGCGATGAGGCATTATTAAAATACAATAAAAAATTTGACAATTATGATGTGGATATTGAAAATTTACGCTTTAGCAAAGCTGAAATAGAAAATGCTCTAAAGCAAGTTCCAAAAGACATAATAGACGCTCTTAAAATCGCCTATGAACGGATTTATAGCCATCATAAAAAACAACTTCCTAAAAGCGATATTTATCAAGATGAATTGGGCGTAACGCTTGGCACAAAATGGAGCGCAATAGAAGCTGTTGGGCTTTATGTGCCAGGTGGGCTAGCATCTTACCCCTCTTCAGTTTTAATGAACGCAATTCCTGCAAAAATTGCTGGGGTAAAACGCTTAGTAATGGTTGTGCCAACTCCAAATGGTGAGGTAAATCCTGCTGTTTTAGCCGCTGCTTCAATATGTGGGATAGATGAGATCTATCGTCTTGGCGGAGCGCAAGCAATAGCCGCTTTAGCCTATGGCACAAAGACATTTAAGCCGATTGATAAAATTGTTGGTCCCGGTAATGCCTATGTTGCAGAAGCAAAGCGACAGGTCTTTGGACAGGTTGGTATTGATATGATTGCAGGCCCTTCTGAAGTTCTTATCATTGCCGATAAAAGCGCTAATCCTGCTTGGGTTGCCGCTGATCTTTTAGCTCAATCTGAACATGGGGCAGGGGCACGATCAATATTAATTACTACTGAAAAAGACTTAGCGCAAAAGGTCTTAGAGGAAGTTAGCCAGCAAGTATCAACCCTATCTCGTAAAGATATCACTCTTGATGCTTGGGAAAAATATGGCGCAATTATAGAGGTAAATGTTCTTGATGAAGCATTTAATTTAGCAAATAAATTAGCCTCAGAACATGTTGAATTAGCGCTTGAGGAACCTGAAAAATATTTACCAAAAATAACAAATGCTGGAGCGATATTTTTAGGCCATTATACCCCTGAAGCCATTGGTGATTATGTTGGTGGATCAAACCATGTATTGCCAACCGCTCGCTCTGCTCGTTTTGCTTCTGGCTTAGGAGTAATAGATTTTATGAAGCGCACATCTATTTTGGGTTGTGATAGCTCCTCCCTTAATGTTTTGGCTAAACCAACTATCATTCTAGCAAATACCGAAGGGCTAAGCGCCCATGCCCGCTCGGTTTCTATTCGCACAAATCAATAGGATTATTATGAAACAAAGGGATTTTGACGATGAAACAGACCATTTGGTTTCAATCACGCTTGACCCTTCAACTATTACACCTATTAATCCTGATGAGATTCATGAAAGAAAAATTGCTATTTTTGATCTCATTGAGGAAAATAAATTCTATCCTGCACGAGTAAAGTCCACAGGCCCTTATGCGCTTCATCTTTCAATCATTGGCAATTATTTAGTGCTTGATGTTCGTAATCCAATAGATTTTTCACCCATTTCAGCGCATTATCTTTCGCTAACTCCGTTTCGTGGTTTAATTAGAGATTATTTTCGTGTTCGTGAACATTATTTTGAAGCGATTAAAAGCGCTAAAGTCTATCAAATTGAAGCCGTTGATATGGGGCGGCGTGGATTGCATAATGAGGCAGCAGAAATTTTAAGAACAAGATTAGAAAATAAGTTAGTAATAGATCACCAAACCGCACGTAGATTATTTACGCTGATTTGTGCAGTGCAACCATTAGCCGCCCGTAAAAGCGAAAAAGAAGATAAATTACCAACTTGTCTATTTGTTTGCTCAATGAATTCTGTTCGCTCACCAATCGCTGCAGCTCTTGCTAGGCGGCATTTTTCAGACCATCTAAGGGCTCGCTCAGCTGGCGCACATTCAGGCAAAGTAGATGGCTTTGTGCATGAAATTATGCAAGAAATAGGGGTGGATATGTCGGTTCATACGCCCCATAGGTTAGACGAGCTTGTGGCAAGCAAATTTGATATTGTTATTACCTTATCAAAAGGCGCAAAAGAAGCCGTTGCAAAGCGTAATTTAGAAATTAAAAAAATTGAACATTGGACAACAATAGATCCAACCCTATATGAGGGGACAAGGGAGAATAAATTAGCAAATTATCGTGAGCTAAGAGACAGTTTAGATATATTAATAAAAACAAAATTACCAAGTCTGCTTAACAATGGTTCACAAATCATATGAAATACTTTAGGGAAGTACCTATATAGATATTTATCAGCAAAAATTTAAGCTGACATATTACAAATAGCAATTTGGAGAAATAATGGCTAAAGAAGAACTGCTCGAATTTCCGGGCGTAATAATGGAACTACTACCTAACGCTACTTTTAGGGTAAAACTTGAAAATGATCATGAAATCATCGCCCATACGGCTGGCCGTATGCGTAAAAACCGCATACGTGTGTTAGCTGGTGATAAGGTTTTAGTTGAAATGACCCCTTATGACCTCACTAAGGGGCGCATTACTTATCGCTTTAAGTAATAGATTTTAGGAGCTCTTGATGGCCACTCGCCCGCAATTAATTCTGGCATCAGCATCACCACGCCGACTAGCTTTGCTAAATCAAATTGGCGTTGAGCCTGAACATTTATTGCCAACA
>JAKISM010000040.1 GCA_021648585.1 Devosiaceae bacterium | reverse complement strand
CGCTTTCTGTTTTTAACCAACCATAAGCATTATGCCCCTTAATTAGAATTGTAACAGATTTTATTCCTGCCTCGTCGCCATAATGCACTTCAATATTTTCGACTTTCATTTTATTACGCTCAGCCCAGCGTGTGTACATGCGCAATAACATAGAAGCCCAATCTTGGCTTTCTGTGCCCCCTGCCCCCGAATGAACCTCTAAATAACAATCATTTGCATCGGCCTCCCCGCAAAGCAAAGTCTCAACCTGCATACGTGCAGTTTTTATTGATAATTCCTTTAAGGCAGCTTCTGCCTCTGAGATAATTTGCTCATCTTTTTCTTCTTCACCAAGTTCGATAAGGCCAATATTATCTTCTAAAATAGTAGAAATATTTTTGATATTATTTATTGCCGCTTCTAATTCTTGACGTTGACGCATTAATATTTGCGCACTCTTAGGATCGTCCCATAGATCAGAACTCTCGGCTTGCCTGTTAAAATCTTCTAAGCGATCTTTAGCATCTGCCCAGCCGACATGTTTTTTAAGCAGATTCAGTGCTTTACTTATTTCATCTGTTAATGTTTGGATTTCTACTCGCATGTGATTTTCTTTTGGCTAAACTAAAATAAATTGAACAGTAAAATGTTTTATTGTCAGAAAAGCCCACCACGACCCTGATTTGCATCTCCTCCAGCCCCAGCTTCAATATTTAGAAAAGCCTCTGAATCCACCCCAATAACCGAGGTAATACTATTTGGACCTGTTCCGGGTTTAAAAGTTTCAAGAATAGCGGCTGAGCCTGCTATTGCCCGAATGCCAGTTGCTGGATCAATCCAAGTTTGGTTCATTCCAGAAGGCATAATAAATGGTGTAGCTGGTTTGCCCTCTAATGCTGCGGCCATAAATTGTGTGAAAATTGGTGCAGCTAGCGTACCACCTGTTGCGGAGCGCCCCATCGAGCGTGGATTGTCGTAACCAACATAAACACCAACCGCAAGTTCTGGAGTGTAACCAACAAACCAAGCATCTTTATAATCGCTTGATGTGCCTGTTTTTCCGGCAACTGGACGACCAAGTCTTTTTACATAGGTGCCCGTTCCAGATTGCACAACGCCTTGCAACATAGATGTTATTTGGTAGGCAGTCATAGGGTCGAGTACTTGCTCACGATTATCAATGACAAGCGGTTCTGCCTGATTATTCCATTCAGTTGCCACGCACCCTTCGCATATTCTTTGATCATGAACATAAATAGTCTTGCCATACCTATCTTGAACTCTATCAATCAAGGTAGGGATTATTTTTCTGCCGCCATTACCAATGGTTGCAAATGCTGCTGTCATTTTCATATCAGTGGTTTCGCCAGACCCCAGTGCCATAGCCAACACAGGTAATAAATCATCATATATACCAAAAAGCCGTGCATATTCAGATACTAAGGGCATGCCAATATCTTTTGCTAAACGTACTGTCATAACGTTTCTTGAGCGCTCAATACCTCGACGTAAGGTTTGTGGGCCATAAAAGAGCTCTGCATAATTTTCTGGTTTCCAAATTGTACCATCTGAATTGATAACTTCTAGCGGCGCATCAAGTACAACAGAAGCGGGAGTATAACCATTATCAAGTGCTGCGGCATAAACTATTGGCTTAAAGGAAGAGCCCGGTTGACGAACCGCTTGTGTAGCTCGGTTGAATTCAGATTTTGCGAATGAAAACCCGCCAACCATTGCCAAGACACGGCCAGTACGAGGGTCTAACGCAACAAGTGCGCCATCAATTTCTGGTACTTGGCGCAATGTATAAATATCAGGCTTATCTTTAATAGTTTCAACATAGACAACATCACCAATATTAAGAATAGTTGAAAGAGATTTCTTAACCCATTTTGTTTCAGAACCAGATAAAGCACCAACTACCCTCTCACTTGAAACTGAACCATCAGCATTTTTAATTGGGCGAATGCCAATTTTTGCTTGATTAGTTTCCATCTCTAATATTACGGCAAGTGTCCATTCTGGCACATCACTTAATGGTTCAATATCGAAAATAGCTACGCCCCAATCTTTAGAAATATCGATTGTAGCTTCGGGTTCACGAAATCCTCTTTTTTGATCAAAATCAATAAGCCCATCCATTAGTGCTCTACGTGCAAATAATTGCAATTTGGGATCAAGAGTAGTCCTAACGCTCAAACCTCCTCCATAAAGTTGATCTTCTCCATAAAGTTTTGCAAGCTCTCTACGAACTTCCTCAGTGAAATATTCAGACGAAAACTCTCTTGAGCCTGCTGCACGTGGCACAACATTAAGGTTGTCTTTTTTAGCGGTTTCTGCTTGTTCAGTAGTTATATAATTATTAGCAGCCATACGGCTAATTACCCAATTGCGACGTTCAATCGCAGCTTTTGGGTTTCTAAATGGCTGGTAATTACTAGGAGCTTTTGGAACACCCGCAAGATAGGCAATTTCAGAAATTGATAATTCATAAAGAGCCTTATCAAAATAATTCAAAGAAGCTGCCGCTATACCATAAGAATTAAAGCCAAAGAAAATTTCATTCAAATATAGTTCAATAATTTTATCTTTTGTAAAAGTATCCTCTATTCGCAATGCTAGAATAGCCTCTCTAATTTTGCGATCCCACGTTTGCTCATTAGTTAAAAGGAAATTCTTTGCAACCTGCTGTGTAATTGTAGAGGCTCCGACAAGACGAGCATTGCCGCCCTCAAGTCGATCCATAACATTATCTCTTATTGCTCGAATAATCCCATCAATAGCGATGCCGCCATGAAGGTAAAAATTCTTATCCTCAGCTGATAAAAAAGCTTGGATAACCAAAGCAGGCACAGTTTCAATTGGCTGGAATAATCGTCTTTCTCGTGCATATTCTGCCAACAGCGCACCATTTGCTGCATGTACACGAGTTGTTATTGGCGGTTGATAATTTGCAAGCGCTTCATGATCTGGCAAATCCTTTGAGATATTTGCTACAAATAATATTACTGCACCCAAAATTATAATGCCAATGAATAAACCGAAGCCAAATAGCCAGCCAAGCAATCGTAACATTTATTTATTCACCTTTTTATTTTAATCTTGAAATAAATCATTATTAATTATTAGCATAAACTCAAAGATTGCGGCATTACTTTGTTTCACCAAAATACACCGCAACACCACGAGCTATAGAATTTGCAACTCTGTCGTTCCACTCACTAGTTGTTAAGTTCTCTACATCTTTCATATTAGAAAGAAAACCCAATTCTATAAGAATTGAAGGGATATCTGGGGATTGTAATACGAAAAAATCGGCTTTTCTTATTGGGAAGCGTCGCAAACGCACGCTAGGCTTAAGTTGATCAACAATAACAGAGGCCACTCTAAAGGCTTGTTTGCGCATTTGACGGCGCATTAAATCAACAAGAATTGAAACTGCTTGCTCATCAATATTTGGTGGCGCTAGTCCTGCAATAATATCTACTTTATTTTCATTATCAGCTAATATTTTATCTAATACATCAGTTGCCTCTTCATCAATCGTATATATGCTAGTTCCTCCGACATCTGCTTG
Organism: Devosiaceae bacterium; assembly: GCA_021648585.1. Taxonomy (GTDB): domain Bacteria; phylum Pseudomonadota; class Alphaproteobacteria; order Rhizobiales; family Devosiaceae; genus S141-66. The sequence continues at coordinate 12,117 of JAKISM010000040.1, read as the reverse complement.
CTCAAACGAGTCTGCATGTATTGAAATAAACAAATCTGCTTTGTTTGTTCGAGCTAAAGCAAGACGATCTGGGAGTGAAACAAAACTGTCATTATTTCTAGTTAAGGCAACATCAAAACTACCAGCCTCAATAAGCAATTTTTGTAATAAAAGTGCAAAATTTAGAACAATGTCCTTTTCTTTATGGCCTGTTGCCCCTTGTGCACCCGAATCAATTCCACCATGTCCGGGATCAATGATAATTAATGGTCTCGAAGTTATTTGAGAATTTAACGTACCAGGTGCGTTAGAATTATCTGCTAATTTTGCTATTTCTTTTGCTTGGTTTTGAGAAAAAGCAATGTCTTGTGCAACATTTGCTAAAAACCGTTCCTTTGATGCTGGAATTATATCTACAACTAATCTTGCGGGCTGATTGTCAAATGGGTCTAAAATATAGGCTTGTTGTACTTGCGCAAAATCTGACAAAACTAACCAAGTGCGAATTCTATTATCATTTGTTGTTTCAAAATCTATAGATGATATTAGCCCTTCCCCTGTTGGAGAGATTGTATTTGTAAATTTAATATCTGTAGCTTTTACATCAACAGCAATTCGCATTGGCTCATTAAATGATGTTAGAGCAAAAACAGTTTTGGCACTTAAATCAAGTACAAGCCTTGCTCTTTGCTCTGTAGAGGACACTCTTGCTTCAATAAGCGATGGAAGAATTGCACTATCCACGCTTTGCTCTGTTTGTTGAGCATTTAGAGGAGAACTCATAAACAGAAAAACTGTAAGAAACAGTAATATATATTTTTTTAGATATTTCATAAATTACAACCAAATCAAAACATTGTTATAATGATATCAGGTATTTTGATTCGAATAACTTAACAAAATAGATTTTTTATAATTATCTTAAAACCGTGTGTTTTTTGCACTTTTAACTCGACTATACAAAATGAAAAACACTATAAATTATATTTTTCTTGCCAAGCGTTGCGAACATGCCTACATGCTAGAAGCTTAGGTAAGATAAAACTATTTTTTGCATTTTTTGATAGGATATCAAATTTTGCGTAAATTAGAGACGATTGGAGCATAATTGCTCCATAGAAGCAGCAAGTTCTAGATTGTAATTACCTTTGAAAAGTTTTTGATCCTTTAACGGATTGAGTGACTTAGTTTTTATCGGCAAAGTATTTTATAAAAATCACAATGTCTTACAAGAATATAAGTCAGGGAAATAGGATTTACTTATGAATATAGGAGAAAATTTGCGTAGTTTATTGAATGTTTTTCATTTTAACTTTTTTTGTAAATTTTTATCCTTTTCCAACCCATTCGCTGGCGTTGTTAGTATTAACGCCAAACTAAAAAATCATTTAGCCTCGCTTGGAGCTAATTTGCTACGACTTACATCTAGTGGAAATAATTTTTCCAAAGAACGAAATGTTTGCATTGTTAGGCAAGTTTTAGAATCAAGGAGACATTTACGTCTGCAAGGGCATGGAGAATTTAATTATTATGGCTACAAAGAGAATGTTGGTGGACGCTACCCACCAAGAAGAAACACGTATTGTTGTAACTGGAGGTAATCAACTTGAAGAATTTGATTTTGAATCTGCCTCAAAAGTCCAACTAAGAGGCAATATATATCTAGCAAAAGTAACAAGGGTAGAACCATCCTTGCAAGCTTGTTTTGTTGATTATGGCGGCAATCGTCATGGTTTTTTAGCCTTTTCAGAAATCCACCCCGATTATTATCAAATCCCTGTTGCTGATAAGGAAGCATTGCTTGCTGCTGAAAAACAACAAGCGTTAGAAGCTGAGCAAGAGAATCAAGAGAATGTTGAAGAACTTGATGAAAATGAGAATAGCGAAACTACAGAAGATGATGCTAGCGATGGTGATGAAACGTCTGAAAATAATGAACCAGATGAGCAAGTTGTTGAACAATTAGGTGGTGATGATGCGTTAGAAGAAGAAGTTGAGCGCAAAAAACCTCGCATTAAACGCTATAAAATTCAAGAAGTTATCAAGCGCCGTCAAGTAATGTTAGTGCAGGTGGTAAAAGAGGAAAGAGGAAATAAGGGCGCAGCTCTTACTTCATATCTTTCGCTTGCAGGTCGATATTCAGTTCTAATGCCAAACACTGCACGTGGTGGCGGAATTTCACGCAAAATTACTAATTCGTCAGATCGTAAACGCCTTAAAGAAATTGCTGGTTCTTTAGCCGTTCCAGAAGGAATGGGCGTGATTTTACGTACAGCTGGCGCATCAAGAACTAAAGCTGAAGTAAAGCGGGATTTTGAATATTTAATGCGCCTTTGGGAAAGCGTAAGATCTCTAACTTTAACCTCAACCGCTCCTTGCTTAGTATATGAAGAAGGATCGTTGATTAAACGTACTATTCGAGATCTTTATTCAAAGGAAATTGATGAGTTGCTGGTTTCTGGTGAGGAAGCTCATATTGAGGCAAAAGAATTTATGGAAATGATTATGCCTAGCCACGTAAAGAAGGTACGTCTTTATAAAGGTGATAAGCCCATATTTTCTAAATATAATGTAGAAGTACAACTAGATTCTATGTTTTCTCCGCAAGTCACTCTGCCCTCTGGAGGCTATATTGTAATTAACCCAACTGAGGCTCTTGTCTCAATAGATGTTAATTCAGGTAAAGCCACTAAAGAGAGAAATATTGAAGCAACAGCCTTGCAGACTAACCTTGAGGCAGCACACGAAATTGCAAGGCAATTACGCCTTAGAGATATGGCAGGACTAGTTGTTATTGATTTTATCGATATGATGGATAAGCGCTCTATTAGAAATGTCGAAAATAAAATGAAAGAATCACTGCGCAATGATAGGGCGAGAATTCAAATTGGGCGAATAAGCCTATTTGGATTACTTGAAATGTCACGTCAGCGTATGAGATTTGGGGTTCTGGAAAGCTCAACCAATGTTTGTCCTACATGTACGGGCGCTGGCATAGTCCGCTCAGTTGAAAGCCTAGCGCTTATGATTGTGCGAGCGATTGAAGATTATGTGCAAAGAAAACCTAACAATTCTATTAATGTTAACGTGCCAACTGATGTTGCAAATTTCATATTAAATGCAAAACGAGAAGCGCTTAGCTCTTTAGAAAAAAAGAATAATATTTCTATTTCAGTTTTTGCGGACATTGAAATGGTTGGAAATAATTTTGAAATATCAAAGGGTGAAAAACGCCAGGTTGCCCCTCAAGCAGTTTCCCATATTAAAGTTGATAGTGCTGATATAGAGAAAATAGAAATTGAAGAAGGCGAAGAAGATGTCGCTAGCAATGAAAAACGCCCTCCTCGCAAACGTAAGCGTCGTGGATCTAGAAGGCCACATGAAAATCAGGCCAATCAAGAAAATAATACCAAGCAAGAGAATTCTGGCAAGCAAGAAAATCAAGATAAGCCAGAGGTCGATAATAAAACTAATAATGACAATGCTTCAGTAAGCGAAAGCACCACAACACCACAGGCTAGTGAAAATGCAGAAGAACCACGTAAAACTCGTCGGCGTGGTAGGCGTGGTGGGCGGCGCAATAACCAAACCTCAAATGAACATTCATCTGCTGAAAATAAACAAAGTGCCAAACAAAGCGATAAGGCAAACGCTAAGCCAGATGCCACTCCAAGCGATAAGCCAAATGATAAGGCAAGTAATGAGGCAAGTAATGAGGCAAGTAATGAGGCAAGTAATGAGGCAAGAATGAGGCAAGTGATAACTCTAGCCAAGAGCAAGCCGTTTCAAGTGCAAAGGCTAAGCCAGCGAGTGTTTTAAAAGATAAGGAAACGAAGACAAGCAAACCAAAAGTGAGCAAGCCAAAACCTAGCAAACCAGAACCTAGCAAAAAAAGCAAAGTAGAGGAAACTCAAAAAGATACGCCCTCAAAGAGCAAGGCTAAAAGTAAAGCCCCTACTAAAGTAGAAGATAAAAAGAAAACAAAGCCAGTTAAAAGCAAAACAAAGCCTAATGCTGAAGAAATTGTTGTAACATCTTCTAAAAGCAAAGAAAAAGCAGATGATAAGCAACCTAAAAAAGGCGGCTGGTGGCAGCGTAATATCTTTGGTTAAATGAAAAACTAACTTATTTTATGGTCGGGTTAAATACTCGACCATTTTTTTAATCGCAATTTCAATATCGCTTTGTTTTCCAGCAAATGAAATGCGTACATATTTTTTGCCATTTGCTCTATCAAAATCTTCACCCGGAGTGAGAGCAACACCAATATCAAAAAGCATCTCTTTGCAAAAAACCAGAGTGTCATTGGTAAAAGCAGAAAAATCAACATAGATATAAAAAGCACCTTGAGCTGGTTTAATAGCTCTTAGCCCCATTTCATTAAGACCCATTATTAAAATATCTCTATTGCGCAAATATTGTGCTTTTTGCAAATCACAATGTTCAAGGTCGTCAAGAGCAATAATCGCTGCTTTTTGACTTAGGGTTGGGGCTGAAATATACATATTTTGTTGTAACATTTCAGCTTTTTTGACTAAGTTTTTGGGCATAATCAACCAGCCTATTCTATAGCCAGTCATACAAAAATATTTTGAAAAACTATTTACGACAATAGCATCATTGGTAAAATTCAGGGCAGATTTTGACGGAGTGCCATATTCTAACCCATGATATATTTCATCAGAGATAAGAAGAATATTTAATTTCTTGCACACTAATATAATTTTTTCTAACTCGTTTTCGCTTATGCAAGCACCAGTAGGATTTGCAGGACTTGCAAATAGTAACCCATCAAAGGGTTGTTTTTTATATGCCTGTGCAACATCTTTGGCACTAAGTTGCCAATAATTTTGCTCAGTTAGAGGGATTTCTGTTGCCTTAAAGCCCAGCGAGTTAATAATATTTATATAGGCTGGATATCCTGGGCTAGTCACGGCAATCGTTGCATTTTTTTCAAATGCGCTCAAAAGGGCAATATTGAAACCTGCAGAAGATCCCATAGTGACGATAAAATTCTCTTTATTGACCTCTACACCATATTTTTTTTGATAGTGGATAGATAAAGCCTCCCTTAATTCTATCAAACCTTTTGCACTTGTATATTTTTGTGGGTGTTTTAGGTAAGAATTTAGGGCTTTTGCTATTTTTTTTGTTGGCTCTCCTCCTGGCTCTCCAACTTCTAAATGATAGATTTTTTTGCCCTGCGCTTCAAGTTCGGTGGCTTTTGCAAATATTTCTAATGCTAAAAATGGATTTAGTTTTAAGGAATTATTTTTCATTTTAGTGCCAAATTTGATAAATATTATAGGAAATAAGATTGAATTTCTTGTAATATTAATTATTTATAATTGATACTGATATTTTTATAGTTATAATATTATTTTGAATAAATTTATTTTGGAGAAACTATGCAACGCTCAATCATTATACTTTATGGCGCAATGTTAGCACTTGCTATTACTTTATTATTATTTGTGTTTACTCGCCCTGAAGCGCCATTAGATGAGGCTGGGGTTCGCTCAATCGTAAGTGAAATGATTGAGGAGCGGGGTGAGCAATCTTCAAATTCAAACATTGATAAAGAGCAATTAAATATTTCGATAGAGCAATATTTATTAAGCAATCCTCGTATTTTAGAAAGCATGTCAAGTGCATTACAAGCAGAAAACCGACAACTTGAGGTCGAGCGAACTGGTGTGGCTTTACTAGCTATGAAGGATTTAATTTATAATGATGAGGACAATATCGTTCTTGGAAATCCTGATGGTGATGTCGCATTAGTTGAGTTTTTTGATTATAATTGTCCATTTTGCAAACAGGTTATGCCCCATATTCCAGAATTATTAGACAATGATCCTAACTTAAAAATTATTATCAAGGAGTTCCCAATTCTCGGACAAGATTCAGTTGATGTCGCACGCCTTTCTATTGCAATTGAGCGGCTTGGGCATGATTATTGGGCATTTCATAAGGCTCTATTTACTGGACGAGAGCGTGTAACTATTGAAAAAGCACGAAAGGTTTCTCTTGAGATGAATATTAATTTCATAGAATTGGAGCTAGAAGCTAAAAAACCTGAAATTGATGAGATAATTAAAAAATCTTATACTATTGCAGAGGCTTTATCTATAAATGGAACTCCAGCCTTTATTATTGGTGAGGAAATATTACCCGGTGCAGTTGATGTCGAAGAATTACGTTATCGCATAGAAAATATGCGTGAATGCGGCAAAGCTAACTGTTAAAAATTGATTTGATTTTATGCATATCTTTGCCTTTTTTTATCTTATAGTATAGATGTTCATAAATCTCTTTTCTCTTGGGTAAAAAATGGCAAAAAAAATCCTTATATTAAATGGGCCAAATCTAAATATGCTTGGTACTCGTGAGCCTGAAACCTATGGTTCACAAACGCTTGGCGATATAGAACAACTATGTATAAAAAAAGCTACATCACTTGGCTTAGAGGTTGATTTTTTACAATCTAATAGCGAAGGCGAATTAGTTGATTATATACAAGGGGCTAAAGAAAAATTTGATGGGATTATAATAAATCCTGCAGCTTATTCTCATACATCTATCGCAATTCGTGATGCTTTAATATCGGTTGAACTTCCTATTATAGAAGTTCACATTTCAAATATTTTTAAGCGAGAAGAATTTAGGCATCACTCGTACGTGTCTGCTGTTGCAAATGGTATCATTTGTGGGTTGGGGACAAAAGGTTATTTGCTTGCGCTAGAGGCGCTAATTGAGCAATTATAACAAAAATAAATCAAAAAATATACAATCTCTATAGTTTAGGGAAATATTAAAGGCGTAGAATATGACAAAAAATTCAAAGGTAGATCAGGACCTTATTAAAGTAATAGCTGAGTTACTTAATGAGCAAGATTTAGCAGAAATTGAAATTGAGCGAGAAGAATTTCGCATTAGAGTAACACGCTCATTTGCAAATGAAGTAGTGCAAGCAGCCCCGCAAATTGCGGCACCTGTTGCCTCCCAAGCAGCACCGCAAGTAACAAGCGCATCAAAAATTGAGGTTGCACCTGTTGCTGAAGATGACCTTTCAGCTAACCCAAATGCTTTGTTATCACCAATGGTTGGAACTGCATATTTAGCTCCAGAACCCGGCGCAACATCTTTTGTTAAAGTTGGTATGAGTGTTAATGAGGGGCAAACATTATTAATTATTGAAGCTATGAAAACCATGAACCAAATCCCAGCACATAAATCTGGTACAGTTAAAAGAATAGTTGTCGAAGATTCTCAACCTGTTGAGTTTGGTGAACCACTTATTGTTATTGAATAGGAGAAAAAAATGTTCTCCAAAGTACTAATCGCTAATCGCGGAGAAATAGCTCTAAGAATACTTAGAGCGTGTAAAGAGCTTGGCATTCAGACAGTTGCAGTTCATTCAGTAGTTGATGCAGATGCAATGCACGTAAAGCTTGCTGATGAAAGTGTGTGCATTGGCCCAAATCCTGCCTCTGAAAGCTATCTAAATATCCCATCAATTCTTGCTGCTTGTGAAATAACTGGCGCAGATGCAGTGCATCCAGGATATGGTTTTTTATCAGAAAACTCTCGCTTTGCTCAGATATTAGAGGAGCATAAAATTGCATTCATTGGCCCATCAGCTGATCATATTGCAATTATGGGCGATAAGATTGAGGCTAAAAAAACTGCACTAAAACTTGGTATTCCTTGTGTTCCTGGATCAAAGGGTGAAGTAAAAACTGAAAGCGAAGCTAAAGAAGTTGCTAAAGAAATTGGTTATCCAGTTCTTGTAAAAGCTGCATCTGGTGGCGGTGGACGTGGCATGAAACTCGCCAAAGATGAGAGCGAAATGGGCATGGCTTTGTCAACTGCTCGCTCAGAAGCAAAAGCAGCTTTTGGTGATGATGCTGTTTACCTTGAAAAATATTTAGGCAAACCACGCCACATTGAAATTCAAGTTATTGGTGATGGTAAAGGCAATGGTATCCATTTAGGAACAAGAGATTGCTCATTGCAGCGCCGACATCAAAAAGTATGGGAAGAAGCGGTTGCCTTTTGTCTTACTGATAAACAAGCTAGTGATATTGGTGAAATTTGTGCAAAAGCTGTGCGCGATCTAAAATATTCAGGTGCTGGAACTTTTGAGTTCCTATATGAAAATGACGAGTTTTACTTCATTGAAATGAATACTCGTATTCAAGTTGAACATCCAATATCGGAACGCATTACTAATATTGATATTGTTTATGAACAAATTCGTGTGGCTTTTGGCGATACTCTGGCCATAAAACAAAGTGATGTTTCTTTTTGGGGGCATGCAATTGAAGTTCGCATTAATGCAGAAGACCCGCAAACATTTATGCCCTCACCCGGTTTAATTGAACATTATCACCCTGCTGGCGGTGTTGGTGTTAGGGTTGATGCCGCTGTTTATCAGGGATATAGAATTCCGCCCTATTATGATAGTTTAATTGGCAAATTAATTGTGCATGGGAAAAATCGTCCCGAATGTTTAATGCGCTTACGCCGTGCGCTTGATGAATTTGTGGTTTCTGGTGTAAAAACCACCCTACCCTTATTTCAGCGCCTAATTGAAGAACCTGACATTATTTCTGGGAATTATGATATTCACTGGTTAGAGAAGTTTTTAGCTAAAACTGAATAATCTTATGAAAAATGATGAAATATTTGATGTCGAACTTACCCCTGATTTAATAGTTCGAGCCTATATGGCTGGCATTTTTCCAATGTCCGAATCAGCAAATAATCCCGATGTTTTTTGGGTGTCACCTGAAATGAGAGGTATTATTCCTCTTGAGGATTTTCATATTTCTAAATCTTTGCAAAAGAGCATTGCCAAGAATAATTTCAAAATCTTAATTGATAATGATTTTGAGGCAATAATTAAAGCTTGCGCAACCTATGGCAGTGATAGAGATAGCACTTGGATAAACCAAACAATTATCGATCTTTATAGTGAATTATTTGAACGTAAAATTTGTCATAGTGTTGAAGTTTACCAGAATGATAAGTTAGTTGGCGGCTTATATGGGCTTTCTCTTGGTTCAGCGTTTTTTGGCGAAAGCATGTTTCACAAAACGAGCAATGCATCAAAAATTGCCCTCGCCTCTTTAGTTAATAGGCTAAAAGTCGGTGGATATAGTTTGCTCGACACGCAATTTATCACCCCTCACCTTCGCTCAATGGGCGGCGTTGAAATCACACGAGAAGAATACGAAGAATTATTATCAAAAGCGCTCAAAACCAGTGGCGATTTTTATCAACTTTCAGGTGGTGGCACATCGCTTGATATTTTACATTCCTCTAGCCAAATATCATAAACGGCATGATCAATGGCGTTTAGCGCAGGACTATCGGCAAACATCCAGCCAGTAAAAATACGATTAATATCTCCACGAAGATCCACTTGATCAACCTCAATAAAAGCGGTGGTTTGTTGTTGTTGCGTTGCTGAGCGAGAATGACAAGCACGCAAAGTTAATTGCAATGCGCCAAATTGCACAGTTTCACCAATATAAACATCAAAATTAGTAAGGCGGCCTGTTATTTTATCTAAACCCGCAAAGGCTGCAACAGGATTGCTTATTGTTTCTGCAATAGCTGAGCTAGATAGAATAAGCCAAATAAAAATTGAAGCGGTAATTGAGGATATTTTTTTCATAAATATAATTTACTTTTTTAACTATTTTGGCTTCCAAGCATCATAATCAGAGCTTACAGATTGACGCTCACCAGATTTTAATAAGCTTCCTTTAGGGCGATAGGCATCTTTTGTACCTGTCATGTTTGAGCGATGCGGTTTTTGCCAATCATAGGGTTGATAATCGTCGTTATCAGGTAAAATATCAGTTCGATAATGTATCCAGCCGTGCCATCCAGGCTCAATCGCCGATGCTTCAACTGGGCCATTATATATTACCCAACGCTTTTTATTCTTTTTATGTAGGTAATAGCGATTACCTGCCTCATCAGAGCCGACATATTTTCCATTAAGCCATGTCTGCAAGCGCATGCCCAATGTCTGTTTATGCCACCAGATAAATAATTCAGCGAATAATTGTTTCATTTAATTAGCCTCACATAGTTAAAAGCAAATAGAACTATATTGCCTGTAACATAGTGTTTGATAAAAGCACAACTTGAAACGATGAATTGCTGTATATTATTTATAATAATTAGATTTAATGAAGAGGAGAGTTTGCTAGCGCTTTTGCGCTGTTTACCCCTGCAATAATTTATCTATATCACTTTGAATGGACATCATTTCAGCAAATTGACTTGCTTGATATTCTCTAGCACTATCCATTTGCTTTTGCCGATCCTCTTCGATCTCCAGCCTTTCTTTTGTCCCCTCGATTACATAACAATTACCCTCTAATCGTAATTGCCTATGTCCTGCAAGTATCCATTTAATTCTGGCCAAAATTGCAGCAGGTGAGATTGGTTTTGCAATTACTGCGTGAGCGCCTAGCTTAATAGCTTTTTCAACCCAGCATTGGCGTGCTTCAGAAAGCATGATAATTATTGGCACAAGACACACAGGATACATATTTTTATTGCGAATCATTTTCAAGAATGCTGCCCCATCAAAAGGTTTTACTTCCCATTCTAACAAAATAATATCAGGAGGATGTGATAATATTGAATTAGCCGCTCTTTCAGAATTATTATGCACCCTAATATCTCTAATAGCGCAACTTGCAAGAATACCTCGCAATAAGCGTTGCATTTCGCTATTTGGCTCAATTACCAAAACTGAAAGGTCTTTTGCTTCTTTTGGTTTTTCCTGTGATTCTTGTGACATTGGTTTTTACGCTTTTACATAACTCAAAAAATATATTCAAAATAATGCGCTTGACATAATAATAAAGATAGATAGCACGCACCCCATTGGGATTCGCACCAAAATACCTATTAATATTATTGCAATATTGAGAGGCTTTTAGCCAAAGAACTAAATAAAATCGCAGGTTTAGCTTAAAACCTAATTGTAAAAGATCAAAATCAACATGTTCAAAAAAATAGAACTATAAAATTTTTTATATAAATAATAAAAATAGTTTTCCCCAATCTTCACACTTTATACACTAGATTTAGTAATAGTTGACGCAAATAACACTAGAGGTAGATTTTTTTGATAAATATTGCAGTTGACCAAAAACTTAAAATCAGGCAATTATTTAATAGTTACGTAGAGCGATTTCTCTTTCAAACGTTCAAGAGAAGGTGTTTTTTGCAAAAGACATATTTCATGCAGCAAAGTGCGTGTTTCATGCCGCATAAAATGCATTTCAAGCAAAATGAGTATTTTTGCCCACTGGTTTGGTGGCAAGTGGTTAATATTGAGTCGTTGAGGGATATTAAAGAATACGTATTTTTCCTAAGGGGTAAGCCTAAGGTAAAATGCAAAATTGTTTTGAGTAATTATTTTTGGGGTGCCTATCTATTTAGAAAACTGTTTTTCGAGCAGGTTTTCTGCTTCAAGAAGATATTTAGTTGTCGTCGATTTAAACCATACTCAAATATAGAGTCTGGCTTAAAGTTTATTTTTTTTGATATAATAATGCCATTTTTATGGCTTAAGGGTGTTAAGTCACCCGCTAACTTGGGGAATATGAATAATGCGCATTGAGCGTCACTTTACTAAGGTTAAGCAAGCAGCTGCCATTAATGAGAATAATATCGATAACGCCTATGATGGTATTGAATTTCGCAACACTTCTAGCGAAATACGTAACCCTGATGGCTCAATAGTATTCAAATTGGATGATATTTCGGTCCCCGCTAATTGGTCGCAAGTTGCCGCTGATATTATTGCACAAAAATATTTTAGAAAAGCTGGCGTTCCGGCAGCTGTTAAAAAGATTGAAGAAAATGACGTGCCCTCTTGGCTTTGGCGCTCTGTGCCAGATGAGACAGCATTAGCAAAACTCCCACAAGATGAGCGCTATGGCTCTGAAACAAAAGCCACGCAGGTTTTTGATAGGCTTGTTGGCACTTGGACATATTGGGGCTTTAAGGGTGGTTATTTTAATGACGAGCAAGACGCACGAGCATTTTATGATGAATTGCGCTTTATGTTTGCAACCCAAAGAGTTGCCCCCAATTCCCCACAGT
>JAKISM010000039.1 GCA_021648585.1 Devosiaceae bacterium | reverse complement strand
GCACATTGATAATTTGCGTCATTGCCAAGCTTTAGGGCGGCATCGGTTAGCTCTTTGCGGGTTTCATCGTCTAAATATGGCGCAGGGGCACGTTCAACCACTTTTTGATTGCGCCTTTGCACCGAGCAATCACGCTCAAATAAATGCACCAAACCATTATGCTTATCACCAAGTAATTGCACTTCGACATGGCGAGCTTGTTCGATTAATTTTTCAAGATACATTTCATCTTTGCCAAAAGCAGCTTTTGCTTCTCGCTTGCCCTCTGGCACTTCTTGGCGCAAATCTTTCTCGTTCATTATGCGGCGCATTCCACGCCCGCCGCCGCCCCAAGAGGCTTTGAGCATTAAAGGATAGCCAATTTCTGCCGCCATTTTTGCAACTTCATCCATATCATCTGGCAGCGGATCGGTAGCTGGCACAACAGGAACATTTGATTTTATCGCCATATTGCGAGCCGCAATTTTATTACCTAAATCACGCATGGTTTTGGCTTTAGGGCCTATAAATATAATTCCAGCCTCTTCACAAGCATCTACAAATTCGGGGCTTTCGCTTAATAATCCATAACCGGGGTGAATAGCGTCTGCGCCACTTAATTTTGCAATGCGGATATATTCTCCTATTTGCAAATAGGCCTCAACTGGCCCCAAACCCTCACCAATTAAATATGATTCATCTGCCTTAAAACGATGTAGCGCCAACCTGTCTTCATTGGCAAAAACCGCAACAGTTTTTAAGCTCAACTCATTGGCTGCACGAAAAACACGAATTGCGATTTCACTACGATTAGCAACTAAGATTTTTTTAATTGGCATATTGTTGTTCTCCATAATGCTAGAAATTTATTAAATCAGAAACAAAATAAAACCGATACCCAGTTCTACGTAATAGACACTCTCATTTGAGTTAAACAGGTTCAAAAGTTAATTACACATGCAAAACAATAGGCTAATAACAAGGCTAAATTAATCTATCACTTAAAAAAGAAATATCATAACCAGCGTCTTTTGCTATCTTTATGATTTTCTCTGTGCCCATTTTTTCCTTTTGCGCTAACGCCCAAAGAATTGTTGAACGTGTTCCTGTACGACAATAAGCCAGCACTAAACCATTTGAATTTTCAAGTGCAGCTTTAGTTTTGATAATCATTTCCTTGCTAATTGCTTGAGGCCCAGTGTTTGGAATATAATAGCACTTAATATTCTCTTCATTTGCTGCTTTTTCAATATCCTCAAAGCTTGGCATTTCTTCGATTTCACCATCGGGTCGATTGCAAATAATAGCACAAAAGCCCAATGACTTTATTTGCTTAATATCAGCTATTTCAATTTGATGAGAAACACTTAGTTGGTTAGTTAATTTAGCAATTTTCAATTTATAGATCCTATCCATTTTTGCCATATTTCTTTACGCTCACTAACGAACCAATTAGCAACTTCTTTTGCGTCTCTTGTTCCCTCGCTCTGTAAGGCTAATAGCATATTCATTTCTTTTATTGGCATTGATGCTCGCTGGAAATATGCGGCAACTTGTGGGCTTTGAGTAAATAACTTATCTACTAATATAATAGAAACAGGCTCGGGGGCAAAACTTGAAGCTTTAAGTTCATTACAATTAATTTGCGCCAAGCATTTTGCGCTTTCGCTATCATATTCACCCATATCAAGTTGCAAAAAATCTAATTGTGCAAGAATTGAATTTGGTTGCCAATAATAAAACAATATAGCTTCTCTTCTTGAAACAGCATCTGCAATTATATTATCAAGTTCGAACCTATCGGCAGGCTCTACAATGTCAAAATAAGCATTTAAGCCAAGCGCTTTTAACATATTGCGATTAATTACTGAACATGCCCAGTCTTTAGGACAAGAGATAAATTTTGCTTTTTGCCCATTAATTGAAAATACTCTAAAATAATCTTTAAGTACACTGGCGCTAGTTAAATCTGGATGGTTTTTAGCAATATAGTGAGGAATAAACCACCCCTCAAGCGCAGAGCCAAAAAAACTAGGAGCAGCTTTTCGCATTATATTATTTTCTAACGCTAAATTCCATATTTCTGAAATGCGGTTTACCCACATCTCAGGAGCGATTGATGGCTCATAAGCGGTTGCCATAGAAGATGCTGTTGTAACCATGTCCCCAGAAATTATTTTTACATCGCAACCATATTGCTCAGTAATAATTTGCTCATGAATATAGGCAAGTATTGCAGCTGATGGCCATTGCATTAGCGCAATAGAAACTGGCTCGTTGCCACAAGCTGATGGTAAATTAGAGAACCCAGCAGGCGCATTTTCATTATTTTGCGCTAGAGCAACAAGAGGAAATAAAAAAACCATCTTCACTATGAAAAATAATAAAGCCCTTTTTAATCGCATTTTTCTAATCCAAATTAATTTCACAAATCACAATAAGTTTGGTTTTGATATTAAATCATATATCAATATTAATAAAGCTGATAAATTCTGGTGACTCTTAGTGCAATTATATGCAAAGATATTTTTAACGAGATAACATCTCGCTAAATCATGTTGGTTTAGATGTTTTTAATCTAGCTAAAATGGTTTTAACAATAACAAACTTTTAGAGGGAAATCATGAAGATTTTGAAAAAAACTTTAACTCTTGGCGTCGCCGTTACAGCTCTTCTTGTTGCAGCACCAGCTTTTGCCCAAGATGTAAAATTTGGCTTTTTAGGTGGCTTTACTGGCCCGATCGAAAGCCTTACTCCACCAATTTTTGAGGGAGCAAAACTAGCAGCCGAACATGTAAATGCACAGGGTGGCATTGTTGGCGGCACACTTTCATTTGTATCAGGCGATACAACTTGTGCTGACGCAACAGCCGCTGCTAACGCTGCTGATAAGGCAGTAAATACCGATCAAGTAACAGCGATAATTGGTGCGCTTTGCTCTGGTGCTACTATTTCAGCTGCTAATAATGCTGGCATACCGGGTAATGTTGTGATGATTTCACCTGCCTCAACTTCGCCATCACTAACTACTTTGGAAGATAATGATCTAGTATTTAGAACTGCTCCATCAGATGCTTATCAAGGTGATGTTATGGCTCGCCTATTGCTTTCAAAAGGCATAAAAGAAATTGCTATTTCTTATGTAAATAATGATTATGGCAAAGGCTTTGCCGATGCATTAGCCGCTTCTTTTGAAGAAAACGGCGGAACAGTTGCCGCTTCTGAAGGACATGAAGAAGGTAAAGCTGATTATCGTGCTGAACTTGGATCACTTGCCGCAACTGGTGCGCAAAATCTAGTTATCCTTGCCTATGCTTCTGGTTCTGGCCAAACAGTTCTTCGCCAAGCCGTTGAAAGCGGTGACTTCACAACTTATATTGGTGGTGATGGCATGGTTGGCGATGAAGCTCTAACTGGTATTGATGCAAAAGCAGTTGAGGGCATGATTGCTACAAAACCGGGTTCACCTGAAGTTGCTGGCTCTACTATCTATGCTGATCTTGCAACAGCTGCTGGGCTTGATCCAACATCAATCTTTGCACCACAAGCATATGATGGGACATTTATCTTAGCACTAGCTGTTGAGAAAAACGGCTCAGCCGATCGTGCTGGCCTAAGTGCCGCCGTGCGCTCTGTTTCTTCAGCACCAGGTGAAGTTATTTTACCGGGTGAATGGGAAAAAGCAGTTGCTCTTCTTAAAGCAGGCAAAGAAATAAACTACGAAGGCGCTTCAGGCTCACACGAGTTTGATGCAGCTGGTGACGTACCGGGAACTATCGTAGAAATGGTAGTTAAAGGCGGCACATTCGTTGAAGTTGGCCCTGCTAAGTAGTTCTAAGTAATTATTTAATATGATTAGATAAGCCCGATTGGAAGAAATTCTAATTGGGCTTTTTGTATATTTTATTCGCATTTGCTATTAAATCTTTAGTTACGGAAAGATTCCATGCTTTCATAGTTTTATGCCATTTTTTATATTTCAAAAATTGCACCCATGTTAATTCATAAAGGTTTTCTAACTGGAAATTTTTTCCAATAATTACCACCAGAACAAATTCAAATTTTTGATCAGGAGCACTTTCATCTCCTTGATTACCACAATTATAAAATACACCTGTTGTTTTTCTTGGTGCTGTTATTGTTTTAATGCTATATCTTTCGCCTTTACGACTAATTGCATCAACATTTTGCGTTCCTTCTGGTGCTGCCTGTAAATTTGATAAGCCCGAAGTTTTATTATATGTCTCAATAGCTAAAAACTCTCCTCGCTCCCCTACAATATTTCTGGTTCTTATTAGCTTTCTATTTTTAAGTTCTTCTATTGATAGGGCATAAACATCCCAGACTTCTGAATCTATTAAACCAGAGAAGAATTTGTTGATTTTATTAGCCATAATTTACCAGTGTCTTTCATTTGTTATATACTCAATACCTGAAGTTTTTATCAGTCACGCTGACAACTTACAAGAAACTAACACAGACACCCAACTATATTGTTCATTACAAAAATATCCGCCCGTCTTTGCGAGGAGGCGTAGCCGACGCGGCAATCCAGAATTATTGAGAATAGCCGTGAGATTCTGGATTGCCACGTGCCTAAAGGCACTCGCAATGACGAGAATAATAACTCACTAGACAGCAGTGAGTTAAGCACGGGGATTTTCCTTATTCACCTATACCGCACGAAGCTAGTTTCCTAATTATATCTGTTAATCATATAAATACCGCCCTTTTGCTAGGATAAAAACTTGACAAACTATAGGTTTATCAGCATAAACAGCCAACTTTGCGCAAAATTTAGATATTTGCGTTTAGTCTATATGTTAATTGCAGCTTGAGGTTTACGGTTTAATTGAACCAAAAGACTATTCTATAGCACCATAAAGCGCGAAAATAATTCCACACAAGTGGATAAAGAGAGAAAAAATGTTTGCAGTAATAAAAACTGGTGGCAAGCAATATAAAGTTGCCAAAGACGATATTATTAAAATTGAAAAATTAGAAGCACAAGCAGGACAAGACGTTTTGTTTGATAATGTTCTAATGGTTGGCTCAGGTGCTGATGTGAGCATTGGTGAGCCATTAGTAAATGGCGCAAGCGTTGTTGCTGAATTAATTGAAACCAAAAAACAAAAAACCATTATCATCTTTAAGAAGAAACGTCGTCAAGGTTATCGTCGTCGCAATGGTCATCGTCAGTTGCTAAGCACAGTGCGCATTGTTGAAATTCTTACTGATGGCAAAAAAGCAAGCCCTAAAAAAGTGGCGGCTAAAAAGCCAGCAAAAGCAAAAGCTGCTCCAGCTAAAGCGGCTACAAAAAAAGCAAGCGCTGATTTTATTGATGACATCAAGCTAATTTCTGGTGTTGGCCCAGCCCTTGAAAAAAAATTACATGCAGCAGGTGTTAAATCACTTAAAGATATTGCAGCTTTTAAGAAAGCCGATATTGAACGAGTTGATAGCGAGTTAAAATTTGGTGGTCGTATTGAGCGTGAAGAATGGATTGAGCAAGCAAAAGAACTAATTGCTGGTAAAGCCCCACGTGCAAAAATCGATCAAAAAGCAGCTATTGCAAGCAAAGATAAGAAATAGGAGCATAGGAAATGGCACATAAAAAAGCAGGTGGTTCATCACGCAACGGTCGTGATACAGCAGGTCGCCGTTTAGGAATTAAAAAATTTGGTGGCGAAAGCGTAGTTGCTGGCAATATTATTGTTCGTCAACGTGGCACAAAATGGCATGTAGGCAATAATGTTGGTCTTGGAAGAGATCATACAATTTTTGCACTTATTGATGGCAATGTTTCTTTTTCAAAACGTGCTGGCAATAAAACTTTTGTTTCGGTAGATCAAAGAAAAGCAGCCGAATAACCAGTTAAATCATTTCAAGCTGGTGATTAATTCCCCAGCATGAAATCTATCTTGCAAATATTTAGGGGAGTTGGCCAGCCAGCTTCCCTTTTATTTTGGAATTTATTATGACAATATCACACATAAATAACCTGCCCGATGAAATAAAAACCGAGCGTTTAATTTTGCGTGCGCCCTCTCTTAAAGATAAAGCGGATTTGCAAGAATTGGCAAATAATAAAGAAATTCATAAGTTTCTTGCTCGTTTGCCTCACCCATATAAAGAAGAACATGCGATAGATTTTATCAATAATCTAGCACGCACTAAACAAGAACACGCCTATGCTATAATATCAAAAACTGATGGTTTTATTGGAGTGATAGGTTGGCATCTTGATCGCGAGCTTGGTCTAGAACTTGGCTATTGGATTGGGCAAGGTTTTTGGGGCAAGGGCTATGCAAGCGAGGCGGCAAAAGCGATGATTATTGCGGCCAAAGATTGCGGACATAAAAAACTGTTCGCTCGCTCCATCACTGCTAATATTGGCTCAATCCGTGTGCTTGAAAAAGCTGGCTTTATCATTATTGATGAAAGCATTGATGATTGCGGAGTGCATAAAGGGATAATGGTTACTTTTCTTAAATGTGAGTGATTATCCCTACATTAAATCTTGCTTTTGGCGCATTTCGTAAAGTTTGGTTGTTTTATCAGGAGTGGCATTTATTGAGGTGATGAGCTCGCCTTTTTTAATAGCGCTAAGCGCCTTGCCGCCCTCAAGTAGGCCAACTGGCAGGCAGGATTTTTGTTTAGCTTCTTCATATTTCATAGTAAAAGAGCGATAACAAGTTTCCCCTATTGCATCTATTTTTTCTCCTTGAGCGATATCACGTTTTGCAATAGCGCAAACTTCTGCAACAGGCTTAGAAAGCGGCACCATATCTGCCTTGCCATAAAGCATGATGCGGGCAACGCTTAGCGGCACTTCAAGCGATGTAAGATGGTAGGGGCGGAAAAATCCATAATATGGCCCTGTGCCAATATGTAAATCGTCCATGCGCTCAATAATTCGTGGGTGAGTAGCTTTGGCGATTACAAATACGCCGGGTGCTACCCCCTTGCCAATAGTATAATCGACCACGCCAATATTATTAAGAATACCGCCATCAGCTTTTGGGATAAGCACCTTTGCTAAATCTTCTCGTGATGCGTTTGGGCCGTGCATTCCTGCAATATCAGGCACAAGACCCGTTGCATTAGCTATTGCCGCCATTTCAACAGCGGTTTTTGAGCCGTCAACAAATTCTACTAACAAACGAGGGTTCATATTACGCCTTGCGGCTTCTTCAATATAATCGGCAGGCACTGCGCTATGTTTAAGCGGGTTATTTTTTCCCTTACCAGCCGCAACAATAGTTAGTCCCAACGCTGAGCAAAATTCAATTAACTCTAAACAAGAAGAAGGCTCATCGCCTGCGCCAAGCGTATAAATCACGCCCAACTTATCAGCTTGCGCCTTAAGGTAGCGCCCAATGGTTACATCAGCTTCAACATTCATCATGACAATATGCTTGTTGTGCTGCATGGCTAAAAGAATGAAATCTGCGGCAACTCCGGGCTTGCCTGTTGCATCGATTATCACATCAATTTGCTCTGTGCTTACCATGAGTTCATTATCACTGGTAATAGCGATTTTGCCCAATTCAAGCGCATTTGACATTTGCGATCGGGTATTTACTTCTTGCCCCATTTCGCTATTGCCATAAGCAATATTTAGGGCATCAAAAACAGTATGTGGGCGGCGGGCGCTAATGGCGGCAATTTCTATACCCTCCATCAACATAATTTGCGTAACCAAATCCGTTCCCATTTCGCCACAGCCGATTATTCCAATGCGAATTGGGTTGTTTCTTTGCGCTAAATCGGCGGCAATACCGCTAAGATGAATATTTGACATTTTTCTGCAATAACATTGCTTTGCCAATAAGAAAACGCCATAAAGCAAATATGTATAATTTTGCACTTAAAAGATAAAGCAATGAATGACGACGAAGTAATTATCTTTTCAAAAGATAAGATAGGTTTTATCCAGTTAAACCGCCCAAAGGCAATAAATGCGCTTAATCTAAATATGATAAATATGATTGATGCGGCTTTGAGCGAGTTTGAAAATGATAATTTAATAGATGCTGTTTTGCTTGAAAGTGCAACTGAGCGAGGGTTTTGCGCAGGTGGTGATATACGTCTATCACGACAATATATTTTAGATGGTCAGACACAAGAAATGTATGATTTCTTTAAGAAAGAATATAGTCTTGATGGCCATATTGCAAAATATAAAAAGCCAATAGTGGTGTTAGCAGATGGTATTGTGATGGGTGGCGGGCTTGGTTTGGCAGGACATGCAACATATCGTTTTGCAACAAAGAATACAATTTTTGCAATGCCCGAAGCGGCAATAGGATTTGTCTGTGATTGCGGCATTGATTTTTTATTAGCAAAAATTGAGCGCCATATTTCTTTAGCATTTTTACTCTCAGGACAAGCAATAAGCGCAAATGATGCAATCGAGCTTAATCTCACTGATTGTGTGATTGCAAAAGAAGATTTTCCTCAAATTCGTGAGCAACTCTTAAAAGCAATGAAGCAAGAAAATATAGATGCAGCAATTAAAAAAATAATCTCAAAAGAAAATGATTCGTCAAAAACAGCATCATTAAGCAAAGAATCATTCATTGCTAAGGCAAATTCTTGCAAACAAGCCTTTTCAGGGAAAAATATTAAGCAAATAAAAAATCTATTAGAACAACAAGCAAAATCTGAGCAAACAGCAAAAGAATTTTATGATATTTTGCAAAAACATTGCCCGACATCTCTAAGCGCTATAATCATTTCGCATGATAGGGCAAGAACCCATCAAGATATTGATAAAACACTAGAAACCGACCTCTCTCTTGCCGCAATGATGGGTAAACGAGATGATTTTGCCGAAGGGGTGCGTGCTGTGTTGATTGACAAGGATCAAAACCCAAATTGGCAACCAAAGTGCCAAAATGAAGTTGATGAGGGTGCAATTTATGCTCAAATTGATAAATAATAGCGATTTTCTACAGTTTTTTGCATCTAAGTAGAACTTATTAGTAATTCTTAAACCACTATGGTGAAAGAATCCCTTAACCATAGGCATGAAGCCTGTGCCATTAAAGGGTAAAGCAAAATGGCTGACACACAAATAGTGCAAAATGAAACATTAACCTTGCCACCGATTGTGGATTTGGACGCATTAGATTCAATATCGGAGCAACTAATTGAGCAGCTTGAGTGTGGCTCTGTAAATATTGATGCAAGTTCGGTCGATCGTGTAGCGACCAATGCTCTTTTGATGTTGATAAGTGCAGCGCATAGCGCCGAACAAACTAATATTACCCTCACAATTTCAAAACCAAGCGAACCTATGCTTGGGGCAATAGAGCGATTAGGGCTTAGCGAAAATTTTGCCCCGCTTATAAAAGGATAAAGTAAATAATGCGTATTCTAACAGTTGATGATTCTAAAACAATGTTGGCCATGTTGCAGCACACACTTTCTGATGCTGGCTTTGATGTTTTGCAAGCAGAAGACGGTCAGCAAGGGCTTGATGTACTTGCCCAAGAAGAAGTTGATATAGTCATTACCGATATTAATATGCCAGTGATGGATGGGATTGAGTTCATCAAAAATGTCCGCTCATCTGGCAAATTTCAATCTCTACCAATTCTTATTCTTACAACTGAAAGTTCACGTGAAAAACGTGATCAAGGTCGTGCGGCAGGTGGAACTGGTTGGATAGTTAAACCATTTGATCCTGAAAAATTAATTTCGGTGATTAATCGAGTAGTTCATTAGTAAATAAGACGAGTATAATTTTAACCTGATTTTGGAACATAAATGAGTGATTTAGACGAATTTAAAGCTACCTATTTTGATGAATGTTCTGAGCTATTAATAGATCTTGAAGAACAATTTACCGCCATTCAAGATGGCGATAAAAGCTCGGATCGTATGAACGCAATTTTCCGTGCTATTCATTCAATAAAGGGTGGTGCGGGAGCATTTGGTTTTACCTCGCTTGTTGGATTTGCGCATGAGTTTGAAACTTTGCTCGATTTTGTTCGTAATGACAAAATTGATTTTACTAATGAAGTAATTAAACTTTGCATTCGCTCAAATGATTTAGTTGCCGATTTTGTTGAAGCGGCAAGAAATGGCGAGGAACTTGACCCTGAATATGGGGCGACAGAAAAAGCAAAATTTGTTGCTCTTTGTAAAGCAAGTTCTGGTGATAGTGATGATGAAAGCGGCGAGCCTATGGAGGAATTTGATATTGAGTTTACTCCTGTACTTGTTGAGATGGAAGAGCCAACAGAAGAAGTAACAGAGGGTTGGTTGGTTGAATTTATTCCCTTTAGAGAGCTTTATGCCAGCGCAAATGACCCGCTATTATTGCTAAGAGAATTAGCAGAATTGGGTGAAGTTGAAGTAAAAGCCATATTAAAAGATATCCCATTATTAACCGATTTTGAGCCATTTTCTGTCTATTGTACGTGGGAAATAACTATCAAGGACAAGGATATTGAAGAGGAAAGCATTCGTGAGATATTTGAATTTGTTGATGGCGATTGCGAGTTAAAAATTACTAAGTTTGAAATGCCCATAGATGAGCAAGCATTTAATGAAGACGCAAAAAGCGAAGATCTAAGTGATCAAGATTTGGAAGAAGACGAAGATATGCCAAGTTTTGCAGATCTAGCGGCTGAAATTGCGCCAAAAGCTCCGCCCAAGCCAGAGTCAGAGAAATCTGTACCAAAAACTGCAGATAATGTTGCAGGTGATACAAAAACACCACCAAAAGCCCCCCCCGTTGGTATGCAATCAATTCGTGTTGATCTTGATAAGGTCGATCGGGTGGTAAATATGGTTGGTGAGTTGGTTATTACCCAATCAATGTTAACTCAACAAATGGACGATAATTTACGTCACCGCTATCAAGAGCTTGTGCGTGGGCTTGAAGTTTTAGCGACCACTACTAGAGGCTTGCAAGATAGTGTGATGGCAATTCGTGCCCAACCTGTAAAATCTGTGTTCTCTCGTATGCCACGTTTGGTGCGTGAACTTGCTTCAAAAACTGGTAAAAAAATCAAACTTGAAATGGTTGGCGAAAATACCGAAATTGATAAAACGGTTATTGAACAGCTTTCAGATCCACTAACTCACATGATTAGAAATTCAGCTGATCACGGTATTGAATCTGTTGAAAAGCGTGTTGAAAGCGGTAAGGAAGAAACAGGTACTATTCGACTTTCAGCTGAACAAGCTGGTGGCTCAATTTTAATAATAATTGAAGATGATGGTGCTGGCATTAATCGTGAAAGAGTATTGCAATTAGCACGTGAAAAAGGCGTGGTTGGTGAAGAGCAACAACTTAGCGATGATCAAATAGACAATTTAATTTTTGCACCCGGATTTTCAACCGTTGAAGAAGTTTCTGATCTTTCGGGGCGTGGTGTTGGCATGGACGTTGTTCTTTCGAACATCAATAAAATTGGTGGTTCGGTAATTGTGAAATCTGTTCCGGGTAGAGGCACACGTATGACATTAAGATTACCGCTAACTCTTGCAGTGCTTGATGTAATGTTGGTTCGAGTTGCTGATTGCCCCTATGTTATTCCGCTTTCGTCAATCGTTGAAACAATGCAATGCGCACGAGTTGAATTTGGGCGATTACCAACTGGCGCACGTGTATTAAAGGTGCGTGGTGAATATGTGCAATCAATGGATCTAGCATCTCATTTTGAAATGACAACTGATGTGAACGAAAAAGATCGCTTTGTTGTTCTGTGCGAAGCAGAGGGGACTAACAAATTAGCTTTAATTGTTGATGCGATAATTGGGCAGCAGCAAGTTGTTATTAAAAGCCTAGAAGAAAATTTTGAGAGAATTGAAGGAATTGCTGGCGGCACAATTCTTGGTGATGGATCGGTTGGTCTAATTGTAGATGTTCAGGGTCTAAAAAATTCAATATCTAATCAGCGAACAGCTGCTGCATAAAATTAAAGGAAAATATAATGGAAGCTCTTAATATTAAAGATGATTATGAAAATGGTGAAATATCAGCAGAAAATTCTTTGCAGTTAATAGCTTTTTCTCTTGGTGATCAAACCTATTCAGTTGAAATTACGACAGTACGTGAAATTCGTGCTTGGAATGGGGCAACTCCCCTACCAAATACTCGTGAATTTGTGCGTGGCGTAATAAACTTACGTGGAACTATTGTACCAATTTTTGATCTTCGTGCTCGTTTTGGTGATGGACAAACATCTCCTACAAAAACTCATGTGGTTGTTGTTATGTCGGTTGGTGAAAAATGGGTTGGCATTTTGGTTGATGCGGTTAGTGATATTCTTACCATTAATAAAAACGATATCCACCCAGTCCCCGAAGGTAATTCATCAGGGGATAGCGAATTATTGCGAGGCATTATTACTCATAATGATCAGATGGTTGGCATGATTGATTTACATGCGGTAATTGATGGCGCTAAAATAGAAGAATAGATATTTCAAGCTATAAAGATAAAATAAAAGCGCTGAATTTTCAGCGCTTTTTTATTGGCCAAACTAAAATAAATCGACTTCACCATGCTCAATTCGTGCTGATATGCCAGATAGTTTGGGGTTTGCTAATTCATCAAGTGTCATATGCGACCAAATCTCATCAAATTGCTCATTATTGATTGTGCTATCTTTCTCGACCATTTTACGAATAGCTTTTGCCATATTGTCACAGCGCTGCTCGATTCTATCTTGACCCTGAAGAGAATGAATAATTTTATTAATGGCCTGTTTATTGGCTTCGTCGCTTGAGATATTAGTTTCTTGCAAAATGTCTAGTGCTTTAATAATTCCGTTCACCAACTCTTTAGTCTGGCGGGTGGTTTCATCAAGTTCTCTAGCTAATCTTTTTAGTGACATATCACAGTGTCCAAATTTTTCTAATTAAACTAGCTAAATAATACAGTGAGAATTCCTAAACATAGGTTGTCAAATTGAATTAATTTTTAATTGTTTTAAGTATAGTTAGCAATTCGCTAACAAAATAGGGTTTAGATTGTCAGCATAAAGAATAATATTATTTTAGGGCATTGCATAAATGAGAAAAAGAGAAACATTACCTAATGGATTTGATAGAGGCGTAGTCACAACGGTTCATCAGGGCGATTGCCACGTATCAAATGAAAGCGACGTTACGTTTTCTACTGTTCTTGGCTCATGCATTAGTGCATGTGTTCGCGATAAGGTTTCTAATGTTGGCGGCATGAACCATTTTCTTTTGGCGGAGCAATCAGGATCAGCTAAAAATCGCTTTGGCGCTTCCGCTCGCTATGGTGCTTATGCAATGGAAGAATTGATAAATATAGTGCTAAAACAAGGTACTGGTTTAAAGAAGAACCTAGAGATAAAGGTTTTTGGCGGTGGTAAAATTAATGCCTCGCTAGCAGATGTCGGAGCGGCAAATATCGACTTTGTGCATAGGTTTCTTAGCGATGAGGGATATAGAATTACTAGTGAAGATATGGGCGGCACTTTTGCTCGTAGGGTTCTTTATACTCCAACCAGCGGTCGAGTTCGTATTAAACGACTTGATAGCGAAGCTGGGCAAAATATTGTTCGTGAAGAATTGAAAATTGCAAGTACTCAAAAAACAGTTAAACCAGCAGATGATGATATTGAATTGTTCTAATTGCTGATTACAAATTAGCTAAAAGCCAAGTTTTTCACAATTTATTACCAAATTATTGATTTGAATTCACTCTAGTCATATTTGGTTAACCATTATTCATATAAGTTAACGAAGTGCTAATTTGCGCAAAATATCAAATTTAGGATTTTGTGGACTTAAATATATAATGCAAACAAGATTTACTTTTTCAATAGTTGTTAGTTTAGCTTTTGCAACTATTTTGCTATTGGCTTTAGTAATTATTGAAACTTTTGGGCTAACAATGTTTAGCCTTGCAATAATTGGATTGGCTTGGTTGCTTTTAAGCGCCATTATTATCTTTCTTGCAAAAAAATCACAACAAAAAGAAAAAACTCAATTTTCTAAGCTGGCGCAATTAGTTGGCTATAAAAATGCACCCCCTAAAAGAAATTTTACCTTTATAAAAGAAATTATAGCACATCAATATGGCGAACTATCAAAAGCGAAATCATATCAAACGGCATTTATTTCATTAAAAACTCCAGCTCTTTTGATAGATGAAAATAGAGAAATAGTGGCAGCTAGCGAGGGGTTTTTAGATCTAAGCCCATCTGTTACAAAAGATATGCCGCTTGCAATTTTATTTAGCGATAATTTTACTCTGCCAAAAGAGAATGAAACTATATCAATGCGTGTTACTCTTGATGGGCGACCTTATGATTGCATGACCACAAAAATAAATGAGACACAATTTGTAATTAGTTTCAAAAAAGCCGGCCTTATTGTTGGTAAAGGGCAATTAGCAAAATTTACTAGCGCCATTGCAGATGGTAATGTTGGCTTTAGGTTTTCACCAAATGATGAAGTTTTATTTCCAGCTCTTGAAGAGTTAAATATTGGGCTAGATATTCTTGAGAGATCAACAAAAGCAATAGATGAGATTGTGCAAGGTAATATTAGCTCGATTAACCTGTCCAACGCAGGTCTAAATTCTCAAGTTAATAATGTGCATGAGGCTATCTCAAGCCTTCAGGAACAAAAACATAGTGAGGAAACTCAACGTATTAGACTTGAAGACAAATTAAATAAAATAGCCAGCATGCTTGATTCTTACAAAGAAACATTAGGAAATATCAACCAAGTTGCAAAAAATAGCCAACATGCACTTTTAGGCACAAATTCTATTGTTAATAATATAAAAGAAAGCGCTAATAAAACTAATAATATTAGTCAACAGGCTAATGATTTAATTAAGCAAGCAGGCCAGACAACAAAACAAGCAAATCTATCTATTAAAAATGTTAGCGAGTTAACAGGCGAAATTGATAATATGATGATAGCTATTGAAGACATTTCATTTAGGACTAATTTATTGGCGCTAAATGCTGCGGTGGAGGCCGCTCGTGCTGGAGAAAAGGGTGCAGGATTTGCAATAGTTGCTGAAGAAGTTCGCACTTTAGCAAAAACCAGCGCAAAATCTGCAAAAGAAATAAGAATGTTGGCAAGCAAAGGCCATAGCGAAAGCCAGCAAAGCTCACAACATAATGATGATTTAGAAAAAATAATTATAAATTTAGAAGAACATTTACAAAATCTAAGTAATGAAACGTATATAATAGTAGATAATGTTGAAAAAGGCCACGATGAGTTAGAGAATTTTGAAGGCGAGATTGAGAAAATTGTGAAAATATCACAAAATTAAAATATCCTTTTCAAATTATTCTTTCAAAAAGTAACTATATTGCCTGCATTTTGACATCAAATATTAGCTGGAGTTTTGTTATATTATGGAAATTAAAGATATTGAATTGAGCGAAAAAGAATTCTCTATGGTAAAAGAGAGGATTTTTGAAGTTGCGGGTATTTCATTAAGTGATGCTAAGCGCACTTTGGTTATTTCTCGCCTCAGCAAAGTAATAAAAAACCTATCTATAAATAGTTTCTTGGATTATCTAGATTTTCTTAAAAGTTCAAAAGCAAGCAAAAAAGATGCGCAAGATTTTGTAAATGCTTTAACTACTAACCTCACCAGATTTTATCGTGAAGATCATCATTTTGATCATTTAGAAAATTATATAAAGCAAATTATTGGCACAAAACCTCGCACCAGCAATAATGGAAAACCCCGCCTTAGAATTTGGTCGGCAGGCTGCTCATCAGGGCAAGAACCATATACTATTGCTATGTGTTTATATAATAAATTCCCTGAATTAAAACGTTGGGATTTCAAGATATTAGCTAGCGATATTGACACTGAAGTTCTAAAAAAAGCAGCGGGTGGAATTTACCC
>JAKISM010000038.1 GCA_021648585.1 Devosiaceae bacterium | reverse complement strand
TTATATTTTATTTTTGCAATTCGGAGAACCAAAACACTGAAAGCAAAAATATATGCAACTATTATTACCTTTATTCTGGCTTTTATAGCCTTTTACTTTATCACCCAAAGCTCAGGAAGAATTGCCGCTTTAGGCAATATTATTACCCTTGTGATGGAGCAAGGTCTATCTAGTCTAAAAACTCTAAATATTCGTATGGAAATGTATATTGCTGGCTGGGAATTATTTTTGCAAAAGCCATTATTTGGTTATGGTTGGACAAATATGGGTGAAAATGTTGTTATTGTTATGGGGGAAGATAAAATAAACGGTCACCTTTTGCAATATTTTCAATTCCATAATGATTTTATAAATTATGCGTTCTCTGCTGGTATATTTGGTATTGCCAGTTTCTTTGCTTTCCTTTTTGCGCCATTGGTTGGTGCATTAAAAGCGCCTCGTGATAGTCTGTTTGGTTTTAGAATTGAAATTATTTTGGTAATGCTTGCACTTTACTCAATTTCTGGACTTACTGGAGGGACTTTAAGTCATGGTCTCTTGATAAGTCTTTATGCCATGATAGGTGCAATAGTTCTTGGTGCATTTCGTGATGAAGCTATTATTGAAAAAAAAGCTAGCTGATAATATCTGAAATAACTGCCGCAAGCGTACCGCTTGATCCAATACGGGATTTACCAATTTCGCCCATTCTATCACGCTGTTTTTTATCCCCCAATAAATTTTTCATTGCGTGAGCCAATTCGTCAGCATCTTGGCTAACAAAAACACGAGAGTCTCCTGCTAATTTTTTCCTATCAGAAGTTCGTTTTGGGCGATCATTATCTTCAATAAAAGAAATAGCAGGCTTACCAATACCAAGCGCTTGCAGTGTTAGTGTCGCCGCTTGGCTAAGCAATACATCAGATGCTTTAATAATATTACCAGCAACACCACTTGTAAGATTTAGCTTTAGTTCTCCATCACTCAGATAACCTAAATCTGAAGCCTGTTTACTAATTGCTTCATGATATTTCATTGATGTTACTTTTGCCAATTCCTCAACAGAAATATCTCTAGCAACTGCTACAAAAATATCTGGATAGAGTGCTTTCGGCAATTTCTTTATTGCTTCAACTTGTAATTTAAGATTTCTAGCTGTTGTTTTGCGACTTCCTGGTAATAAAGTGATAGCGGTTTTTTTGCTTCTATGCAGCGAAACATCATAATCTCCAAAGGGGATAATATCTATCATAATATTACCTTTTGAAATTGCATTTATTTTATATTTTCTAAGTGATGCAGCCAAAATATCATCTCGGCAATAGGTTTTTTTGCAAGCCTTTTTAATCGCCCAACGCTCTATTTTGAGATATGTATGCGCATAACCATTTTTATAAACATCAAGATAAATATCGATTTTTATACCTGCTAACGTGCAAAGAATCGGAACTACACTATCCCCTATTGCAATTATCTTATGATATTTACCCTTTATTGAGCGCAAAAATTTTATTGAGCGCCAAGTGCCAGATAACATTCCCCCCTTTATGTCTTTGGCAATTGAGCCAGCTTTTCTATGTCCTTCAGAGGGGATATGCATAACGGGGCCAACAATATTACAAACGCCACCATAAGCGCTACCAAAACCAATGACAGGAAAAGCATCAAGCAAAAATCCTTTTGGAATTTCTTTTATTATTGCCGCAGAAATTGAATCTTCGCCATTGCCATTGGATATGAACAAAATGCGTTTATTTTCTTTATCCATTTAGCTTACGCTCACTTATCACCATATTTCAAATAGGCTTTTGTTGCCGCCTCAGCATCAATATAGGGCTCTTGGCGATCAACATTCCAATATTTAAGATCTTCAAGCAAAATGGTTCTGCCAGTAATTGCACAGCGCACAAAATTTCCAGGAACTAACACGCTATAATCAGCGTCTAAATAACGCAATTTTGCTTCATTTTGTGAAAATTTGCCTTGTAAAATATCCATTTTTTAATCCATTAAAACAGGTTTGTTTGCCCATCATCTTTTGTTTCTAGCGTCTTCTTTTGCTTTATAGATGGCGATTTATCACTTTTAGCAATAGCATTAATTTTTCCATCAGCAAATTGAATATTGAGCAAATCACCTTTCTTGATATTTATAGCTTTAGAGATTAATTTACCCTTTTTATCACTGACAAGCGCAAAACCACGTTCAAGAATAGAATTATAAGAAAGAGTATTTAGTAATTTTGCAAATGAAAGTACAGATTTTTTTCTATCAAAAATTAGACGATTAATTGCTGGCAACATTCTGGTGCTTAAAATATTTAGAGTTTTCCCTAAGTCCTCATTTCGTTGCTTAATTGCACTTAACGATAGACGAGGGGCGATTTGCGCCAAAGCCAAAGATTTTTGCTGTTTTGTTTGGCGCAATGCTCCATTTAAGCGCTCTATTGCTAAATCTAAACGCTGACGAGAAAAAGATAATAAATCATTGCGCTTTGGCAGGCCGAAACTTATCGCCCTTAATCTTTCTTTTTGATTGACTAAAAGGCGAAAAGCGCTTGATTTTACTCGTGATCCTAAATCTTCAACAAAAACTACCAATTCTGCTCGCACTGGCACCGCAATTTCGGCGGCAGCAGTTGGCGTTGGGGCGCGAATATCGGCAACATAATCAATTAATGTAGTATCGGTTTCGTGTCCAATGGCAGAAATAATAGGGATTTTGCTCTCAAAAACCGCACGCACTACTTCTTCTTCGTTAAACCCCCACAAATCTTCAACCGAGCCACCACCACGAGCCACTATGATTAAATCTGGTTTGGTAATTTTTGAATTTTCATCAAGAGCATTAAAACCATTTATGGCCGTTGTAACTTCACTAGCACAACTCTCGCCCTGCACTCGCACAGGCCAAATAATTACATTAGTTGGAAATCTATCGCTTAGACGGTGTAAAATATCTCTTATCACCGCACCACTTGGTGAAGTTATAACGCCAATATTTTTGGGTAAATATGGTAGAGGTTTTTTATGTCCCTCATCAAATAGACCTTCTTCAAGGAGCTTTTTACGCCGCTCCTCAAGCAATGCCATTAAAGCGCCAATGCCAGCTGGCTCAACGCTTTCAACAATTATTTGATATTTAGATTGCCCAGCAAAAGTTGTTATGCGACCCGTTACAATAACCTCAAGTCCTTGCTCTGGTTGAAAACGCCATTTTGAGGCAACGCCTTTCCATGCCACAGCAGAAATAGAGGCTTTCTCGTCTTTAAGATCAAAATATAAATGACCCGAATTGGGACGTGAAAGCCGACCAACTTCGCCACGTACTCGAACATAGCCAAACTCATCTTCTATTATATTTTTTATTGCACCTGAAATTTGTGAGACGCTAAATTCATGTGCGTTGGTTGCATTATTTTCCATAGGGATATAAGTGCATGTAAGAATATAAATAATCAAGAGTGCAATTATGTCTTTAAGCGAAAATATGAACATTTTACTTATTGGATCGGGTGGGCGAGAACATGCACTTGCCTATAAAATTGCACAATCTAAGCGCTTAAATAAATTATATATTGCAACAGGAAATGCTGGCACAAGCGAGGTTGGAGATAATATTGCACTTGATGTTGAAAACCATCAAAAAGTAATTGAGTTTTGCAAAGATAAAAATATTGGCTTGGTAATTGTTGGGCCTGAAATGCCATTAGTTGCTGGCATTGCCGATGATTTACGAGCGGCAAATATTTTGACCTTTGGCCCCTCAAAGGCTGCGAGCGAGCTTGAAGGGTCAAAAATATTCACCAAAAAACTATGTAATGAAATGAATATCCCAACTGCTTATTATGCTGAATTTTCAGATGAGCTGCCAGCGCTTGAATATGTAAGAGAGCAAGGCGCGCCGATTGTAATAAAGGCCGATGGCTTAGCGGCTGGCAAGGGAGTTGTCGTTGCGCTAAGTTTAGAGCAAGCGGAACAAGCAATTAGAGATTGCTTTTCGGGGGCATTTGGCGCAGCTGGTGAAAAACTAGTAATTGAAGAGTTTTTAGATGGGGAAGAAGTTTCAATTTTTGCTATTTGTGATGGTGAGAATTTTATAACATTAGCCAGCGCACAAGATCATAAGCGTGCTTTTGATGGCGATAAGGGGCCAAATACTGGCGGCATGGGCGCATATTCGCCAGCGCCTATGGTTGATAATGCGCTACTTACAAAAATCGAAAAGCAAATTATCGCCCCAACAATTTTGGGCATGAAGCAAAGAGGCACGCCATTTTCTGGTGTGTTATTTGCTGGTCTAATGATTAAAGATAATCAGCCAAAATTAATTGAGCATAATGTTCGTTTTGGTGATCCTGAATGTCAGACCCTTATGATGCGCTTAAAAAGTGATTTGTTAGATTTATTAGAGGCAAGCGCTAAGGGGGATATTTCAAATGTCAAACCTCAATGGCATGAGCAGGTAGCACTTTGTGTTGTCATGGCGGCAAACGGTTATCCTAGCTCTTATCAAAAAGGCACTATTATTAGTGGTCTTGAAAATATTGATGATGAAAATGTTAAAATATTTCATGCTGGAACAAAAAAACAAGGCGATAAGATATTGGCTAATGGTGGGCGAGTGTTAAATATTACCGCAATGGGCGATAGTGTAAAACAAGCACAAACTACAGCCTATCAAGCTATTAAAAAAATTAATTGGCAAAGCGGGTTTTATCGCACTGATATTGGTTATAAGGCGATTTTAAGCGAGCAGAATAATTGAGATAATTATTTTAATGCTTATCTGTTATGTTAGATTGAAATAATGATTGAGATAAATAATGCCAACAATTAAAGGACCAAGAATAGGTATTGCGCTTGGCGGTGGCTCGGCTCGTGGCTTAATGCACATTCCTTTCATTGAAGCGATGGACGAGATGGGATTGCGCCCAAGTATCATTGCTGGCACGTCAATTGGCTCTTTGGTTGGTGCTGGTTGGGCGGCTGGCATGAAGGGTAAAGAACTTCGAGAGCACTCCTTAGAAGTTCTAGGCAATATGCGCTCAATTACTTCTCGCCTTTGGAAAACCAAAATCAAAGATTTGCGCAATCTATTTCGTGATGGTATTTCTATGCAACTTGATCCTGAAATGATTGTTGATGCTTTTATACCTGAAGATTTTCCTGAAGATTTTGAAGATTTAAGAACGCCACTTTATATAATTGCCACAGACTTTCGCTCTTGGCATCAAGTGATATTTCATACTGGCCCACTTAAACCAGCAATAGCTGGATCAATAGCCATTCCGTCTTTATTTGAGCCCGTTGAATATGATGGTAGGCTGTTGGTTGATGGTGGCGTGGTTAATCCATTGCCGCTTGATTCGGCATCCATTGGCACAGATATTACTATTGCTATTGATGTAAATGGTGATCCATCAAATCGCACCAGCAATGAAAATCCTTCAGCGATTGACGTAACACTTGGTTCGGCACAAATAATGATGCACGCCTTAACGGCACATAATATTGCCGCCTATCCACCAGATCTTTATATCCGCCCTAATGTTCATGAATTTGGCGCTTATGAATTTTGGCGAGTAAGAGAAATTATTGAAGAGGGGGAAAAAGAAAAAGAGCATTTTAAGCGTGAGCTTTCAAAACTAATAGAAAATTTTATCGTCTTAAAGCAAAAAAGTTCTTAAGCAATTTTTCGGACTTTTCTTCCTCTAATCCCGAAATAACTTCTGGCCTATGATGGCATGTATTGGCACTAAAAAACTGCACGCCATTTTCAATAGCGCCACCTTTAATATCCTCAGCCCCATAATAAACCCGCCTAAATCTTAGATGAGAAATAGCGCCAGCGCACATGGTGCATGGCTCAAGCGTTACGTAAATATCGCAATCAATAAGACGAGAGGTCTTTAGTTTTTTAAGCGCCTTTTTAATGACTAACATTTCCGCATGAGCGCTTGCATCGTTTAGCTGGCGCATTTTATTTCTGGCTTTAGCAATGATTGTACCTTGATATACCACCACCGCCCCAACTGGCACTTCGCCCTTTTCTCCTGCTTTCTTGGCTAATTTAAGCGCAATTTGCATATGTGTGTTTTTAGCTCTAACCATTAAGATGCCCTTTGAAATATAATAATTATTCTTTACACTACAGCCTAGAAAAAGGAGAATCAACAATGCCAATTAGGCAATTACCAGATGATTTAGTAAATAGAATAGCCGCTGGTGAAGTTGTTGAGCGTCCAGCAAGTGTCATTAAAGAATTGGTTGAAAATTCGCTTGATGCTGGTGCAACTCGCATTGCTATAACAACTGCAAAAGGCGGCAAAAGCCTGATGCGAGTTGAGGATAATGGCACTGGTATGAATGAGGCAGATTTGCGTCTTTCAGTTGAGCGCCATGCGACCTCAAAACTTATGGGTGATAATCTTGATAATATTATTTCGCTTGGTTTTCGAGGCGAGGCGCTGGCATCCATTGGCTCGGTGGCAAGTTTAAGCATTTCCTCTCGCCCTCAAAATGCTTCTTCTGGCATGATTATTTCTATTGAGCAGAATAGCAGCTCTGACATAAGACCTTGCTCTATGAATATGGGCACGATTGTTAAGGTTGAAGATCTGTTTGCCAATGTGCCAGCAAGGTTAAAATTTCTCAAAAGCGATAGGGCAGAAACTAGCGCTATTACCGATATTATTAAACGCCTTGCAATGGCAAACCCAAAGGTGCAATTTATTATTGAGGGCGCTGATAGGAGTTCTATTAATTGGCCAAGCCAAAGCGGGAAAGAAGCACTTAGCGCACGAGTAGCGCAAGTGATGGGGGCAGATTTTGTCAAAAATTCCTTTATGCTTGATTATGAATATAATGGCATAAAAATCGCTGGACTTGCAGGCTTGCCAACTTTTTCAAAAGCCAATTCTTTGAGCCAGTTTTATTTTGTTAATGGGCGATCCGTTAGAGATAAATTATTACTTGGTGCAACTCGTGCAGCATATTCAGATTATTTATTTCGAGATAGATTTCCTGTTGTGGCGCTTTTCATTTCGCTCTCTAGTGCTGATTTAGATGTCAATGTGCATCCCGCAAAAACCGAAGTGCGCTTTGCTGATGCTGGTGCAATTCGTAGTGCGCTAATAAGGGCGATTAAAGCTGGACTTGAAAGTGCAGGATATAAATCTTCTTCAAATATTGCAAACGCAACTTTTAGCGCTTTTCGTAACAAGCAAGGTTTTTCGCACCATAATAAATTCACTTCTCCCAATCCTTATAATTATCAGCAATCTGAGCCAAATATTGCTGGTTTAGATGAATTAAGCGCAAAATTTGAGGGCAATCCGAATGAGCAAGAGGCTCAAGAATTAGAGCAAAATGATTATCCGCTTGGCATTGCACGAGGGCAATTTTTTGAAAATTATATCGTAGCGCAAAGTAAAGACGCACTTTTATTAATTGATCAGCACGCAGCGCACGAACGGCTGGTTTATGAGCGTTTTAAGGCGCAATTAAATGATGGCAAGGTGCTATCGCAACTGCAATTAATTCCGATAATTATTGAATTGCCAGAGGAAGACTGTCAGCGGCTAGAGGAAGCTGCGCCTATTTTTGAAAGTCTAGGACTATGCCTTGAGCGCTTTGGCAATGTGGCAATAGCTGTGCGAGAAATCCCTGCTTTGCTTGGTGGTCGGGCAGATATTACAATGTTGGTCAAGGATTTAGCGGACGGCTTAGCTGAATGGGGTCGGGGTGAGGAACTTGGCAAAAGAATGGAAGAAATAATTGCCCGCATGGCATGTCATGGCTCGGTACGATCGGGGCGAATATTAAAGCAACAAGAAATGAACGCCCTATTGCGTGATATGGAAAGCACTGCTCATTCTGGACAATGTATCCATGGCCGCCCAACTTATGTTGAGTTGAAAAAAGCCGACATTGAAAAGCTTTTTGGGCGGAGCTGAAGAAGGGTTCTGGGTTCTATAACTATTGACAAATT
This sequence comes from Devosiaceae bacterium, assembly GCA_021648585.1. Lineage (GTDB taxonomy): Bacteria > Pseudomonadota > Alphaproteobacteria > Rhizobiales > Devosiaceae > S141-66. The sequence continues at coordinate 7,929 of JAKISM010000038.1, read as the reverse complement.
CGCATAAAACATAAAAACTCAAATTGCCTTCTTCTGGGGCGCTCAAGCGAATCGTTTATTAAACGAAGGCGCGCATCTCCAGCCTAAATTATTAAAGGGTTTGCGATGTTAGAGAAAACACTATCAAAAAATAGCTGGAAGATTGAATTTTTTGCCACCATGAAATTGGCATGGCCTTTAATCATTGCGCAATTAGCTGGCATGTTATTATTCACTACCGACGTTATTATGATGGGCTGGCTTGGAGCAAAATATTTAGCAGCTGGCACGCTAGCAACTGCTATTTTACATCCCCTATTTATTGGCTCAATCGGAATTGTATCAGCAACTTCGCCACTTATTGCGCAAGCGATTGGTGCAAAAAGAATAAGAGATGTGCGGCGCATTGTGCGGCAAGGCTTTTGGGTTGCATTTGTACTTACTCTAATAATCACGCCAATATTTTTTAATGCTGAAAGAATATTTTTATTATTGGGACAAGACCCTGAAATTAGCGCAATGGCGCAAACCTATATTTATTTTGCCGCAGGGGTTGCGCTACCGGGTTTAATGTTTATTTCTTTACGCTCTCTATTGCATGTAAGAGGGGCGGCAGTTGCAGTTCTTATTATCACTATTTTTGGCATATTTGTTAATGCGCTTGGCAATTATGCACTAATGTTCGGCAATTTTGGCTTCCCAAGATTAGAGCTAGCAGGGGCAGGCATCTCTACAACTTTTGTAAATTTAGTAATGTTTGTGCTAATTCTTGCCTATGTGCTTATCCATAAACGCTTTAGACGCTTTCATATACTTTATCGTCTTTTCAAACCCGATTGGGAAAGGTTTATTGAATTATTTAAATTGGGCACGCCCATTGGCCTAACAATAATGTCTGAAATTGGCATGTTCTCTGTTGCGGTTATTATGATGGGTTGGCTTGGCACAAATGAAGTTGCCGCCCATGCGGTGGCTCTACAATGTGCTGCCATTGCCTTTATGATCCCCTTAGGACTTTCCCAAGCAACCGTTGTTCGCGTGGGGCTTTTTGCTGGTGCTAATAATCATTTAGCAATAAAACGAGCTGGTTGGATATCATTTATCATTGCTATGATATTTATGTCTTTTAGTGCTTCTCTGTTTATTCTTGCGCCTGATCTATTGGTGCATTTATTTTTAGACCCCCTAAAACCTGAAAATACTAGTGTGATTTTACTGGCTATTTCATTTGTTTTTATTGCCGCTTTATTTCAATTTGTTGATGGGGCGCAAGTGATAATGGCCTCAGCTCTTCGTGGTCTTAGCGACACATTTATTCCAATGATCCTCTCATTTTTTGGCTATTGGGTAATTGGAATTGGAATTGCCTATTATGCAGCTTTTAATCTTGAAATGCGTGGGGTTGGAGTATGGATTGGCTTGGCGGCAGGTTTAGGGTTTGTTGCCATTGTGCTAACTATTCGTTTTATGATGCGAGAAAGGTTGGGTCTACTTAAAATTAAATAACTTAAGCTAATAAATTACCAATTCCCTGAAAAACAATCCAAGCACCGACTGAAATAACTATTGCAGAAAATATATAATTTAGACCATTAGTACTTTTGCCAAGCAATTTGCCTGCCCCAATGCCAACTAAACCGCCTAAAAGCCCACCAAAAATAAAAAATCCAGCAATGCCCCAATCAACCAAACCTGAAATTGCATAATTTGTGGCGGTAGTTGCACCAAATGCTGCAACTGCAACTAAAGACGTGCCCATTGCATAACGAAGCGGCATTCCTGTTGCTAACATTAGGCCCGGAACGATTAAAAATCCGCCGCCTATGCCAAAAAATCCTGATAATAGGCCGACGCCAAAGCCTATTGGAACAAGCCTTAGTAATAGATGTTTGGCATTTTCTTTGGTTAATGACACATCTTTATTGCCGCTACTTGCCTGTCTAAAAAACATTGATATGCCAATGACAATCATTAATAGACCAAACAGAAATAATAATTGTTGGCCATCTATAGTTTTGGCAATGGAAGACCCTACAAACGCTCCGAAAACCCCAGATATGGCAAAAAACATTACGCAACGCCATTTAACAAAACCTGCTCGCCAATGGGGAACAAGGTTAATAAGGGCGGTTAGTGAAACTGCAAGTGCTGCCGTTCCTAATGCCTGATGAGGCGAAGAAACCCCAACCACATAAATCAATAATGGCACGGCTAAAATTGAGCCGCCACCACCAACCAAGGCTAGGATAAAGCCAACTATTGAGCCAGAAAGAATTGATAGTAAATTTGGATCAGTAAACATGGAGGTGAATTTTCAAAATTATTCTGGGGTGCAATAAAGACGGTGTAGCGTAATAATCAGCTCTTTAATACGCTCATCTGCAAGGCGATAATAAAGCATTTGCCCCTCACGACGAAACGCAATAATCCCCTCATCACGCATTTTTGCCAGATGCTGGCTCATTGCAGATTGAGAAAGGCCAGCAATGCCAATTAATGAGCCAGCAGGAACTTCGCCATGTTCAACAATTTTACAAAGTAACAAAAGCCGCTTGTCATTTCCTATCGCTTTAAGAATAGCACTAACCTTATGAGCGCTAAGCTCAAGCTGTTTCATATCATCAATATTAAGTTCAATATTTTGCAATTTTCATAGCCTATTTAATTTTTATGTTGCAATATTAGAAAAATCTAATATATAGGTCAAGGAAAATATTATTTATTTGGAAAGAATATTATGAAAATAAACAAACCTATCATACAGGCGTTCTTTGATGAGGCTACAAATACTATCTCTTATTTGGTTGCTGACGAAATAACCAAAAGGGCGATGGTGATTGATCCTGTGCTTGATTATGACCAAAATAATGGTGAAGTTGACACCCTATCGGTTGAAAACATTCTAGCTGTTGCAAAACAGAAAAATTACGACATTATTTATGTGATTGAAACTCACGCTCATGCAGATCATCTCTCGGGCGCACCATATATTAAGGCAAAAACTGGTGCTAAAATTGGCATTGGCGAACATATCAATCAAGTGCAAAAAATCTTTAGGCCAGTTTTTAATGACACAGAGCTAAAAACTGATGGCTCAGATTTTGATATGCTTTTGGGGAATGGTGAAATTGTTAAGCTTGGCGAATTAGAAATAGAAATTCTTTTCACCCCCGGTCACACACCTGCCGATATTAGTCTTAAAGTTGGCGATAATATCTTTGTTGGTGATAGTTTGTTTATGCCAGACTATGGCACTGCTCGTGCTGATTTTCCGGGTGGTGATGCTAGTAAATTATATACTTCAATTCAAAAATTATTATCATATCCAGATGAAACACGGCTTTTCATGTGCCATGATTATTTACCAAAGGATCGTGAGGTCTATGAATGGGAAAGCACTGTTAAAGAGCAAAAAGAAAATATTCATCTAAAGGCTACTAATAGTGAAGAAGAATTTGTTGCTATGCGAGAAAAGCGAGATGCAACTCTTGCCGCTCCAAGACTTTTATTGCCCTCAATTCAGGTAAATATTCGTGCTGGGAATTTCCCAAAAGCTGAGCAAAATGGCGTTCATTATTTGAAAGTGCCAGTTAAAGCCAAACAAAATAAATCTCAAATTATAAGTTAAGAAAGAAATCAAATGTCACTTACTAATATTATGAACATGCTCACTGGCGGCTCAAATGCTGTTGAAAATATCTCTGCCCCCTCTGCCATACAATTTCATGGAGATAAGGATACTATTTTTGTTGATGTGAGATCGCATGGCGAAGTGCAAATGTCTGGCACGATTAAGGGGGCGCTTGTTGTTCCGCTTAACGAGTTAAATATGCACGCAAAACCTGATGGCTCTGGAAAATTTCCAGCAGCTAACGAAAATAAGCGCATTATTTTGGTTTGTGCTTCTGGTGCTCGCTCAGGTTCTGCTGCCCGCCAACTTGCTGGTATGGGTTATGAAAATGCAGCCAATCTTTCTGGTGGCATTGGCGCTTGGCATCGTGCTGGCGGTGCAATGGGTCGATAAAACAATTAGAATTAAGCTCGTATGTTTCCTCCTTTTTTACGAGCGACAATACGGGCCGCATCAAGAAAGATGCGGTCCGTATTTTTTTATTGTTGTAAATGTTCGCTGTGAGACGCCAGACGAATGTCTGAGCAAAAGTTAAACTCCATACCTATCTTTAAGCACCTGATAGATAGCACGTATTCCATGATCTGTGCCCCCTTGCGGACGGCCAGCAGAGCCGCTTGGCGACCAAGCAAAAATATCAAGATGCGCATAGGATTTTGCTCTTGAAACAAAGCGCTTCAAAAATAGCGCTGCGGTAATTGAGCCGGCAAATGGAAAAGATGGGGTGATGTGATTTATATCGGCAATTTTAGAATTTAATTTTTCATCATAGGGTTGATAAAGCGGCATATGCCAAAGTTCATCACCCCAATATTTGCCAGCTTTGAGCATTTCTTGCACCAATTCATCATCATCACAATATAGGGGCGGTAAATCAGGGCCAAGCGCAATGCGAGCCGCACCTGTAAGCGTTGCCATATCAATAATTATCTCAGGGCTTTCTTCATCTGCTAGCGCCAAAGCATCTGCTAAAATTAAACGCCCTTCAGCGTCCGTATTACCAATTTCAACATTTAACCCCAAACGTGATGGTAAAATATCCCCTGGTCGAAATGCATTGCTAGAAATTGCATTTTCAACAATGGGTAATAGTACACGTAAATTTACCTTGAGTTTTGCATCAATTATAGCGTGCGCCAAACCAAGCACATTTGCCGCTCCTCCCATATCCTTTTTCATTAACATCATGCCAGCGGCGTGTTTTATATCTAATCCGCCCGAATCAAATGTAACTCCTTTGCCAACCAAAGTTACTTTTGGGTGATTTTTTTGCCCCCATGTTAAATCAAGTAGGCGTGGCGCTTGCGAACTAGCTCGACCAACAGCGTGTATCATTGGGAAATTTTGTTTTAATAACTCATCGCCAGCGATTGTTTTAATTTGCATTTTATTTTGCTTAGCAAATTTTTGCACTTCTTCTTCAAAGCCGTTCGGCCCTAAAATATTTGGCGGCGCATTGATTAAATCTCGTGCAATAAAGGCGGCCTTTGCTAGGCGCTTCACCTCACTAGCAGCATATATTTTTGAATAATCTAACTCAATTTTTTTGTTTGATTTTTTATATTCATCAAAAGAATAAGCGCCAAGTTCAAAGCCAAGTGAGGCCAAAGTTGGGTTCTCTATTTCTCCTAAGAGCTGATATTTACCACTATTTAATTTGGCACTAGCCAATCCTACAATTAAAGGGGAGTTGCCTGTAATTAAGGGAGAATTATTTTCTTTATGACCCGTTCCAAAAGCATAGGCATAAAAATCACCTTTCCCATCACTAAGCGGCACTAACTCACCTTTTGCACCAGAGAAACCAGTGGCTTTTAGGTAATCTATTTGCTTGTTTTTTAAATATTTGCCCCAATTATTATTTTTGTCACCTAGACAGAATATTTTAATATTTTCAGATTTCTTTTTCACAAATATTTCCTCGTGTATTTCTTGGTGCCAAAACTAAATCAATAGATAATTTTAACCCATCGTTAGGGTTAATGATTTATTTATTTTACAAATGATAATTGCATTTTGCAATGATAGATGGAGCAAAGTAAATTGTTTAATAAACAAAGCGGTATAAAAAGAATATTTCGCACATTCTTATTAGCTGGTGCTTCGGTAATTATTTTAAGCTCTTGCGCATCAAATCGCACCACCATGCAGTCCCCTGATTATTCGGGAATGAGTGTCACTCAGACCCAAGCTACATTATCGCAACTTTCTGCAAGATATAAAGCTAATCCACGTGATAAAACCACCATTATTCATTTTGCAGCAGCTCTACGTGCGGCGGGGCAATCTGGGCAATCGGTCGCAGTTTTACAACAGGCTATATCTTCCTATCCAAAAGATATGGATATAAAAGTCTCTTACGCAAAAGCATTGGCGGCAGATGGTAAGTTTTCCCAAGCTTTAAACATTATTGATCAAACAATTATGCCAGATAGGCCAAATTGGAATGCTTTATTGGTAAAGGGTGCTATTCTTGATCAGATGGGGCAAAACCAAGCCGCTCGCCAACTATATAGACAAGCATTAGCCGTTTCGCCAAATCAGGCTTCGCTTGAAGCAAATCTTGGACTTTCTTATGCAATGACCAACGAATTAGCATTAGCTGAGCAACATTTATTGCGTGCGGTTTCTATGCCTAGAGCAAGTTCGCAAATCAGGCAAAATCTTGCGCTAATATATGGATTGCAGGGTAAATTTGATAAGGCTCGTGCCATTTACTCGCAACTTTTACCACCCGAGCAAGTGAAATCTAATATGGCCTATATTCGTGCCCTATTAACACAGCAAAATAATTGGGATAAAATTCCAGACGCTAATTAGCAAAATATCTTGCGATAAAGCTTGTGTAAATTTCTGTTAGACCTTCAATTTCACTAATCGGCACTCTTTCATCAACTGCATGCATATGATTGCCAACAAGTCCGCATTCTACAACAGGGCATAATTTGGCAATGAAACGAGCATCTGATGTGCCCCCTGTTGTTGAATGTTCTGGCTTTTTGCCTGTGCGCTGTTCAATAATTTCATCAAGTAGTGCCACGGCATCACCTGCTGGAAAAATAAAACAATTAGCGCCACGAGTTGGGCTTTCAAATAGAATTTCTGTTCCCCTATTATTTATCTTATCAATATGTGCCTGAACCCAATAAAGCAGTTTTTCTCTAGTCCAAATATCATTATGGCGCACGTTAAAGCGCAAAGAGGCTTCCGCTGGAATTACATTGGTTGCTCTATTGCCAACATCAAACGTGCTAATTTCAAGATTTGAAGCTTGGAAATGTTCATTGCCTTCATCAAGCGGTTCATTGCTTATCGCTAAAGCAATTTCAACCAAAACAGGAATGGGATTTATACATTTTTCAGGATAAGCAATATGCCCCTGTTTGCCTCTAACCACAATATATCCATCAAATGAGCCACGCCGCCCAATTTTAATTTTATCGCCAAGTTTTTTAGCTGAACTTGGCTCGCCAACTATTGAAAAATCAAACTTATGCCCCTGCTCGCTCGCCCATTTAAGAATTTTCTCAGTACCATTTATTGCATCGGCTTCTTCATCATTAGTAATGGCTAATGAAATAGTGCCACTTTCAGCTGAGCCATTTTCTATGGCTAATTTTATTGCCGCACAAAATGCCGCAACGCCAGACTTCATATCAACCGCCCCACGCCCCCATAATTCGCCATTTTCAATATGGGCAGAAAAGGGCGGGTGCGTCCAATGGGTTTCATCGCCTATTGGCACAACATCGGTGTGACCACCAAATAATAGATGCTTGCTATTATTGTTTAAGTTTTTGCCTTTACGAATAGCAAACAGATTATCAACTTCGTACGATCCATCACCTGAAAATTCTAAACGATAGGTTTCAAAACCAAGTGCCTTGAGAAAGGTCTCAACAACTTCCAGCACTCCAGCATTATTTGGCGTAACGGAGGGGCATTTAATCAGATCGCTCAACAAGGCCGTTGCGTCTATTTCTTGATTTTTAGTGCTAGAATGCGACATTATTTAATCTCGTAATAAATCATTAATTGAAGTTTTAGAGCGGGTTTGCTCATCTACCGTTTTAACAATTACCGCACAATATAGGCTTGGAGCTGGCGAGCCATTTGGCAGTGGGTTTTTTGCTGGAAGTGAGCCAGAAACCACAACTGAGAAGGGTGGCACTTCGCCCATATAAATTTCACCAGTTGAGCGGTTTATGATTTTGGTTGATTGCCCAATAAACACCCCCATAGAAATAACTGAGCCCGTGCCAATTTTTACCCCCTCAACAATTTCTGAGCGAGCGCCAATAAAGCAATTATCTTCAATT
>JAKISM010000037.1 GCA_021648585.1 Devosiaceae bacterium | reverse complement strand
AAATAGCGCAAACTAGAAAACTACATCGTAAAAAACGAGACGCCGTTCCTTATCCCGTAATTGCTCTAGTTGGTTATACTAACGCTGGGAAATCCACGCTATTTAATCGCATTACTGGGGCTAAAGTAATGGCAAAGGATTTGCTTTTTGCGACCCTTGATACAACTGTGCGAAAAGCAAAATTACCACATGGGCGCACTATTATGCTCTCGGATACGGTTGGTTTTATTTCTGAATTGCCAACAGATCTAATCGCAGCTTTTAGAGCAACGCTTGAGGAAGTAATAGGCGCTGATATTATTTTGCATGTTCGAGATGTTTCTAGTGAAGATAATGTAGCGCAAGCGCAAGACGTTATTTCTGTGCTCACATTGCTTGGGGTAAATGGCGAAGAAACGCCAATTATTGAAGTTTACAATAAGATTGATATGCTAGAAAAAAACGAAGAAGCAGAAGATGCAATAGATAATATTATCCCAGTTGGTACGGTGATTTCTAGCATTGCGCTTAGTGCCGTTAGCGGTGAGGGGATTGATGAATTGCTGTTAGAAATTGAAAAAACACTTGCGCAAGGTGCAAAGAGTTTTAAGATTTTATTAGAGCATGAAAGGGGAGAAGATGCCGCTTGGCTATATGAGCATAGCGAGATTATTGAGCGAGTAGAAAGCGATGAGGGATCTGAATTTACTATTCGTGTTGAGCCAAGATATCTTTTTGCACTGCAATCTCGCTTTGGTAAGAAACTAACAGGCTCAATATTATAGGTTTCATATATTCAGCTTCATTTCATTGAAAGCCAAAATAATGGGTAGTGATAGCGATCAAATCTTGGATAACTCACAAATACCGCAAGTTAAAAAGCCAGCCCTTGAGCGACGTTTAACATTACCGCTTTTAACGCTTTATGGGTTAGGCGTTACGGTTGGGGCAGGCATATATGTGCTTGTTGGTGCAACGGCAGCAAAAGCTGGCTTTTACGCGCCCATCTCATTTTTGCTAGCCGCTTTAGTTGTGGCATTTACTGGTTTTACCTATTCAGAATTAAGCACAAGATTTCCCGTTAGTGCAGGGGAGGTTGCTTATGTAAGAAATGGTTTGAATTCAAAAACATTGGCGCTACTTGTTGGGCTTATGGTGGTAACATCTGGCGTTGTTTCTTCTGCAACTATTTCTATTGGTGCGGCAGAATATTTAAGTCATTTTATTACTCTTGCGCCTGAGATTTTAATAATAATCATTATTCTGGTTTTGGGGTTAGTTGCTGCTTGGGGTATTTTACAATCGGTAATGTTGGCGGCAATTTTTACCGTGATAGAGATAGGCGGATTATTTTTTGTTATTTATTATGGGTTTTCTATAAAACCAGATTTACTCGCAGATATTGGCCGTCTAATTCCACCATTAGAAATGGGCGCATGGGGCGGGATTGTCTCGGCTGGCCTATTGGCATTTTTTGCCTTTGTTGGTTTTGAAGATATTGCAAATGTTGCAGAAGAGGTAAAAAATCCACGTAAAAACATGCCAAGAGCAATAATTTTTACGTTAATTGCTGCCACCGCTTTATATTTGGCAGTGGTTTCGGTGGTGATTTTAATCGTGCCAATGGATAGGTTAAGTCAATCGGTCGCTCCACTTGCTTTAGTATTTGAAAATGCAAGCGATACAACAAAAGGTGCATTTAATATTATTGCGGTGATTGCCACGATAAATGGCGTGTTAATTCAAATGATAATGGCTTCTCGTGTGCTTTATGGCCTAGCAAAACAGGGCAGGTTGCCTAAACAATTAGCAATAATAAACAAAAAAACTCATACACCGATTATTGCCACAGCAATAGTGGTTGCAATAATTTTGGTGTTGGCACTGTTTTTGCCGATTGCGCAATTAGCACAAATGACTTCGCAAATTGTGTTAGTGGTCTTTATGCTAGTAAATCTTTCACTGATTGGCTTAAATTATTCAGGCAGCCATCAAAAGAAGAAATATTTGAAGTGCCATTATGGGTGCCCATGCTAGGGTTTATCACTAGTGCTATTTTGGCTTTAACTGGCTTGTTTTGAGATATCATAGGGTAGGGTGGTATTAGGTTTTATCCTTTGCCCTAATTTCATTCCAATATTCATCAAGTCGCTCTAATCCTGCTTTTTCAATGGCAATATCATCTTGCTTGCAGCACCTTTCTACGTAAGCAAAACGGCGAGTAAACTTGTTGTTGGCATCACGCAATGCCGCTTCTGGCTCAATATCAAGATGACGAGCAAGATTAGTCACAGCAAACAGCAAATCACCAATTTCTTCTTTAATAGCCCTATCTCCCTTACCATCTTCAATCGCTTCTTTTATCTCATTGAGTTCTTCGGTACACTTTTCAAAAGTAGTTTGCCAGTCTGGCCAATCAAAGCCAACTGTGGCGGCTTGCTTTGCCAGCTTATCTGCACGAGTTAAAGCGGGTAGGGGCTTTGGCACATCATCAAGGATTGAGTGAGTAATTTTATCCTCTTTTAGCCCTTTTTTGGCGAGCTTTTGTGCCTTTTCAATTTGTTTTATTTTGTCCCAGCTAGCTTTGGCAGATTTTGAATCTTTGGCTTGTTTGTCACCAAAAACATGCGGGTGGCGGCGAATTAGCTTTTCTGTAATAGAATATATCACATCACCAATATCAAACAGATCTTGCTCTTGAGCTAACTGGGCATGAAATATCGGTTGCAGCAAAAGATCACCCAATTCATCTTGTAAATCAACATAATCCTCACGCTCAATCGCATCAGCAACCTCGTACGCTTCTTCAATGGTGCATTGTTTGATGGAGGCAAAGTCTTGCGCTAAATCCCAAGCGCAACCAGTTTGAGGATCACGCAACGCTGCCATAATTTCATATAGACGTGATATGTCTTTTGATGGCTTCATTCTATGGATTTCCCTGAAATATTATAGCTATGCTTAAAGTGTTTAAGATGATTTGTTTGTTTTGCCAAGTCCTCCCACGTATAGTCGTGCTTGGCGACTATCTAATAATCTAGCTGAAGGTGATGCAACCTATATAGTTGTTGAGTAAAGACTCTTCGCTACGCTCAGAGTGACAAGAAAGAAATTTCAGTAATGGATAAATTACAACTTACTTCCATTCGCATAATATATATTATGGAACTTTTATTGCATAAGAAACCTAGTATTATAGGAAAGATAAGGTTTAATTAAAAATATTTGCATCAATATAGTATAAAAGCCCTATAGCCGCTATTATTATGGCAATTAAAATCACTGGAGATATTAGGCCGAATAATAGGCTCTTGCTTTCTATCCAGCTATCTGTTGGAGCTTTATTATCTTGCTCAACTTGTTTTTGAAATTTAGAATAGCTTTGCAATATATTACCGTTTTCATCTAAGGCATAAGGGTTTTTAGAATGGTTTCTAATTTTAGCAATAATTACTCCAATGACTGCTGCGGACATGAATATCCAAACAGCATAAGCAATAATTATTGAACTTAGTTTTGCTGCTTCAGCTGAAAAAAATATCAACCATGATAATGCGCCAATAGATAATGCAGTAAGAACGGTGAATTGCATTCCTAGCATTGCTAAAGGTGTTAGCTTTATTATCGTATCGCAATTTGTGCATTGATAAGGTCGTGAAGCCTTAAAAATTCCCATTGAAGATATAAGTGTATTCTCGCCGCATTTGGCGCATTTTCTAATAGCTGGCATGTTTTTATAGTTTCATTTTAATCTCTAAACCATCATAAGCTGGCTCAATATGTTTTGGAAGTTCATTCTTCAAAATTTCGTAATCAAGGTCAATATGTAGGTTTGTTAAATAGGCTTTAGGCACATTAAGCTCATCAATTAATGCCACAGATTGTTCTACATTAAGATGGCATGGGTGCACTCGATAGCGCAGAGCATCTAACAGCCAAAGCTTTACTCCTTTAAGTGCCTTATGCGAGCTAAGTGGCAATGCGGATAAATCGCAAGAATATGCAAAATCACCAATCCGAAAACCTAACGATTTAATATTGCCATGATCCTGCAAAAAAGCCTCAATCTCAATAGAGCCACCTGCCCCATTAATCTTAGTTTTATTGCCATCAGAAATAAGATTAGCGTTCAATATTGGCTTGTAATTAGAACCAACTGGTGTGTTAAAACAATAAGAAAAAGCACTCATAACCTGCTTGGCACATGCTTGCGCCATATAGACCTCTATGCGCTTTTTATTGGTCAGAGCCAAAACCCGCAAATCATCAATGCCATGAATATGGTCAGCATGTTCATGCGTATAAAACACCGCATCAAGATGCTCAATATTTGCATCGAGTAATTGCTCACGAATATCACAACCACTGTCAATTAAAATATTGGTGGTTAGCTCTTTATTCTTGCCGCCGTTGGTCGCTTTGCTCCCGTCCCCGGCACCCCCGCCGCTTGTTCTTTTTCCATTGCTTGATTTGCCTTCTTCTCTTGCGCCGAGCAGGCTGGCTAACTCACCATTATCATAACGCCCTGCCCTTATTAATATCGAGCAGCGCCTACGTCGATTTTTAGGATTACTAGCATCGCACGCACCCCAAATATTACCAATGCGAGGTACGCCGCCAGATGATCCACACCCAAGCACTGTTACAGTAAAAAATTGCGCTCTTTCGCTCATCACATGTTCACCTTTTTGAATAATCTGGTGAAATTATTGGTGGTGATTTTTGAAATTTCTTCAAGCGAGACATTCCTAAGATTTGCCAAATGCTCTGCTGTATGGCGTACATAAGCTGGCTCGTTGCTTTTGCCTCTATGCGGCACTGGCGCTAAATATGGCGCATCTGTTTCAACTAAAAGTCTATCCATTGGTGCAGATTGCGCTACTTGATGAATTTCGTTTGCGTTTTTGAAGGTCAAAATGCCAGAAAAAGACAAATACCCCCCAAGCTCTAATCCAACTTCTGCTAGTTTTTTACCAGAAGAAAAACAATGTAAAATAAACGGGAAAGCCCCCTTCCCCATTTCGCTTTGCAAAATTTCAATCATATCATCATCTGCTGATCGAGAATGAATAATAAGCGGTAATTTTGTTTCTCTAGCTGCTGCAATATGGCGCAAAAAGCCTTCTCTTTGTGCTTCTCTTGGTGAGTTATCATAATGATAATCAAGCCCGACTTCGCCAATCGCTACACATTTTTTATGTTTAGAGAGTTCAATTATTTCGCTAAGTTCTATATCAAGCTCTTCATGGGCATTGTGCGGGTGCGTACCGACAGAGCAATAGACATTATCGTATTTTTCTGCAATCGCTATAATCTTATCAAATTGCTTGATGCGAGTAGAAATTGTAACACAAGCGCCAACCCCTGCCCCACTCATTCGAGCCAACACGCCATCAATATCGCAGCTAAGCGCATCAAAATCGAGATGGCAATGACTATCTATAAGCATTAGTCTTCTTTCTCAATATAGCGTGGGAATATGCCGATTGGCTTTGGCAATTCAATGCCAGCTTTAAGTGCATAATCTTTGCCAAAATGCGCAAAATCACGCCTATCTTCGCTCACAGCCAATAAATCAAGTAATTTAGCAGCGGATTGCGGCATTACAGGCTGGATTAGAATTGCGATATTGCGCAATGTTTCAGCCGTTACATAAAGCACCGTTTTCATGCGATCCATATCTGTTTTTCGCAACGCCCAAGGCTCTTGCGCTGCAAAATAACGGTTTGCATCAGCAACTATTTTCCAAATATTGCTAAGCATTTTATGGATTTCTTGTTTGTCCATATAGGCTCTTGATTGTTCAAGTAAAGTATAGGTTTTATCTAATAACTCATTATCATCACTAGTTAAATCACTAGCTTGTGGTATTTGTGCATCACAATGTTTTGCAACCATAGAAAGCGAGCGTTGTGCCAAGTTTCCCAAGTCATTTGCTAGGTTTGAATTAATGCGATTAACAATCGCTTCGTGCGAATAAGAGCCGTCCTGCCCCAACGAAACCTCTGCCATAAAGAAATAACGAATAGCGTCTAGTCCATATTTTTCAACCAAAAAATCTGGTGAGATAACATTGCCAACCGATTTTGACATTTTCTCACCTTTATTATTGAGAAACCCATGCGCAAACACACGTTTTGGCAATTCAATGCCAGCTGACATTAAAAAAGCTGGCCAATAAATCGCATGGAAACGAATAATATCCTTACCCATCATGTGAATATCGGCAGGCCAATAGTGCGCCCTTTCGTTATTTTTGTCGGGATAGCCAGTTGCGGTAATATAATTTGTTAGCGCATCAACCCACACATACATGACGTGTTTATCATTACCCGGAACTTTCACTCCCCAATCAAAGCTAGTACGAGAAATAGAAAGATCTCTTAGCCCTGATTTTAGAAAGCTCACGACTTCGTTGCGCCGCTCAGGCGGTAAAATAAAGTCAGGATTTTTCTCAATATGCTCAAGCATTTTATCTTGATAGGCAGAGAGCTTAAAGAAATAGCTCTCCTCTTCAACCCATTCAACTGGCGAGCCTAGCGGCTCACGTCTTATGCCATCATCTCCAAGTGTAGTTTCTTTTTCATCAAAATATCCCTCTTGGCGCACTGAATACCAGCCAGAATATTTGTCCAAATATATATCACCATTAGCTTCCATTGCCCGCCAAAGAGCTTGGCAGCTATCGTGGTGGCGCTGTTCAGTTGTTCTGATAAAATCATCGTTTGAAATATTGAGTGTTTTCATCATCTCTAAAAATTGTGCTGAATTTACATCGGCTAATTGTTTGGTGCTAATCCCCTGTTCGATTGCAGTTTGCTGCATTTTTAGCCCATGCTCATCTGTACCAGTTAAAAAGAACACATCTTTGCCCTCTAAGCGCTCAAAGCGAGCAATAACATCGCACACCATAGAGGTATAGGCGTGTCCAATGTGCGGAACTCCATTAGGGTAAAAAATTGGCGTAGTGATATAGAATTTTTCTTGTGTCATATTAATTCAACAGATCGGTTATTTGTTACAAGTTCGAGGTGTGTTTTAATTGCATCAAAAGTAGAAATTAAAACTTGTTTTTTATCAAGATTATAAATATCAGCTTTTGCAAATAATTTTTGTGACTTGTTCCATAGGTTAGTAATTGAAGCAAGGTGGTTTTTATTTATTGGGGCTTGAATTGTTATATTTTTTGCCTCATTTGCAATCCAATCAAGCAATATACCTTTTGCAAAACTCTCTTCTGCACTTCCTGCTTTTAAGATAGTAGAAACCAGCTCAATATGGCTTGAATTCAGGCGTTGCTGAGCGCTATTTAGCCAGTTTTGAATTTTAACTAAGATTTCTTCCCCCTCAAGTTGAGAGATTTGAATAGCTCTTCTTGGCACTCCTTTTGCCATATCAATAGTATTTTGTAAGGAGTGGTGTTCTATGTCAAAATTAGAATTTTGCAGGATTTGGCTTAACTGAGCATTATTAAGTGTGCGCAAGGCAACAGATTGAGTGCGGGATCTTATGGTGGGAAGAATTGAGCCAATCGAATGCGAAATGAGAATAAAAATGGTGTCTTTGGGCGGTTCTTCTAAAATTTTTAATAAAGCGTTTGCGCTGTTAATATTACAATCATCTATTGCATCAATGATACATATTTTATAAGCGTTTACCCCTGCAAAAAGTCGTATTTTTCTTTGCATTTCACGAACATCTTCAATCCTGATTGCAGAATAAAATCCTTTTCTTTTCTCGTGAGCGCTAATCCTTAGAATAAATAAATTAGGGTGAGCGCCAGCATGAACCTGCTGATTTATAGTATTTAATTGCTCATTACCTGTGATGTGTAATATTTTTTTAGCTAAAGCAAAAGCAAATGTTGCTTTGCCAATTCCTCTAATACCGTGCAATAATATTGCAGATGGTAATCTATTATCTACAATTTGCTTTTCCAGCATATTAAATTCATTCTCATGACCAATAAGAAGCTTAGTTTGCTCTGGTAGGTTTATTCCCTTTAATTGATCTGCCTCACGATCGATTGGTTTGTCACTCACACTGAAACCCCAAGAGTTTCTTGAGGGAATTTCTCTCTAACAACATTCCAAACAGATTTGGCTAATTTATCAGCATCTAAACTGGCATCAATTACAACAATACGATTTGGGTTGTTTTTAGCAATTTCTAAAAACCCCTCACGTAATTTCTTGTGCCATGTTAGGTTTTCTTTTTCAAAACGATCTGGCAAGTTATCGTCAAATTCATTTTCACGTTTTGCTACACGCTCAAAGGCCTCTTTTGCATCCATATCTAGGAGAATAGTTAGGTCTGGTTGATAAGAATTAAGAGCTAATTTTTCTAATGCACCGATTAGTTTTTCATCAACTCCACCTGTTAATCCCTGATAAGCTCTAGTCGAATCATGAAATCTATCTGAAATAACCCAGCGGCCATATTTAAGGTTTGGTGCAATGAAATCATTTACGTGATTTAACCTTGCACAGGCAAATAATATAGCTTCTGCATTAACGCCCCATTGTTCAGATTTACCAGATAAGATGAACTCTCTAATGGCCTCAGCTTTTGGCGTGCCTCCGGGTTCTCTAGTTGTTGTAGCTGATATACCAATATTAGTAAGGTTTTTCATAAGCATCTTGGCTTGTGTAGATTTACCAACACCCTCACCGCCCTCAAATGTTATAAAGTGCGCTTTTGGAATATTATTAGCGATATTCTCTTTGGTAAGTTTTTTCATACTGTGCTTTTAGAAGATAGTTGAAGCTAATGCTAGCTAAGATTTTGCCCTACATCCAACCAAGAGCTAGCTCTTTTAATGCATCTGTTGCTTGACGTAACAAACTACCCCTTGCAACCGATTGCTCTGCAAATAGTGGTGTGGTTTGAATTATTTGCTTATTACAAGAAATTTGCAACTTTGCGATTTCATCACCAGCTTCAACTGGTGGTAAAATGGGGGAAGAATAAATTATTTTTGCACTCAAGCATTTTCTTGAGCCTTTTGGTAAATATAGATTAATTGCACCCTCGCCAACTAGCCCAACATGAGAAATCTCGCCTCCATAAATCGGGACTTTATTAACAATCTCACCATTATCAAAAGCTAGTAGGTTTTCAAAGCTACGAGTGCCCCAACTAACTAACTTACGAGCCTCTTCTGAGCGTTGTTTCATAGTTTCCATGCCATGCAAAACAGCGATTATTCTGCGTCCACCTTGCGCTGAGGAAACTACTTCACCATAGCCAGATGATTCGGTGAAACCAGTTTTAAGCCCATCAACACCTATTCCCATTTTTAATAATGTATTTCGATTTGACTGCTTGATTTTGTTCCATTCAAAACTAGGCTCAGAAAAAATCGGATAATATTGTGGGAATTCCCTAATTATATAACGTGCTAAATTAGCCAAATCACGAGCAGTGACATACATATTTTCATCTGGCAGACCTGTCGAGTTAGTGAAGTTAGAGCTTTTAAGCCCAATTTCAAAAGCCATTTCATTCATCATAAGGGCAAATGTTTCTTCAGTGCCGCCAATTCCTTCAGCTAGCGCAATCGAAGCATCATTACCTGATTGAATTATTACTGATTTCAATAAATCTCCAACAGAAACCTTTGAGTTAAGTTCGGCAAACATGGTTGAACCACCAGAGCTAGCACCGCCCTCACGCCAAGCATATTCAGAAATAAAGAACTCGTCATCCATTGAGAGAGAGCCATTTTTTAACATTCTAAATGTTAAAGCAATGGTCATCATTTTGGCCATGCTGGCAGGTTCCATTCGTGCATCAGCCTGTTTTTGAAATAACACAGTTCCTGATTGATAGTCCATTAGCAAGGCAAATGGGGCACGAGTTTCAAATTGTAATTGCGCAAGAGATGGCAAGCTCGTGCCGAGAAAAGCCCAAAAGGTAAATAATATTTTTAGCCATTTGCTCATTTATATAAACTTTTACCGTTAAATTGCTCAACTTATATTAGAAATATTAGTTGTAAAGGATAATATCTCTAAGTCCAAGCTTGTTAGCTAAGTCTATAACGTCTTTGCGTGTAACACCTGATTTTAATTGTGTAAGGGTTAATTGCATTGCGGGCACACCCTGCAAACTCACTTGAGCTTCATCAACTGCACCCAATAGAGCAAAGGCCGTTGCAACCTTATTTGAGTTTTGTTTATTGGCGAATGTACCAAGCTCTAAATTAATCTTAAGTGCTTGTTGATCATTGGCGTTTTGCCATTGCTTTAGGTCTTGCGATCTTGTTGCCATTGCGTTTGCTGCTGCAAAAGCATTATTAATTAATAGGTTAGATTGCTCATTATCAAGCTGACTTGCCGCATAGAATAATGCGCCTAAAGATGAAGATGACGGTGAAGATGAAGAAAAAGACGAGTTAGCAATGAAGAAACCTTGACTGGTTTGCGTATAATTACTTTGAGAAATAGTTCGGTTTTGCTGAGCAGGTACTACTCTATTCGCTATAATGGGGTTTTTAACAATAGGGGCAGAGGCAAGTCTTATGTTATTTGCTCCACCTCCTCTTTCAAGCCTACTTGGCTTATTTAAGCTAGCCATTAACACACGAGTATCATCACCCTCTAGCGGGGCTTTGCCTACATATTTAACACGTACCCGTGCTGTTCCCTTCTGAATAACACCAAGTATATCGGCTACTCGCTTTGATAGATCAATTATCCTTGAGCTAGAAAATGGCCCTCTATCATTCACTCGAACAATTATCGAACGGTTATTCGATAGGTTTGTAACTCTTACATAAGAAGGTAGTGGCAATGTCGGGTGGGCGGCACTTATCGCATATTGATCAAATATTTCGCCATTCGCAGTTTTGCGACCATGAAAGTTTGGGCCATACCACGAAGCAATGCCAGTCCTATCATAATTTGGGTCAGCTTTTGGAGTGTACCATTTTCCAGCAATTTTATAGGGCTTGCCAACTTGCGAGCGCCCTCCCCCTTTTGGGATATTAGACGAAGTGGTTACACGTTTTGAAGCTGCAACGCCATATTCAGCGGATGAAAACTTGGTTGTGGTATTAATATCGGATCTTTTGCTAAAAATATTATCATTAACACAGGCAGATATAATCGGTGTTATCAATAATAATGCTACAATATTTCGTGCTGATATAAATGATTTTTTTGTAAAAAACATGTGCCCACTAACCTAAAAATTTCATTTCCAATTCGATAGTAACAAAATCTGGCTAAAGTTTGTATATTGTTGCTCTTTGTAGTTAAGCGTTACTTAACATGATTTTGAGCATTATCCTATTAATATTGTAAAGTTAGTATTTTAGCTAGTTGCACAAACATATTTCATCATATAAGGATTTCTTTATATGATTGAAACTAATCAATTCGTTGAGGAAAAATATGTCTATTGATAAAATCAAATATTCAAGTCGAATTGAATTGCTAAATGAAATAATGCAACAGCGCATTGTTATTATGGACGGCGCTATGGGCACAATGTTGCAAGCATATAAATTTGATGAGAAAGATTTTCGTGCAGATAGATTTGTTGATTTCCCTCACCTGTTGCAAGGCAATAATGACATTCTAAATATCACCCAACCAGATGCGGTGCGTGAAGTTCATCTCACCTATTATCGATCTGGTGCTGATATTGTGGAAACTAACACTTTCGGAGGCACATCTATTGCGCAAGCTGATTATGGGCTTGAGCAATATGTTAGCGAAATAAATGAACGTGGTGCGCTGTTAGCAAGAGAAGCGGCTAATTTGGCCGAGCAAGAAGATAACAAGCCTCGTTTTGTTGCAGGCGCATTAGGCCCAACCAATCGCACCGCCTCTATATCGCCTGATGTAAATGATCCCGGATTTCGTGCCGTTAATTTTGATGATTTAAGAATAGCCTATGGTGAGCAGGTTCGTGCCTTGATTAAGGGTGGTGTTGATTTATTGCTCATTGAAACTATTTTTGATACACTTAATGCAAAAGCGGCAGCTTTTGCTATTGATGAAATATGCCAAGAGCTTGATATAATCATGCCAGTTATGATTTCTGGCACGATTAGCGATAAGTCTGGGCGTGTTTTATCAGGTCAAACCGCTGTTGCGTTTTGGAATTCGCTCTCACACGTCAAACCATTTTCATTCGGGTTAAATTGCGGACTTGGCGCAACTGAAATGCGCCCTTATGTTAGCGAATTAGCAAAAATTGTTGATGCGCCAATCTGTGTATATCCAAATGCTGGTCTGCCAAATGAATTTGGCGAATATGATCAAGAGCCAGCAATGACTGGGGAATTATTAGGCGAATTTGCCAGTGCTGGTTTTATAAATATTGTTGGCGGTTGTTGCGGTACAACGCCAGATCATATTCGTGCCATTGCTAGTGCAGTAAAAGGCAAAAAACCTCGCACCCCCCCAATGTATGAAAAGGCAGTATGATTTTGCAAAGATTATTACGACTTTCAGGGCTTGAGCCTTTTACCCTTAGCAAAGAGATTAAATTCGTAAATGTTGGTGAGCGCACCAACGTTACCGGATCAGCTAGGTTTCGCAAACTTATAAGTGAAGGCGATTATGAAACTGCGTTAGATGTCGCACGCAATCAAGTTGAAGCTGGGGCGCAAATTATTGATATAAATATGGACGAAGGTCTGCTTGATTCAAAAGCTGCTATGATTAAATATCTAAATCTTGTTGCCGCCGAGCCTGATATTGCCCGTGTTCCTATTATGATTGATAGTTCAAAATGGGAAGTAATTGAGGCTGGTCTTAAATGCGTTCAGGGCAAATCAATCGTTAATTCAATTTCGCTTAAAGAGGGCAAGGAAGCTTTTATTCAACAAGCCAAATTGGTACATCGCTATGGTGCGGCTGTTGTTGTGATGGCGTTTGATGAAAAGGGACAAGCGGATAGTTTTGAGCGCAAAATTGAAATATGTAAAAATGCCTATGATATTTTAACAAAAGAGGTCGGTTTTCCACCTGAAGATATTATTTTTGATCCCAATGTTTTTGCGGTTGGCACAGGCATTGAGGAACACAATAATTATGGCGTTGATTTCATTGAAGCTACTCGCTGGATAAGACAGAACTTGCCATTTTGCCATGTATCGGGCGGTGTTTCTAACCTATCATTTTCTTTTAGAGGCAATAATTTAGTACGTGAGGCCATGCATTCGGTGTTTTTATTTCATGCCATTAAAGCTGGTATGGATATGGGCATTGTTAATGCGGCGCAACTTATTGTATATGAAAATATAGATAAAGAATTGCGTGATTTATGCGAAGATTTGGTGCTAAATCGCCGCCCTGACGCAACAGATAGATTACTTGAAGCGGCGGCTCGTTTTAAGGGTGGTGCAAAGCAACAAGATAGGAATAATCTTGAATGGCGTAATCTAGATGTTACAAAACGAATCGAGCATGCGCTGGTAAATGGCATCACCGAATTTATTGAAGAAGATGCAGAAGAGGCTCGCCAAAATTCAGAAAAATCTCTCCACGTGATTGAAGGCCATCTAATGTCTGGTATGAATGTGGTTGGCGATTTGTTTGGTGATGGAAAAATGTTTTTACCGCAAGTGGTAAAATCGGCTCGGGTGATGAAACAAGCGGTTGCCTATCTTATGCCCTTCATGGACGCAGAAAAACTGGCGGCAGGTGAAGATTATGCAACTGATGCTGGCACAATTATTATGGCAACCGTTAAGGGC
This sequence comes from Devosiaceae bacterium, assembly GCA_021648585.1. Lineage (GTDB taxonomy): Bacteria > Pseudomonadota > Alphaproteobacteria > Rhizobiales > Devosiaceae > S141-66. Next base: position 2,437 of record JAKISM010000037.1, on the reverse strand, counting down.
GATGTGCATGATATTGGCAAAAATATTGTTGGCGTAGTTTTGCAATGCAATAATTATAAGGTGATTGATATTGGCGTTATGGTGCCAACTGCCGATATATTAAAAGCGGCAAAGGAGCATAATGCTGATATTGTTGGCTTGAGTGGTTTAATTACCCCCTCGCTTGATGAAATGGTCACTGTAGCAGATGAGTTTGAGCGGGCTGGATTTACAATTCCATTATTAATTGGCGGCGCAACAACCTCTGATGTGCATAGTGCTGTGAAAATTCACCCAAAATATTCTAAAGGGCAAGTGGTGCATGTGGACGATGCTTCTCGTGCGGTTGGGGTAGTGTCAAAATTACTCTCAAAAGAGCAAAAACCAGATTATATTGCTTCTATTCGTGAGGATTATGCAAATATTGCTAAGAAGCACGAAGAAAAACAGGCTCGTAAAAGCCGTATCTCACTCAATGAAGCAAGAGAAAATGCCCTTAAACTTGATTGGAATAATTACACCCCTACTGCCCCGTCTTTTTTAGGCACAAAGGTCTTTGAAGAATGGGATTTAGCTGATTTAGCTAAAACCATAGATTGGACACCATTTTTTCAAACTTGGGAAATGAAGGGGCGCTATCCGCAAATTTTGCAGGACGAAAAGCAGGGCGAAGCGGCACGTGCATTATTTGAAGATGCACAAAAAATGCTTAAGCAAATTATTGATGAGAAATGGTTTAAACCAAAAGCAGTAATTGGCTTTTGGCAAGCAAATTCAAAGCAAGATGATATTTTGCTCTATGAAAATGATGGCGACAAGGAGCTTGCTGTTTTTCATGGACTTCGCCAACAAATAAAAAAGCGTGCAGGCAAGGTAAATACTTGTATTTCTGATTTTATAGCGCCGATTGAAAGCGCTAAAAAAGATTATATTGGTGCATTTGTTGTAACCGCTGGGGAGCAAGAAGAGGAAATAGCGAAAAAATTTGAACAAAATAATGATGATTTCAGTGCGATTTTGGTTAAAGCGCTTGCCGATAGGTTTGCTGAAAGTTTTGCCGAGCGTATGCACCAAAGGGTTCGTAAAGAATTTTGGGCTTATGCAAAAGATGAAAATATTGCAGATGAGGAATTATTGCTTGAAAATTATCAAGGTATTCGCCCAGCTCCCGGTTATCCTAGCCAGCCAGATCACACCGAAAAGGCAACTTTATTTAAGTTACTTGATGCAAAAAAATCTATTGGCGTTGAATTAACTGATAGTTTTGCTATGTGGCCGGGGTCATCAGTTTCAGGAATATATTTTGCAAACCCTGATACGCATTATTTTGGGGTTGCAAAAATTGAAAAAGATCAAGTGATCGATTATGCTAAGCGCAAAGATATGAGTGTAACAGAGGTTGAGCGCTGGCTTGCTCCGATCCTCAATTATATACCTAATTAATAGACACTTCTAAAAAAAACGTCGATAGCCAATAGTTTGTGCATTAAACGTATCGTACATATTGCCCAAAGTACTCCAAGCACCTGATCTATGGTGTAGCCTGTAAAAAAATTCACTATTTGGGTTTTGTTTTGAGCTAAATGCAATTTCAGGCGAAAGGTAAAATAACAGATCGGCACGGCCACTTCTATAAGCCTCTCGATCTGTTTCTCTGCCAATAGTATCAGTAATTGCACTCACACCAAAAGTTAAAGATGGAGATATTCTTAAATCATCGCCTATTGAAAAGCCATCATAACGGGCAACAATACCTGCCCAGACTTCACCAGTTACTTTTTCTCCAAAACGAGTAGATAGACCAGCCTCAAATCCAAATCTTAAGTCTGGAGTTGGGGAAAATATAAAATTTTGATATCCTATGGAAATAGTGAAATTATCTTCATAGCTAGTAAAAACTACTGGTAGCAAATTAGCATAAATATCATTATGAGCAACAATGCCAGCAGAAATGGAAAGGGATTGATTGAGCTTAATATCACTATTATCAATAGTTTGAGTGATAGCAGGTGTTGAAAAAATTAACAGAAGCATAGCTGAAATAGGTAGAGTTTTTTTCATTGTACGCCCATGCTCAATAAACTTATTTAATCCTTTATAACGAGTTATATAATATTTATTACCTAATGTAAAATTTAGAATTTTATATAGTTATTATGCTGTCAAATCCTTAGGCGGTGAAATTCCATTTATCAAACAAGCAGTAGTAACAGTGTTCGCCAACAAACACGCAATAGTCATTGGCCCAACGCCACCCGGCACTGGGGTAATAGCACCAGCGATTTTAACCGCTTCCTCAAAATCAACATCACCAACAAGGCGAGTTTTGCCCTCTCCTTTTTCTGGTGCGTCTATGCGGTTTATACCTACATCAATCACCGTTGCGCCTTTTTTAATCCAGTCGCCCTTAACCATTTTTGCTCGTCCAACTGCGGCGATAACAATATCTGCACGGCGC
>JAKISM010000036.1 GCA_021648585.1 Devosiaceae bacterium | reverse complement strand
ATCCAACAAAAATTCGCAAATCGCTTGCAAATGTTTTTATTCTAGAATCAGATGAAAACGAAGATGAATTTTTGTTCCGCTTAGCAGGATCACACCTTTGCACAACATATTGCCGTGAATTAAAGGGGCGCTCTTTTAACGAGTTATGGCATCATAAAGATCGTGAGGCGCTAAAAACCCTTATCAGAGCAGTAACTGAGGATCATGCAGTAGCCCTAACAAGCTTTAATGGCATTAGTGCAAGTGGCAAGAGAGTTAGTTTTGAAAATATCCTACTTCCTGTTCGCCATAATGGCGACACGACTTCACGTATTCTTGGCGCTATGAGTGCTATTGAAAACCCCTATTGGCTAGGTCTAGACCCAATAGTTGAGCAAAGAATAACTGGATTAAGGTTGATTTGGCCAGATGATGTTTCAAACCAACTGCCCTTGCGCGATTTATCTAGCAATATTATTAATAATGAAGTTGATGTTTATTTCAAAAATGAAATATCTAACAAGAAGAATGAGCAAACAATCGTTATTCCTACTAAAATAGCTATTCCTACCAAGATTCATGGTAATTTTGCCCGTCGCTATTCGCACCTAAGTGTAATTGATGGCGGAAAATCATAAAAAGCGCATAAGCATTACTAATAGTTAACCTAAATAAAGCTATAATTTGTTAATTCTAAATCTAATGGCGTGTATTTAATGTTTGAACTTCAAGACAATTCTTTGCAATTACATTCACAAGCTGAACTAAACGCTGATCCAGATCGCTTTCAAAGTGTAAAACTCTCTATTTTAGGGCGTTATATGCTAGCGGACTATAGTGAATATCCTTGCCAAATAGTTGAAATGTCACCGGGTGAGGCTAGAATAATTGCGCCAGTTAGCGGCACGCTTGATATGCGTATTGTTGCATATTTAGATGATATTGGGCGAATTGATGGAAAAATCATCCGTGTTTTTGAGGGTGGGTTTATAGTTGGTTTCTTAGCATCTGCACGAAAACGTGATAAGATTGCAGCTCAACTTACATGGCTAGCAAATAAAGATATACTTGGTTTAGAAGATGAAAGAGATTCTGGACGATTTGTGCCAGATTTTCGTCACTCCAAAATTGTGCTTGATGATGGGCGCGAATATAATTGCAAACTATTAGATATTTCAATTTCTGGTGCTGCAATCGAGCTTTCTGTACGGCCAGCTATGGGTTCAATAGTTACTCTTGGTAGAATGCAAGCTAAAGTGGTTCGCCATTTTGAAAATGGAATTGGTGTGCAATTTTCGAGCACACAAGAAATGCTATCTATAGTGCAACAAAACCTACGTTTAGACTAAACCCCTTAAAATTAATAACTAAATTTTGTCATATTGAGCAAAGTAGGTCGGCAACACTCAAGGTGCAAAAGGGCTATTGTCATTTTAAGCAAAGCCTAGATTTACTCATTTGTCTTTTTACCTCAAATTTTTCCCTAACAAAACCTAAATATTGCAAATAAACTTTGAATAAAAGTTGCATATTATTTTTTTCAATAGCGAAATAACTAAACTCTAGCGTGTTCCCCAATCAGGGAGAACACAAATGACAATTTATAAAAATAAACTATTCGCAATATTATCACTTATGTTTCTTATGTTATTAGCAAGTACAGATTTAGCATTTGCCAACCTGAACATAAATTTTAATAATCTAGCCTTTGCAAAAGCTGGCAATGTTCAAACATCTATTCCAATAGGACATGCTGAATTTTGTAAAATATGGCCAAAAGAGTGCGGCAAAAACAAAGAGAACGTATCAGCGATTACATTAACACAAGCGCTTTGGCAGGAGTTGGTAGGCATTAATGTTAAATATAATAAAGAAATTATTCCAGTTACTGACTTAGAGCTTTATGGAGTTGAAGAATTTTGGACATATTCAAATGGATATGGCGATTGTGAAGAATATGTGCTTGAAAAACGCCGTGCTCTAATCAATCTTGGCTGGCCTGCATCAGTATTACTTATTGCCGTACTTCGTCAAGAAAGCGGAGAAGGTCATGCCGTACTAATGGTACGAACTGATAGAGGCGATCTTGTTCTGGATAATCAAGCTGCCTTAATAAAACTTTGGAATGAAACACCCTATAAATATCTAAAACGCCAATCCCAAGCAAATTCAGGTCAATGGGTTGATCTTTACGACCAAAGAGAAAACCTATTTGCTAAAAGATAAATATCGAACCTTTTACCCCTGATCTCCATTAGGTTTGATATGACCAGCCCCTCCCCTGAGGCTGGTCTTTTTTATGCGTAAATAAAAGCTAGATATATGTTCATAAACATAAGGCCTGTTATGAAAGCCCAACCAAAAGAAATTAATGCTGCTAGCAAAATAAAAGGCTTTGGCAAAGCTTCCTCTTTTTGGTTATTGAAACCAAGATTTAACATAATATATGGACCACACACAAAGCTAATGAATAAATTACCAAGTGAAGATAAATATGTTTTGCCAGTATAACTTAACATTGCAGGCGCTCTTAATATAAATTGATAAAGATGCGCCCCAACACCAGCAACAGATAGACCAACAGCCATAATGAACAATGCTAAAACAAGATCGTTTGACATCAATATATTCCTTAACCCTAAAGTACTATTGAGCTTTGAAGTTTTTGAGCCCTTACAGTAATTATTTGTTTTATTAACCTTTTGTTAAGTATAGTTATAGACTTATAAATAGTCATTACCTGTTGACAAACATGGTTAACAAAACCAAGCAACTGTTAACTCTTTTATAGAATGATATTTTGCTATGTCACAAAGTAAAAACCCAAAAGACTTGATGTTCAATCTTTTTGCTATTGCATTAGTGCTGATTTTTTCAGGAATAGCTGTGGCATATTATATTGATAGCCTTGAGCAAAGCGAAGCAAAACCGCCCTCATTAAATGATAATGAAATTCTAATTACAAAAATAATATCAGGCCAAAAGTTGCTAATTCCAGCTACATGGTTCAAATATAATGAAGAGAGGCAAGCTGAATTTGTAGATTATACAGAATTGGTTTTTATCTTGCCGCTAATTGAAAATAGCCCAAATATAGAAATTCAAGTCACTATAGCACCTGAAAGATTAAACATTCCAAGTGCTAAATTATTAGATGATGTCTATTTACATCAGTTTTTACCTGACCAAATAAACAGCCCAAAAGGCCTAATTGGCAAACCGCTTAAAACAATGGTTGGCAATATTGAGGAGAATGTTTTTTATGATCCCTTTAGCGCCAATCCCTTTGTAGCTAAATGCATGGATAAAATAGTCAAAGAAACCTCAATGAGATGTATTCGAACTGTCCAAATCAGCGAACAACTTAGCGCTACATATAGTTTTGAATATGAAGCTCTTTTAGGCTGGAGAAATTTTGATATGGAAGCGCAAAACTGGTTAGATAAAATTGCAGGGATTTAATACTATATCTCTTCTAAATCTATATCCAGAATTGCCATTTGGAACATGAATGAGCGATCTTCGTCTTCATCATCAACATAGATTACCCCAATAAATTCATCGCCCTTATAGACCTCACAAGAATCTGTTTTTTGCGGGCGGGCTTTTACTGTTAGCTCAGCATTGCCAAAAGTTTTTTGTAGGTATGATTTTAATTTATTTAATTCTGCTTTATCCAATATTCTATTCCTTAAAGTTCTATAATTACTTGAAAGTTCTATAATTACTTGATGATTTTACTAAGCATCTGATCCATACTAAGAGAAGGGTAAGCACAACCAGCCTCACCAACAATTTTTGCTGGAACACCTGCAACTGTTTTTTTGCTTGGCACATCTTTTAATACCACTGAGCCAGAGGCAACTCGGGCACAGTCCCCGATAGTAATATCTCCCAATATTTTAGCTCCAGCCCCGATCAACACACCAGATCCAACCTTTGGATGCCTATCACCATCAACCTTACCAGTGCCCCCTAAAGTCACACCTTGCAAAATAGACACATTATCGCCAATCACTGAAGTTTCGCCAATCACCACACCTGTGCCATGATCAAGCATAATCCCCTGCCCCATTATTACAGCTGGATTTATATCTACTTGAAATGTTTGCGAGCTACGGCTTTGCAAATAATAAGCAATATCAATCCGCCCCAATTTATATAATTCATGTGCAATTCTATGGGTCTGTATTGCCTGATAGCCTTTATAATATAGAAATGGTTCAATTAAACGATGGCAAGCTGGATCACGCTCCTTTGTTGCTACAATATCAACACGAGCAGCATAAGCCGCCTTATTAAATTTCTCCAATATATCATTAAATGTCTGTCTAATAAGATCAGCACTTAAATCTAAGTGATCAAGACGTTGCGCAAGACGATGGCTAAGTGCGCTTTCAAAACTATCATGATTTAAAATATTTGAAATGATAAAACTAGCAAGCGTTGGTTCATTTTTGACAATCTCTTCTGCTTCTTGCCTAATAGATGACCAGATAGGATCTAGCTCTTTTACTTGCTTTTTTTGTTTTGCTTTAAGGCTCATTTACTGTTCCAATTGAAATTATTTCTCTTATTAGCATTACTATATTGAGTTTTCATCTAAAAAATCAATAACGCCTTGCTTAAATCTCTTATCGCCAGTTGAGCGCATGTGATCAACCCCTTCAAGTAATAATGATTTACCTTGCGGCAAAATATTCGCCAAATCACTAGGCGAACCCCCTATTGTGTCATCACTTCCAACAACAACTAAAGCAGGAATATCAATTTTTTCAACATCTTCCTTGGTTATTGGATCACGAGAAGATGATAAACAATAAGCCAATGCTTTAAGATCGCTCTTAGTATGTTGCGCAAAAACACGAAATTGTCTTGCCGCTTTATGTTCAATTTCTTCTAAACTATCTGCTCTTAAACCAGCAATAATTTCAGAACTATCCCTCATCCCGCGAATAAGATTTATGCCCATACCGCCAAAGACAATACCCCTAACTTTTTGCGGTGCTTGCATGGCAACAAAGGCTGAAATCCTTGCGCCCATTGAATAGCCAAGCAAAAAAGCCGAAGAAAGCTCTAAATGATCAATCAAATTGATTGTATCATGCGCCATTATTTTAGCTGGATAATATTTACTATCATAAAGCTTTTCTGATTGCCCATGCCCTCTATTATCAATGGTAATTACTCGATAACCAGCATTGACCAAAATATCTACCCATCCCGTATCTAGCCAGTTAACCTTAGCATTTGATGCAAAACCATGAATTAGAATAATTGGCTCACCTTTTCCATAATCTTCATAAGCTATTTTTATATTTTCAGAGATAAATTGGGGCAAGTTTTAAGTTCCTATTGACCGCATGAATATGTTCGTGAACTAATAGTATAGATTATTTAACAAGAGCAAAGAAAAAATTATGACAGAAAAATTCATTGTAATTGCTGGCGCTGGAATTGCTGGGCTAACTAGTGCCCTCGCCCTAGCTAAATACGGTGTCAAAACCTTAGTTCTTGAGCGCAATGAGCAAATTCAAGAATTTGGCGCAGGATTGCAAATTGGCCCAAATGCCCATCGTGCGCTTAATGCTTTGGGCATAGAAAAAGCGCTAAAGCCAGTTAGTTTTGAGCCAGAAGGCGTTGATATTTATTCTTTTACGCAAAACAAACCTCTTGTTACCCTAGAATTAGGAAAAACTGCAAGAAAGCGCTTTGGCGTGCCTTACACCGTGATGCACCGAGCCGATATGGTTGAAACGCTTTATGCCGCTTGTAAAAAAAACAAGCTAATAGATGTTGAGTTTGCTATCACAGATTTTGAAATATCAAATATCGATAAATCTCCAACGGTTAAATATAAAAAAGTAGATGGCGAGACACAAGAACTATCATGTTTTGCCTTTATAGGCGCTGATGGGGTTGGTTCAATCACTCGCACAAAATACTTAAATGGTGTGCAAGCTAAATATAGCGGATATGTCGCATGGAGAACATTAATTGATATTGATCTTTTGCAAGATGTTATAAATCTTGAAAATACAACTTTAATGTGGGGGTCAGGCTTTCACGCTGTTGCATATCCATTAAAACATCGCAATGTAGTCAATGTGGCATTCTTTACTAAAGAAACCATGTCAGTTGGTTTTGGAATTAGTGAAACTCCAAACCTGCCGATCTCAATGAAAAATGATCCCCGCCTATCAAAAATTTGCTCCCTAACAAAAAACTGGACGCATTGGCCATTAGCAGCTGTTAAAACACCATACTGGCATAAGGGATCTGTTGGGCTTGTTGGCGATGCCGCTCACGCAATGTTGCCATTTCAGGCGCAAGGCGCTGCTATGGGAATTGAAGATGCTGTTATATTAGCTCCTCTATTAGCAAGCGAGCAAAATCCTGCAACTGCTTTTAATATCTACCAAAACAAGCGCCAAGAGCGAGTTAACAGAGTGGCAAAAACATCCCAAAGCAATGGCAAGATTTTCCACATGACACCCCCCTTTACTTTCGCCAGAAATTCTATGGTAAAAATACAAGGTAACATGAACCATTATTCACGCCTTAGCTGGATTTATGATTTTGATCCGACAAAATAATGTAAAAATGCTAAGGTGGTTTAGCTAATAACAGGTAGAGTAGAATAGGCTGATGCCAGCACTGCTATTGAGAGAAAAAATAAGATAATAAGAGAAGTCTTTACGAGCATAAGTGCGTCCCAACACGAGTATATTAAATGAGTAAATTTGTTTGTTAATAATTTAGTCTATAATCTGAATAGTGTATTTTTCAATCACTTCATTGACAAGTAGCTTTTCGCACATATGCTTAACGCTCATGGTTACTTTCTCTTTATCGCTCTCATCTAATTCCACATCAAACACCTTACCTTGCCTGACTTTACTCACATTCTCAAAACTTAACGCCTCAAGAGATCCCTTTATGGCTTTACCTTGTGGATCAAGCACTCCACTTTTAAGAGTTACAATTACTCTTGCCTTCATTATTATTCCTTCCTTCTCCCTCCCCCTTGCGGGGAGGGTTGGGGTGGGGGCATAGAAAAACACTACCCGCTTATTTAACCAACCTCGGCCCAGTGGACAAAGCATTTTCAGTTTCTGACAAAATCCCAAGACGCTGCGCCACTTCATGATAAGCCTCAATAAGCCCACCTTTTCCTTCACGGAACAGGTCTTTATCAAATTTATTCTTGGTTTTTACATCCCATAGACGGCACGAATCGGGAGAGATTTCATCGGCGAGAATAATGCGCATAATATCGCCTTCAAATAAACGCCCACATTCAATCTTAAAATCTACTAATTGCAACCCAACACCCATAAAAAGCCCCGAAAGATAATCATTTACCCTAACGGCAAGCGACATAATATCGTCAAGTTCAGCAGGATTTGCCCAACCAAAAGCCGTAATATGCTCTTCTGCTACTAGTGGATCACCAAGCTCATCATCTTTATAACAAAACTCAATTATTGAGCGTGGTAATTTTGTCCCCACCTCTAAACCCAAACGTTTAGCAAGCGAGCCTGCGGCAATATTTCGCACAATTATCTCTATTGGGATAATTTCAACTTCTTTGATTAGCTGCTCACGCATATTAAGGCGTCGAATAAAATGGGTTGGAATACCTAAATCATTTAGATTTTGAAAAATATATTCTGAAATGCGATTATTCAGCACCCCTTTACCATCAATAATTTCGTGTTTTTCGCCATTTCCTGCTGTTGCATCATCTTTGAAATGCTGCACAAGCGTTCCGGGTTCTGGCCCTTCATAAAGAGTTTTAGCTTTGCCTTCATAAATTTTACGACGTCGGCTCATTATTTTGCCTTAAAATTAGAATCGATGGATATTATATAAGCTTTTTGCGCCAATTTTCATTTATTGCAAGTATTATTAGTAATGTTAGCATTTTTACAGCTGTTTGATATTGATTTGAGTAAGCTTACACCCTATGTGATATCTGAACATGCCATTAAGGGCGCACAACTTAAATTTGAGGAATAAAAATGTCTACATTTGATGATCGCGAAAAAGCACAAGAAGCCAAATTTGCCCACGATGCGCAACTCCTATTTAAAGCAGAAGCTCGCCGCAACAAAAAACTAGCTATTTGGATTGCTGAACTTATCGGAAAAAAAGATGTTGACGCTTATGTGTCTGAAGTTATTGCTTCTGATTTTGAAGAAGCAGGCGATGAAGATGTTTATCGTAAAATTAGCGCTGATATTGCAGCCGCTGGTGCAAGTGTAAGCGAAGAAGATCTTCGTGCCAAAATGGCTGAATTTTTAGCGCAAGCCAAACAAGAAGTGCTAAGCGAAGCTTAAGCTTCAAACACTCGGCTAAAAATCAAATCAACATGTTTGAGATGATAGGCATCATCAAACATAGCATCAATTTGCTCGTTGCTAAGTGCATTGCTTACTTGCTCATCAGCTTTTAGCAGTTCTGCAAACCTGCCTTCACGATTTCCTTTTGTCTGCCAAACCTGCATAGCATTTCGTTGCACTGCTGAATAGCTAGCCTCACGAGAAAGCCCTGCTTGCGTTAGCGCTAATAAAACACGTTGTGAATTGTGCAATCCGCCCAACTCATCCATATTTTCTTTCATATTATCAGGATAGACCAGCAAGTTTTCAATCACGTTTGTTAGGCGGACAAGGGCAAAATCTAGGGTAATTGTAGAATCTGGGGCAATCATGCGCTCAACTGAGGAATGAGAAATATCACGCTCATGCCAAAGGGCTACATTTTCCATTGCAGGAATTACCATGCCCCGCACTAAACGAGCCAACCCTGTAAGGTTTTCAGTTAATATCGGGTTGCGCTTATGCGGCATGGCGGAACTGCCTTTTTGCCCTTTAGAAAAATATTCTTCAACTTCAAGCACTTCGGTACGTTGCAAATGGCGAATTTCAACCGCTATACGTTCAATGGAAGAAGCAATTACCCCAAGGGTAGCAAAAAACATTGCGTGCCTATCGCGTGGAATAACTTGCGTTGAAACTGGCTCAACGCTTAGGCCAAGTTGATCTGCAACATATTTTTCAACTTCAGGGTCAATATTGGCAAAAGTGCCAATAGCGCCAGAAATAGCGCAAGTAGCAATATCTTTTTGCGCTGCAACTAATCTTTCACGATTGCGCTGCATTTCAGCGTATGCCTGCGCCAATTTTATGCCAAAAGTGGTTGGCTCGGCATGAATAGCGTGTGAGCGGCCAATAGTGATGGTGTTTTTATGCTCAAAGGCACGTTTTTTTAGCGCAGCAAGTAAAGCATCAATATCTGCCAATAAAATATCACTAGCACGATTTAATTGCACTGAAAGAGTTGTATCCAAAACATCAGATGAAGTCATGCCCTGATGTACAAAACGAGCCTCCTCACCCACTATTTCAGAAAGATGCGTCAAAAAAGCAATGACATCATGTTTTACTTCACGTTCGATCTCATCAATGCGTTCAACGTTAAATTGAGCATTCTCACCCTTTTCCCAGATGATTTTAGCGGCATCTTTTGGGATAACTCCCTGCTCTGCCTGTTTTGTTGCGGCATGTGCTTCAATTTCAAACCAAATCTTAAATTTTGTTTGCGCTGACCAAATGGCAACCATTTCAGGGCGAGAATATCGTTTTATCATAATATGAAGCTCACTTGTTATCACTGATTCTTTTCAAATGCGCATTAGCATGAGCAAAAATATGAAGCAATAAGCCAATCACTTTTGTTTGATAATTAAACAGAGCTATTGCTTCAAATTTCTAAGGCGTTAAAAGGTTTAGTGAAAGGCAAAAAATATGAGCGAATTAACATTTCCAATTATATTTATAGCAGGAATTTTAAGCTTCCTTAGCCCATGCGTTTTGCCGCTTGTGCCACCCTATTTAACTTATATGAGTGGCGCATCTTTTGAGCAATTACAAGAAGATGGTGTTAAATCTGGCATTCTTTGGCGGCGCACAGTTTTCACATCATTATTCTTTATAATGGGCTTTTCTGTTATATTTATCACGCTTGGCGCAACGGCAACCGCCTTTGGGCAGGCATTTAGGCAAATAATGCCTTATTTAACCCCAATAGCTGGATTGCTTATCATTGCGATGGGGTTGCACTTTTTAGGCATATTCAAACTTGGCTTTCTCAATATGCAAATACGCCATCATGGGCCAAGCGTAGTTAGTGGCCCGCTTGGTGGTTTTGGGTTGGGGGTAGCTTTTGCCATTGGCTGGACACCATGTATTGGGCCAGTGCTTGCCGCCATTCTTTCGGTTGCCGCCGTGCAAGATTCAGCGGCAGAGGGTGCTAAATTATTAGCTATTTATTCAGCAGGGCTTGGCGTGCCATTTCTTTTAGCAGGTTTGGCTATTGGCCCATTTACCAGCTTTTTTGAAGGTTTTAAGAAACATCTTGGCACTATTGAAAAATTCATGGGCGCTTTATTGGTGCTAACTGGGTTAGCATTTATGACAGGGCAATTCACTCGTTTTTCTTGGTGGTTGTTAGAAACCTTTCCAGCACTTGGTCTAATTGGCTAATGTTTTTCTTAAATATCAACTACTCTTTCATATTACTAGTGAATAGTGGCTTCAAATGATTTGAGCAATAATATAGCGATGGCCTATGGACAAGGAAATTAAAAAAACATCTCTTAAAGAGAGCAAGGATGCTGGCTTAAATATCTCAATTACCACAACAAATGTAATTGATGATATTGAGACAGAATGGCGCTTTGTTGAAAATTTGGGTGTTCAGTCTCCGGGGCAAAATTTTGATTTTATTAAGGTTTGGCTAGATATTTTAGATATCAACCCAGAGGATCAATATTTTAGCGTGCTCAAAATTGATAATGTACCTATAATAATTACAGCACTTGAGGCTACAAAAATGATGGGTGTTAAAACATTAATGCCTTTTACAAAATCTCAAGTTGGGGTTGAAGCGCCGCTTGTAAATGCGAAAGCAATGGCAAAATTTAGCGAGCAGGAGCAAAAATCTCTTTGGCAGGCTTTGATTAAGTCTTTCAAGGTTTTCGACCTTATATATATCCCTTATGTGCCAGATGATGCTCTATATTCTCAATTAGGAATGTCTGCGCCAGCAGATATGCTCTATCGTTCAGAATTTGAGAATTGGGAGCAATGCAATATTGAACAAAGAACCCGTTCAAGGCGCAAACATGACAAACAACATAGTGCAAAGCTAAATGCGCTTGGTGATGTTAGTTTTGAAGAAATTGGCGCTGATAACAAGAATATTGATAATATTATTTCGCTTATGTTTGAGCAACGAGCACAACGCTTTAAGATTATGGGTATTAAAAACCCATTTACAGAAGAGCAACGCAAATTCTATCACGAAATTACTAAAAAAAATGGTGCAATGAAAGTGGTTTTACATGTTTTGCGCTTAAATGATGAAATTATCGCAATACGTTATAATATCGTGCATCAGGAGCATATGTTTTGCTTAATTTCATCAATGAGTACCAAAATAAAGGTACAAATAGCAGCGCCCGGAAAGCAAAATCTTTTACGTGTCATGCAAACAATTTTTGATGCTGGAACTCGTGTCTATGATATGGGCGCAGGGCTAACAGATGAAAAGCGCCATTGGTGTAATTCGCTTACCCCATTGCGTCATTTTTATATTCCCCTAAGCCCTTTTGGATTTATCATTGCGCATTTGCATAGAATGAAAAAAACACTACGCTTTCATATAAAAAACTCAAAAAAATTAGCTGGCCTCTTGAAGAAATTACGAAAAAAAATGCGCATGTTGCGAGCTAAATAATTTTATAGGGTTCAGATGTTACGCACACTCTCTCGTTGTCGCTTAAGATTCTTCACTGCGTTCAGAATGACACACCAAATGTCATGCTGAGCGGAGCCGAAGCATCTTTCTTTGTGTCTAAGACCTTTCGGCTACGCTCAAGGTGACATTGAGAGCTAAAATGACACACAAATGTCATGCTGAATGAAATGAAGCATCCTTCTCTATATAAATTTGTGGGATAATACTAAATTAGTTTCAAACCCCGTAAAGATGAATGTCCCGAACGACCAATAATTATATGATCATGAACAGTAATACCTAGCGGCTTAGCAATATTATCTATCTCTTTAGTCATTTTAATATCAGCTTTTGAAGGAGTTGGATCGCCCGATGGGTGATTATGCACCAAAATTAATGCCGTCGCTGAAAGCTCAAGCGAGCGCTTAATAACTTCTCGTGGATAAACAGGAGTATGATCAACTGTCCCAATCTGTTGCACCTCATCAGCTATTAGAAAATTTTTCTTATCAAGAAATAAAATGCGAAACTGCTCTTTGGTTTCATAAGCCATTTGCGTATTACAATAATTTATTAATTCGCCCCAAGAGCCAAGTATTGGCCTATCCAAAATGCTTTCTTTACTAAAACGTTGAGTTGCCGCCAAAATTACTTTCAGATCAATAATTGCTGTTTTTCCTAAACCATCAATTTCTTCTAATAGATGGGAGGGGGCGCTAATTGCTTCTGGAAAATTACCAAACCGCTCAATCATTGCTTTGGCTATTGGCTTGGTATCACGACGAGGCAAAAGCCTAAATAAAATAAGCTCAAGCAATTCATAATCTTGCAAACTGCTTGAGCCATTTTTTGCAAACCTTTGGCGCAACCTTTCGCGATGGCCATGATAATGCTTTTTATTATTGTCAGGTTTTTCGCTCATCTATCTAACTGCAGTTGGGTTAAACAAGCCAAGCGGTGAAGTTGTAAATATTTCGCATCCAGTTTTTGTTATGCCTAATGAATGTTCACATTGTGCTGAGAGAGTTCTATCTCTAGTTACCGCTGTCCAACCATCGCTAAGGATTTTAACATGTTCACGACCCAAATTCACCATAGGCTCAATGGTAAAAATCATTCCCTCTTTTAACTCAACACCTGTACCGGGTGTACCAAAATGCATAATATTTGGCTCATCATGAAAGCGTTGCCCCAACCCATGCCCAACAAAATCTCGAACGACAGAGGCTCGTTGTTTTTCAACATAAGTTTGAATAGCAGCACCAATATCCCCTGTTGTATTTCCGGGCTTTGCTACTTTAATACCAACCTCAAGCCCCTCATATGTCATCTCGATAAGACGTTCAGCTTTTCGTGAAATTTCACCAACTGGATACATGCGAGAGCTATCGCCATGCCAGCCATCAACAACTAAAGTAATATCAATATTTACAATATCACCTTCTCTAAGAGGCTTTTCAGAGGGGATACCATGACAAACAACATGATTGACTGATGTGCAAATAGAATGTCTATAACCACGATAAAACATAGTTGCTGGCACTGCTCCATGATCATGAGCAAACTCAAAAGCAATTCTATCTAGCTCCAAAGTTGTAATTCCAGGGCGCACCTCTTCATATAATAGATCAAGCGCCCTAGCGCATAATTGCCCAGCTTTACGCATACCAGCAAAACCAACCTCATCATGCAAAGGAATTATCCCTGCAACCTTGCGTTTGCTATTTTTTGCATCAATATAAGTTATCATAAAAACTCCTATGAGAATAAAGACATTAAGCAAGCATATTTGTAAATTAGAAAATTGAAAAATACATTTTTCTTGCATAATATAAATTAGCAAGTAATTTCGAAATAACTCCTATTTTCAAAATAAATCAAGATTGTTATATAGCATGAGCCATCAAAACTTAAAGCCACGCAAAAATGCAGCATTATTAATTATTGGTGATGAAATATTAAGCGGGCAAACAAGAGATGAAAATATTCACACCATAGCGTTATTTTGCACAAATATTGGCATTGATCTTAAAGAGGTAAGAATTGCTGCTGATGAATTAGAGAACATCATTATTACAATTAATGAATTGCGCAAAAATTATGATTATGTTTTTAGCACTGGCGGAATTGGCCCAACCCATGATGATATAACAGCAGATGCTATTGCAAAGGCATTTAATGTTGAACTAGAAATAAACGCCGATGCTAAAGCAATGTTGCTAAATCATAATGGCGACAAGCAGCTTAGCGAGGGACGCTTGCGTATGGCCAGAATTCCAAAGGGGGCAACATTAATAAAGAACAATGTTACTGGCGCACCCGGATTTATCATTGAAAATGTCTATGCGATGGCTGGCGTGCCAATTATTATGCAAGATATGCTAAAAAACATTGCTCCTTTATTAGTGCAGGGAGAGAGAATCCTATCAAATAAAATCATGGTTGGAGTTGGGGAAAGTAAAATTGCTTTAGGGCTAGAAAAAATTCAAAAAGCCTTTGAAAATGTAAAAATTGGCTCTTATCCACAGATGGGGAAGTTTTCTAGCATAATATTACGTTCAAATGATAAAATTGCGCTTGAAAAATCTACAAAGCTAGTGCAAAGCATGGTTGATGAATTACATGTTGAAAATAATATTATTTTGCCAAGTAGGATTTAATAAATGAACCCGTCAAACAAGTCCTTTCCCGTTAGTTGGGATCAGTTCCACCGTGATTCACGGGCGCTGGCTTGGCGGCTAACAAATGTTGGATCATTTGACGCAATAGTAGCTATTGCACGTGGTGGATTAGTCCCAGCAGCTATTGTGGCACGTGAACTTAATATCCGTATTGTGGATTGTGTTGCGGTAAAATCTTATGCTCATAAGGATCAGGGCAAGATTGAAATACTTAAACATATTTCAAGCGATGTTTTAGAATTAGATAAAAAAGGAAAAGTGCTAATCATTGATGATTTGGTGGATACAGGAGCAACCGCACGTATTGTTCGTGAGATATTACCAAACGCTCATTTTGCAACAGTTTATGCAAAACCGCTTGGAAATGACATGGTTGACACATTTATTACAGAAGTTTCACAAGATACTTGGATTTATTTCCCTTGGGATCTTGACGTAACCTATGCAGAACCAATATCAGGTGATAGATTGATTTTTATAAATGCAGGCGTGGTGGAATGGTAGACACACAGGACTTAAAATCCTGAGAGGGTAACCTCGTGCGAGTTCGACTCTCGCCGCCTGCACCATTAATATATCTCACGCTAATTCGCTTTGTTCACGCTTACACCGCTAGGCTATGCTCATGCTCCGATGGGGCGCGGCACGAGCCGCGGCTTGCGTTGAAGCTCGCTGTGGTGGCGTTAAGTTTTACTCTCTCTCTTGCATTGCGGCTCGAGTGGCAGTCCACTCAACATTTATTTCTATATCATTTTATAATTGAATGAATTTTTTGTGTAGGATAATAGAATACGTTTCTGCCATTTTTTACCTTTTCCAAGAACCCCTCAGATACAAGTTTCTTTAGATCTGATATAGCGGTAACATATCCGATTTCACTATTTATTGAATGATATGATTTAGTGCTTGTGTATCGTTGTTCGTCTTTCGCTAGATATTGTAACAGTTTTAATTGTCGTGAGTTGAAGTTAAAGCCTCTACGAATAATAGCAAGAGCCTGTTTATTTTGTAATATTTTTTCTCTCAGAATTTTTTGAAAATGCTGACGTGCTAGTTTAAGTTTCGCCATATTATAATGGATAAAATAATTAAGGTCATGCCCATCTTGTTCAGAATAAATATATGACATGGCATATTGTTTTGGGGATTTAATAATTCGCTCAGATAATGATAGGTAAGAAAAAGCCCAATATCCCTTTCTAAGTATGTACCAATAAAATATGATACGAGCCAAGCGCCCATTGCCGTCTTCAAATGGATGTAATAATCCGACCCAAAAGTGTAACATTATTGCTTTTGTTAGTGGGTGAATGAATATAGTATCATCTTGATCATTAGCAAATTGAATTAGCTTAGGAAGCTCCTGCTCAACAAACTCACGATCGGGGGCAACATAGGTAACAGTCGTTTCATCCCATGGCATTATTTTCAAACGATTGCCTTTTTCATCAAACGTTTCACGCAACTCACCCTCAAGAGAGGCATCTTGTAATGTGTCTTTTGTTACCTGCTTGTGTATGTCTTTTAGGAGTTCAATAGATAGTGGTTCATATCTGAGTTCCTCTTCTATACGCTGCATTGTCTTGTGATTGTTTACGATCATTTGTTCGTCTTTATTTTTTGGCTCTCTTCCTTCGTTGAGCATTTTTTTTGCTACTTCACGTGAGGTATTTGCTCCCTCTAACCTAGACGATGCAATTGATTCCTCGATTAAATTCCTGCGAATTATTTGACGACGATCTACCTCGCTAAAATCTGAAACTCCCATGAAATTACCGCCTAGTTCTAAATCTATCTCATGTAAGA
>JAKISM010000035.1 GCA_021648585.1 Devosiaceae bacterium | reverse complement strand
TCCTTCAAAAAGAAATCAGTTAGGATCGAACTCTCGCTCTCGTCTTACAGTTACTTCAGCGCTTAGTGATAGTGGTGATAGGGATCGAGGTCCGTCACTTGCTGCTATGCGTCGTCGCCGTGAGAAACAAAAAAATAAAATTTCTACTCCGCAAGCAAAAGTTATGCGGGAAGTTATTATTCCAGAGGCTATTTCGGTTCAAGAATTAGCAAATCGTATGTCGGAACGCTCGGTTGATGTTATCAAGCTTTTGATGCAGCAGGGGCAAATGGCAACTATTAACGATATTTTGGATGCGGATACGGCAGAACTTATTACAACAGAACTTGGGCACACGGTTAAGCGGGTTGCAGAAAGCGATGTTGAAGAGGGTGTATTTGAAGATATAGATCAAGGCAAAGAAGAAGATTTACGACCTAGATCTCCAGTTGTTACTATTATGGGTCACGTTGATCACGGTAAAACCTCATTGCTTGATGCGATAAGAGAAGCAAATGTTGTTTCTGGTGAAGCTGGTGGTATTACCCAACATATTGGTGCATATCAAGTTGATAAAAATGGTCATAAAATAACGTTCCTTGATACACCAGGGCACGAAGCATTTACTGCTATGCGGGCACGTGGTGCGCAGGCTACCGATATTGCTATTTTGGTTGTTGCAGCTGATGATAGTGTGATGCCGCAAACTATTGAATCAATTAAACATGCTAAAGCTGCTGATGTTCCTATAATTGTTGCGATAAATAAAATCGATAAGCCAAGTGCCGATGTTAATAAGGTGCGCAATGAATTATTGCAGCATGAGATTTTTGTTGAATCTATGGGCGGTGAAGTTTTGGATGTTGAAGTTTCAGCGCTTAAACACACAAATTTAGATAAATTATTAGAAACTATCTTATTGCAAGCTGAATTGCTTGATCTTAAAGCCAACCCAACAGGCAAAGCACAAGGGATTGTCATTGAAGCAAAACTTGATAAGGGTCGTGGTGCTGTTGCAACTACGCTTATTCAACGTGGTGAATTAAAAGTTGGCGATGTGGCTGTTGCTGGATCACAATGGGCACGAGTGCGGGCGCTTATTAATGATAAGGGCGAGCAAGTTAAACAAGCGGGCCCTTCAACGCCGGTTGAAATTCTTGGCTTTGCTGGTGTTCCAAATGCTGGAGATCGTTTTGCAGTTGTTGAAAATGAAGCAAAGGCACGTGAAATTACTGAATATCGCAAACGTGCAATTCGTGAAAAATCAGCAGTTGGGGGGGTAACATCTCTTGAGCAAATGATGGATCAGCTTAAAAGCGCAAATCTTTCTCGTTTCCCACTAATTATCAAGGGCGATGTGCAAGGCTCAGTTGAAGCAATTAATTCTGCGCTTGAAAAGCTTGGCAATGATGAAGTTTCAGCGCAAATCCTAATGGCTGGAGTTGGTGGCATTACCGAAAGCGATATAACTCTAGCGCAAGCTTCAAATGCTATTATTATTGGTTTTAATGTGCGTGCTAACAAGCAGGCACTTGAAGCTGCAAATCGTGAAGGCATAGAAATTCGTTATTATAATATCATTTATGATTTGGTTGATGATGTTAAAAAAGCAATGTCTGGACTGCTTGCTCCTGAGCGCCGTGAAACATTTATTGGTTACGCTGAAATTCTTGAAGTGTTTAATATTACCAAGGTAGGTAAAATTGCTGGTTGTCGTGTTACAGAGGGTATTGTTGAGCGTGGTTCTGGGGTTCGTTTGTTGCGTGATGATGTGGTTATTCATGAAGGGGAACTTTCAACCCTTAAACGCTTCAAAGACGAGGTTAAAGAAGTGCAATCTGGTCAAGAGTGCGGCATGGCTTTCTTAAAGTACGAGGATATGCGAGTGGGAGATGTTATTGAATGTTTCCGTGTTGAGCAGATCGAACGTAGCCTGTAAGAGGTCAAAAAATGAATAAACCTCCATCACAGCGTATGTTACGAGTTGGCGAATTAGTGCGTCATGCGCTAGCTGATATGCTAACACGTGGTGAAATTATTGATCCTTTAATTGAAAGCACAGTGATTACTATTCCTGAAGTGCGTATGTCGCCTGATCTAAAATTAGCCAATGCTTACGTTGCCCCACTTGGCGGATTAAATGCTGATAATATTACCATAGCGCTAAATAAGCATAAGAAATTTATTCGTGGGTTTGTTACCCCAAAGTTAAATCTTAAATATGCGCCCGATATTCGATTTTTTGTTGATGATACTTTTGATGAGGCAACTAGAATTGATAATTTATTACGCTCAGAAAAAGTGTTGCGGGATATAAAAGCAAGTGATGGTGTGAGTGATGACGCAAGAAGCGATGATGCAAGAAGTGATGAAGAAACCTCAGACTAAGAGAGTAAAGCGCAATATCTCGGGCTGGTTAGTGTTTAATAAGCCATATGATATGGGTTCAACCGAAGCGGTTG
This sequence comes from Devosiaceae bacterium, assembly GCA_021648585.1. Taxonomy (GTDB): domain Bacteria; phylum Pseudomonadota; class Alphaproteobacteria; order Rhizobiales; family Devosiaceae; genus S141-66. Next base: position 13,874 of record JAKISM010000035.1, on the reverse strand, counting down.
GAAAATTGCGCTGGCTATTAGAGGCAAAAAAGGCAGGCCATGCTGGAACGCTTGATCCGCTGGCTACAGGAATTTTGCCTATTGCTTATGGCGAGGCAACCAAGACAATTCCCTATATTCAAAATAGCACTAAGACTTATCATTTCACGCTTATTTGGGGGCAGGCAACTAGCACTGATGATAAAGAGGGCGAGATAATTGCAAGTTCAAATATTCGCCCGACAGAACAACAAGTTTTAGCTATTTTGCCAAAATTTACTGGTAAAATAATACAAGTGCCGCCAATTTTTTCAGCCATTAAAATCAAGGGCGAGCGAGCCTATGATTTAGCAAGAGCTGGCGAAAAAATAGTAATGGAACCACGTGAAATAGAGGTTGAAACTTTTGCTTTGCTTGAGCATGGTAAGGAGCAATCTAGCTTTGAAGTTATTTGTGCTAAGGGAACTTATATAAGGGCATTAGCACGAGATTTAGCCAATGAACTTGGCACAAAAGGGCATGTTGGGGCGCTACATCGTGTTAGCGTTGGTCATTTTAGCGATGAAAGCGCAATAGATTTAGAGCAATTTGAAAACGCTACATTAGAGCAAAGAGAAGCAATGTTAAAACCTGTGGCATATGGTTTAAGCTCTTTACCTGAAATAAAAATAGACGTACGCCAAGTTGCTAGCATTAGGCTTGGTAATAGCGTGCTTTTAACAGGCGCAAATGCACCAATAAAGCTTAATGAGGCGTGGGTTAGCCATAAGGGGCAAGCAGTGGCCATTGGTTATGTTGAAAAAGGGCAGTTTAAGCCTAAAAGAGTGATTTTGGCGGGTTAGTAGTTTATGAAGCCCACCATCGGCGGGCTTCAATAGTTTAGACTATAACCCTAATGGTTAGTTATAGCTGTTGCCAAAATCATCAGTTGTGATTGCGCCATCTTCATTCGTATCTTTTTGTTCAAAAAAACTTTTGGCATTTTCTAAAAATTCTTCACGCGAAACTTGTCCGTCGCCATCAAGATCGTTTACCTCTAGCGTCATAGGGCTGCCAGCTTTTTTATTGCTTTGGTTAATGTTTTTATCTGCCATATCATTGGCACGTGCTTCATCAAAATATACATATTCTTCAGCATCTAAAATGCCATTGTCATCGCTATCAAATGAAAGAAAAATATTGCTGCGTTTTTCTTGTATTTCTGTAAGTGTCACTTTGCCATCTTCATTTTCATCCCAACTATTTATAAAATTTTGTCCTGGAATACCACTGCCAGCTGCCAAAGCACTGATTGGGTTTGTTGCTAATAGTGAGCTGATAATAATTGCGCTAATAATTTTAGTTTTCATGATATATGCCTTTATATTTTCTAAGCAAATTGCTATTTAGTTAATATTTGTTACATCCAATAATGGAATATGCGGGTAAAATAGTCTAATTAACTCTTGGTAATTTAGATGAAATTTTTGTAATGTTAGAAAAACTTAAAGTTAAGCACTTAAAATAAATTTTTGATTTTTGTCTATAATAAACGATATGTGCTTTGAATTATAGCTGGTGCGTGGGCAATTCTGTATGTCTTAGCATGTAAAGACAAATGCTTAATGTCTTAAAGCAGGTGCTTTTCGAAAGTGAAATAAAAACTTTTATCTCGCCCTTCTTTTTTGGCTTTTTTTTCATAGCGAGTTGCTTGCCAGCCGATAAAAGGTTTATGCCAGAACAGTGGTTTATTAAGATTATGGGTAAAATCTTTGTGTCGTAAAATATGCGCTAAAGTCCAGTTTGCATAATCTTCTATGTCAGTAGCAAAATGAAATAGTCCTTTAGGTTTAAGAGCCTTTGCCATTTCATCAAGTGTCATTTTTGAAACAAAGCGGCGTTTATTGTGTTTTTTCTTTGGCCAAGGATCTGGATAGAGCAAGTAAATTTCATCTATAGATTTTTTATCCATAGCGTTTAATAGTTTTATTGCGTCATCGCTAAATAGGCGAATATTTTTAATATTATGCGTCTTTATTTGCTGCAATAATTTACCGATGCCACCCGTAAATACTTCACAACCAATAAAGCCAATTTCAGGATTTTCTATGGCTTTTCGTGCTAGATGCTCGCCGCCACCATAGCCAATTTCAAGAATTATTTTTTCTCTGTTAGGAAATATTTCTTTGATATCAACATTATTATTTGCCAAATTTATTTCTAGATTTGGCAATAATTCATCAAAAAGCTCTTGTTGTCCCCTAAGCATTCTCTTGCCCGATTTGCGGCCAAAAAATGCTCTTGGTTCTTGAAACTCTTTTGGGGCTTGCCCGCTTTTAAGCATAGTTTTTTAATGCTGCCTTTAGCGGTTTTACCAGATCAAGCTTTTCCCAAGAGAACGAGCCATCACGCCCAGCTTTGCGACCAAAATGACCATAGGCTGCAGTTTTTGCATAGATGGGTTTATTAAGTTGGAGATGCGCACGAATACCTGTTGGCGAAAGATCCATCACGTCATAAATGATTTTTTCTAAAAGCTCATCATCATACTTTCCAGTGCCATCGCTATCAACAAAAATTGATAGGGGTTGTGCAACGCCAATAGCGTATGAGAGCTGAATTGTAACACGGCCTGCAAGTTTGGCGGCAACAATATTTTTGGCTAAATAACGAGCAGCATAGGCAGCTGATCTATCAACTTTAGTGGTATCTTTGCCAGAAAAAGCACCGCCACCATGCGGTGCTGCTCCGCCATAAGTATCTACAATAATTTTGCGACCAGTAAGTCCAGCATCACCATCTGGCCCACCAATTACAAATTTACCAGTTGGGTTTACGTGCCAAACGCAATTTTTTGCAATAGGTAATCCCTCAAGTGCTTCTCTTATATAAGGCTCAACTACTTGACGAACTTTATTGCTATCCCAACTTGCATCTAAATGCTGGGTTGAAAGTACAATTTGCGTTACTTCTTTTGGTTTGTCGTTCTCATATTTAACGGTGATTTGTGATTTTGCATCGGGGCCTAATTTACCAGCTTCGCCAATATTATTTTTACGGGCTTTTGCTAGAAGTTCTAAAATTTTATGAGAATAATAGAGCGGTGCTGGCATTAGAGTTGGTGTGTCATTGCAAGCATAACCAAACATAATACCCTGATCACCTGCGCCCTCTTCGCCCTGCTTGTCGGCGGCATTATCAACGCCTTGGCCAATATCAGAAGATTGGAAATGTAATAGGACATCAATTTTTACATTACGCCAATGAAATCCGTCCTGCTCATAACCAATATCTTTAATGGCACGGCGGGCTGCGGACTTGAATTTAGAGGGGTTGATTATATCTTTGCCCTGCTTGTTCTTTTTAATCAGAGTTTGCGGCACACGAACTTCACCAGCAATAACCACCCGATTTGTTGTTGTTAAGGTCTCACAAGCAACACGAATATGAGAAGCATCGGTGCCAGTTTTTTTGGCTTCCTTATAAATCATATCAACAATTTCATCAGAAATTCTATCACAAACCTTATCTGGGTGACCTTCTGAAACTGATTCGGATGTAAAATAATGTATAGGTCTCAAGATAATATCCTTTATTAATAATGCCCATCAATGGGTTTAATGTTGCACCCTTGTAGCGTAAGAATTCATTATCGTCAAAAGGATATAAGGAAACCTTTATATTAATAATTTTTATTTCTAAATAGTATCTTTTGCGCCAGTAAAATAATTAGCAAGAAGCCAAGAAATATAAAATATGGCTGGTTTTTATATTGGGCAAAGATAGTTTTTTCTAAGGGACGAAGCGGTACTACGTCTAAGACATTTTGCTCACCTTGCTTTAATGAGGCAACTACTTGCCCCAAAGGATCAACTAGTGCTGTAATGCCAGTATTTGCAACACGCACCAATGATTTGCCCTCTTCTATTGCTCGTATTCTTGCATGGGCAAAATGCTGCTTTGCTCCAATCGAGCCATCAAACCAGCCATCATTTGTTAGGTTTAAGATAAAATCAGCATCATCAATTTCCTCGCCTAATTGCGCAGAGAATATCGCTTCATAACAAATAAGCGGTAAAAAAGATGGAGCTCCGGGGGCTCGCATTAATTTTCTTAGTTTTCCAGCTTCCCAACCCTCATTGCCCGGTACAAATTGCTTAATGCCAATTTTTTCAAAAAAATCCTTAAATGGCAAATATTCTGCTAAGGGCACGAGGTGAGTTTTATCATAAGAAGAAATTATTTCACCTGATGAATTTATCATTAGGATTGAATTATAAGATTTATCTTGCCCATCTTGTCCAAACTGTTTGCTCTGTTCAAATTGCTTTCTTGGCGCGCCAGTTATTAGGGTTTTGCCAAGTGGTAGCATAATAGCAAATTGCGCTAGATAGCTTGGAAAATCAGATAGATAAAATGGAATAGCAGCTTCTGGCCAAATGACATAAGTTACGCCATTAATCCCAGCATCATTTGGATTAAGCTTGCTTTTAGAGAGGCTTATTAAGCGCTCGATTATTTCATCACGGGCATTTACTTGCCATTTTTGTGATTGATTTATTGCTGGTTGCACGAGGCGTAATTTAATATCTGTGCGCTCAATTAATTTTGTATTATTTATGCGATATTGCCCATAGGAAAATTGCGCCCCTAAAATTATAATAATGAAAAAAGCTGGAATTAATCGAGAGAATAATGAGCGCTCATCTTTTGGCCAGACAAGTGCTAACATTGTGCCAAGTAAAATAGCTAAAAAGCTAGTTGCTTGAATACCAATAATTGCCGTTATTTGTGACATTTGATCGTTTAGAGTTAGGGAATACCCGACAAGATTAAATGGAAATCCAGTAAATAAGTAGGAGCGCAATAATTCAAAAATAGAAAGAAAAACTGTAAGTGAAAGAATGCGCCAAGCGCTATTGCTCCAAAAAATATGCGCAAAAAGTGAAGCAAATCCCCAAAATAGTGCCAAAAAACCAGCTAAAGCTAATATTGCAAATGGCATAAGGGCAAGTAGCCAGCCACCATCAACAAAAAATGCCGCACCTATCCAATGTAAGGATACTAAAAAATATCCTAAGCCAAAGAACCAGCCAATGGTAAAAGATGGGCCAAATAATCTTTGCCAGCCTGCTCGTTTTTCTGCGCCATCAAGACACCAAACCCAAATTGGTAAAGCTATAAAAAGCGCAGGCAAAATGAATAGGGGTGGCACTGAAAGACCAGCTATTGCCCCAGCTATAAGTAAAATTAAAGCTCGCTTATAGCCATGAGAGAGCATAGATAGTTCTGCTATTTTATTCATGATTTAGAAATATTAGCCTTTTGTGTGCGCTTTTGAGTGGGGCGCTTGGTTTTTCTGATACAGACCTTTTTTATTTTGCGTGGGTCGGCTTCAAGAATTTCAAATTCAAAATTTTTGAACTTTGTAATAACTTCGCCCTTCACTGGGACTCTATCGAGCAGATCAAAAATTAAACCACCAAGACTATCGGCATCTTCAACATAATCGCTTAAGTTAAAATCAGCGCCAATCATTTCAGCAACTTCGCTTAATTCAACTTTAGCATCAGCAATAAAACTATTTTCATCTATTTTTTTAATTAGCGGGCCATCTTCATCATCATGCTCATCTTCAATATCGCCGACAACCACTTCAAGAAGGTCTTCAATGGTAACTAGGCCATCTGTTCCGCCATATTCATCAATGACCATTGCCATGTGAATTCTTGTGGCTTGCATTTTTTGTAAAAGATCTGCAACTGCCATTGAGGGGGGGACAAAAATTAATTTGCGAACTAAATCTTGAGAGCCAATTTTTTCATCTAATAATTCTGTGAGCAGTTTAACTTTTTTTGTGCCATTCGTTGTGCCATTTTTCTTGTTTCCCAAAAGATGCTGCACAACGTCTTTAATATGAATAAAGCCAACTATATTATCTAAATTATCATCATATATGGGCAGGCGAGAATGGGCAGCGCTACGAAATAAATCTAGCATTGAGGCAATAGTTTCACTTTCCTCAATAGCCTCTATTTCGGCACGAGGCACCATCACATCTTCAACTCGGGAATTTGAAAGCTGTAAAACATTAAGCAACATAGTGCGCTCATTGTTAGAAAAACTCTCACTTTGGCTGGTTTTGTCTTTTAATGCTTTTAGTAAGGTAGCACGCAGGGATTGCGAATTGGGCGTGACAATGTTTTTTATTTTTTGTCCAAAAGAAATATTGCTGTCGGATTTATCATTTTGTTTCATTTATATTTTTCCATTGTTATATGGATTTCCTATTGCTAAAATTTTTAAGATTTTTATCTCTTTATCTTCCATAATTCTTGCGCTCTCTTCATTTTGATGATCATAACCTAATAGGTGCAAAAGACCATGCACCAATAAATGCGTGAAATGTTGCTCAAATTCAATATTTAATTGTTCACATTCACTAATTATTGTTTCGTAAGCAAAGGAAATATCCCCCAATAGGCCGCTTAATGGTGCAAATGGTTCTATTTGTGGGAATGAAAGCACGTTGGTAGTTTTATCTATATTGCGCCATTTAAGGTTGAGTTGTTGTTGTTTTTTATCATTGCTCAAAAGAATAGATATTTCTATTGGTTGGATAATTTGTGCGTTGAGTTCACTTAGCGCCACAAAAATGGTTTTCTCTATATTTGGCTTAAAATCATTGTTCCAACGATCATCATCAATATTTATATCTATTTCTATGGTTAGATTATTATTCAGCGCTCTAATCCTGTTTAGAATTTTTTTGATAGGCTTCAACAATTTTGCCAACTAATGCATGGCGCACAATATCTTTTGCGCTAAAGCGTTTTATGCTTATATTTTTAATCCCAGCTAATAGATCAATCGCTTCAATTAGTCCTGATTTTTGCCCCTTCATGAGGTCAATTTGCGATGGATCGCCTGCAATGATTATTTTTGAATTTTCGCCCAAACGAGTAAGAAACATTTTCATTTGCACAGAAGTAGTATTTTGTGCCTCATCAAGAATAATTACAGAATTTGCTAATGTACGCCCACGCATAAAGGCTAAGGGAGCAATTTCTATTATGCCATTTTCAATATAGCGCTCAACTTTTTCAGGCTGCATCATATCAAAAAGCGCATCATAAAGCGGGCGAAGATATGGATCGACTTTTTCCTTCATATCTCCGGGTAAAAAACCAAGTCTTTCACCTGCTTCAACCGCAGGGCGAGAGAGGATAATTCGACTTACCTCATCACGCTCCAGCATAGAAATAGCGCAGGCAACTGCAAGATAGGTTTTGCCCGTTCCGGCAGGGCCAACGCCAAAAATCACATCATTTTGCTTTAAGGCACGCATATAGGCATCTTGTGCAGGGGAGCGAGCAATAATAATTGCTTTGCGGGTGCTGATGCGAGACATTTTAATATGAGATTTTTTAGCAATATTTGGCAAGGATAGCTGGCTATCTGTCTGCTCGACCATTCTTATCATGGCATCAATATCAGCGCTGGCAATATCATTGCCTTCTTCAAGTTGAGCATAAAGACTAGCTAACACTCGTTGTGCTTGCGAGATTTTTGCGCTCTCTCCCTTAAGAATAATATGATTGCCTCGTGGGTTCGCTCTAATATTAAAACGCTGTTCAATCATTGCCAAATTTTGATCAAATTCACCAAATAGGCGCATAGCTAGGCGATTATCTTCAAATGCCAATTCAATATCGCTAATTATATTTTCTTTGTTACTCAACTTTTACCAATTCTCCAGTTAGTGAATTTTTATCACCTGAAATAATTTTAACATTTTCTATCGTGCCAATCAAATCCTCAGATCCGCTTAAATGTATTGGTTGTAAATAAGGGGATCGCCCACCAATTTGTCCAGCGCTACGACCTTTTTTATCAAATAGAACAGGGACAGTGCGCCCAATGGTTGCGAGATTAAATTTAGTTTGTTGCTCATTTAATAGCTTTTGTAATATGGTTAGGCGCTCGGAGCGGATTTTTTCTGGAATTTGATTATCCATTAAAGCACCCGGAGTTCCGGGGCGAGGGGAATATTTGAACGAATAGGCGCTTGAATATTTACTTTGGCGAATGATTTTTAATGTGTCCTCAAAATCCTTATCGCTCTCATTAGGAAAGCCAACAATAAAATCACCCGAAAGAGCAATGTCAGGCCTTGCTTCTCTTAAGCGTTCAATAATTTCTAAATATTTTTCTGCTGTATGCGAGCGGTTCATGGCCTTTAGAATTTTATTTGATCCTGATTGTACGGGAAGGTGCAAATAGGGCATTAGGGTGCTTAAATCTTTATGAGCATTAATAAGCGTTTGATCCATATCATTTGGATGTGAGGTAGTATAACGAAGTCGCTCTAAACCATCAATTTTTGCTAGTGCATAAAGCAGTTCAGCAAGGTTTGCAGCTTTGCCCTTTGAGTTTTCACCGTGATAGGCATTTACATTTTGTCCTAAAAGAGTGATTTCCATCACCCCGCCAGCAACTAGAGATTTTGCTTCTAAAATAACTTGCTCTAAGGGGCGTGAAACCTCACTGCCTCTTGTATATGGCACAACGCAAAATGAGCAAAATTTATCACAACCCTCTTGCACGGTTAAAAAGGCAGTTAGGCCTCGTGCAATAATATTAGAATTTTTTGCTTTTGGTAAAAAGTTAAACTTATCTTCAATTGGAAAATCAGTATCTATCACTCTTTCATTTGCGGCACGTTTAACCAGTTCTGGTAATTTATGATAGGATTGTGGGCCAAAAACTAGGCTAACAACTGGCGCACGAGCCATAATTTCTTCGCCCTGCGCCTGTGCAACACAGCCCGCAACGGCAATTATCATATCTTGGCCATTTTCACGTCGCTTATTGCGCAATTCTTTCATACGGCCAATTTCAGAAAACACTTTTTCTGTTGCCTTTTCACGAATATGACAAGTATTGAGAATTAATAGATCGGCTTGCTCTATTATTTTAGTTTCCTCATAATCATTTTCGCTAAGCGAATCTATCATGCGGGTGCTATCATAGACATTCATTTGACAGCCAAAGGTTTTGATAAATAATTTTTTCATTGTTTAATTATTACGCTTTGTTTTTTGCTAGAGTTAATGCACCACGAGTTAATTCATTATGGGTTTTTCTTACAATCGCATGGCATTTTTTGGTTATGATTTTTCTATTTTCATCTTTGCCTAAAACTATTGGTTCAGCAAAAGAAATAGTAATTTCACAAACTGAGCGCCTTAAAACTTGCTTTATATTTTGCCAAGCGCTGTTTGATCTATTCCAAGCTAATTGCATTCTATCGCCACGTGAAACTTGTAGGCCTTGTAATTTTATATAGGCGATGGTTACGGGCTGAATAAGGATTTGTTTCCCCCCGCCCTCATTCATGGCATTTTGTGCCGCCCCAACAAGCGCTGATCTAAAGGGTAAAATATGTGCCCCAATGTCCGAGCCACCTTCGGCAAATAAAACCAGAGCATTACCACTTGCTAATCTATTTGCCATTTCATTTGAAGCACGTTTGCTGTCTTTTTTACGCTGACGTTCAACAAAAATGGTTTTTTGCAACGAGGCTAAAAAACCAATGAAAGGCCATTTTTTAATTTCACTTTTGGCAATGAAGCTAATATTTGCCACCGAGCCAAGCGCTAAAATATCTGCCCAACTAATATGATTTGCAACTAATAGAACTGGCTTATCTTTAACAAGGTTGCCAATTACATTTACCTTAATGCCAAATAATATACAGCCCATTTGATATAAAATTTTTGGTAGGATATTCCAAAAGGGCAGGTTAAGCCTTGTCAGGATAAATTGCACCGGAATTACTATTAATAAGGTGAAAGGCAAAATTATAAAAATGAGAAATAATAGGCGTAATATCACTTTGAACTCTTATCTGATTTATTATCTTTTAGCGGCACGCAATAAAGATCAAGCCGATGATCTACCAATTCATAACCCAGTTTTTTAGCTATTACTTGCTGAATTGCTTCTATTTCTTCACTATAAAATTCAATTATTTTGCCCGAGCGAATATCAATTAGATGATCGTGATGCTCATCAGGAATTGGCTCAATACGTGCCCGCCCATCTTTGAAATCATGTTTTTCAATTAGTCCTGCTTCTTCAAATAGATTTATAGTGCGATATAGAGTTGAGAGCGAAATTTTTGCATCAATTTTAGTCGCTCTTTTATAAAGCTCCTCAATATCGGGATAATCAAGCGCCTTTTCTATGACACGAGCGATTACCCGTCGTTGCTCGGTCATTCTCATGCCTGAAGAAGCGCATTGTTGCTCAAGAGTTTGGTTGTTATTTTTCACTATATCTTTATCTATCATTATATTTATCTATCACCTAATCAAGATTTAGTGCCATTACAAGCGCATTAGCTGATTTTGCCCCTGCAAGCGAATAATAATTCTCTCTTTTGCCGATAATTTCAAAGCCAAAACCATTATATAATTTTATTGCCGCAACATTATCTTCTGCGACCTCTAAGAAAAATTTTGTAACAGGGGACATTGTTAAAAATTCGATTATGGCGATTAATAGCGCCTTGCCTATGCCCTTTTTGCGCCATTTCTTATCGGTGATTATGCTCAATAATTCTGCTTCGTTGTGCACTTGTTTAAGAATGGCAAAAGCTACAATTTTTCTTTTTTTATCACAAACAATAAGGCACGGATTTTTTTGCTGTTCGCTTAACATTAAAGAAAATTCGTTCTCTGACCAAGAGCGATGAAACGCACCCTCATGTAAATCAGCTAATCGTTTTGCATCTTTTATTTGTGCTAATTCAATATGAAAAGGTGATGGCGCTAAGTAAAAATTCATTTTATGAACCCGCTAACTTTCTTCAAGTTCAACAATGTGCTTTGTCTGAGGCTTGGCATCTGCTTGTCGAACATAATTTGGGGTTGCAATAAAATCTTCTGGCAAAGCGCTTGCCCCAAAATGCGCTAAAAGTTCAATATCAATATGTTCTGGCATAAATATATTATCTCCGCTTGGTGCATGTTCATTGCTCAATAATTGCTCTTTGCCAATCGGATAAGCTGCTTTTGAAAAACTTTGACAATAAATTTCATTGCGCCGTGCATCTAAAATAATTGTGAAATATGTTTTATGTTCTATACCAAGCGAAAGCGCCAACAGGGTTGGCACGCCAATAATCGGTATTTTTTTAGCAAAACCAATAGCACGAGTTGCGGCAATAGAAGCCCTCAAACCAGTAAATGATCCGGGCCCTGTTATAACTACAATCCTTACGAGATCGTCATAAGTTATTTCATTGCTAGCAAAAAACTTCTCAATTCTATCAAATATAATTTCCGCATGACCACGTGCGACATCTTCAATATAGGAGGTTGTTTTATCATTGTTAATCAATGCCAGTTGTAAGCGGTTAGAAGAAGTATCAATCGCTAAAGTGGTAGTTTGTTTTTCCATAGGTATTGTTTAGAGGTGCAGTTCAAAATTGTCTAGGTATAGTGTTTGCAACCTAAGATAGAACATAATAGGTTTTAGGTGAATTAGATGTAGATGTTGTCTCTGGGTTGGCAGTAGAGGAGATAGCTGGATAACAAGCTGGATTGCGGCTTGTAGGCCGCAATGACTTTGAGGGTGTGACAATTATTTATATCCTTCATTATTCAGTGAGGTTATGTATTTTTATTCCAATAGACATAAGAATAATTTTCTAAAAGAATGAGTATTTTTGATTTCATTGATTTAATGAGGAAAATCATGATACTTAGGTTAACACAATGTTATTTGCAATTATCAAAAAATGAAAATTTTACTTAAAAACAATAGGAAATAAATATGGCTTTCCAAACACCAATAACGATTGCTGCTGCGATTGAAAAAATAGATACCAATCAATTTTTATTACCAGCAATTCAAAGAGAGTTTGTGTGGACACATTCTAAAATTGAATGGCTTTTTGACTCGATAATGAGAAATTATCCAATAAGTTCATTTTTATTTTGGGAAGTCGAAGAAAAGATATCTAAAGGTTATAGGTTTTACAAATTCATCAATGAATATAGGGAAAGATACAAAACTCATAATCAAGAAATATCTACAAACGGAATAAGTTCTTTTAGTGCTGTACTTGACGGTCAGCAGAGACTGACATCTTTATATTTAGGTCTAAAAGGAAGTTTCGGATATAAAGAATATAAAAGAAAATGGGAAGATACAGAAAGGAGTATTCCAACTCGACATTTGTATTTAAATATTACAAGTGAATTGAAAGATGAAGAAGATGGCAGAATTTACGAGTTTAAATTCCTTGAGCAAGATGATACGGAAGAACAAGTAGTTTATAAGAAAAATGATAAAGAATGGTTTAAAGTTGGTGAAATTTTAAATTACACAAAAGATGAAGAATTTGATGGATTTGTAGAAGAGTTTGAAAGTAGTTTTTCTCGAAAAGCAATCAGACAATTAAGAAGAACAGTAACCGAAAAGCCTATAATAAACTATTTCCTTGAAAAAGACCAAAGTTTAGATAAAGCTCTGAATATTTTTATACGAATTAATAGTGGTGGAGAGCCTTTAAATTTTTCAGATTTATTAATGTCAATTGCAGTCGCTAATTGGACAAAAAAAGATGCAAGAAAAGAAATCCATAGATTAGTTGATAGTGTACAAAATAAAGGGTTTTCAGTATCAAAAGACTTAGTATTAAAGATTTTCCTTTTCTTATACAGTAAAGATATCAAGTTTAGAGTTACTAATTTTTCAAAAGAGAATGCAAAGGACTTTGAAACTGAATGGGAAAAAATACGAGATGCAATATTATCAGTATTTGATTTGATAAAAACTTTTGGGTTTACAGATTACACACTGACCTCAAAAAATGCAATTATACCAATTGTTTATTACATCTATCATAAAGACATTTATAGAGATTATTCAACAAAAACAGAATTTAAGCAAGATAGAGAGATCATTAAAAAGTGGTTGCACATTGTGTTAATCAAAAAAATATTTGGTAGTCAAGCAGATACCGTGCTTTCACAAATTAGAAGAACATTTACGGACAATGTTTTAGAAGTTAAAATAAATGCTGAAATTACTAACTTTCCGATTGATACGATTTTCAAACATATAAGAAAGGACACAAGTGTTGGAGAAGAATTTATTGAAGAACTTTTGTACACGCAAAAAGATACACAATATGCTTTCTCAATACTATCACTATTATATCCTAATTTAGATTACAAAAATAATAACTTCCATAAAGACCATTTACATCCAGCAACTGATTTTGAAGAATTAACAGATGAAGATATAGAAAAATATGGTTGGGAAACTTATAATTCAATCTATAATTTACAAATGTTGGATGCGAATGAAAATATGTCGAAAAACGATATGAATTTGATTGATTGGGTAGATAAAGAAACGAATGTAGAGAATAAGGCACAGTTTTTAAGCTCTCATTTAATACCAGAAATTGATTTGAATTTAAACAATTTTAGCGAGTTTTATGATGAGCGAAAAGAAATATTAATGGAGAAAATGAAGTTGATATTGAACTAATAAAAGCATGTAACAATATATATAAATCATTGGACAATAAGTTATTATATCAAAGTTAGTGCATATAAATAAAGTAAATAGCAAACCGAAAATTACAATAACAACTTACCAAGCCCATCTGGCACGAAAATAATAAAGCTTGATAATTCAGAGAAGGTTGAGAAATTGTATGGACAATCGCATCAAATACACCCCTTTTTGTCATTGTCGGGCTTGACCCGATAATCCATAATATGTTGATATTCTGGATACTCGGGGCAAGCGCACTACTGTCCGGTTTAACTCAATATCTTACTTTTCTTTCCTTCTCCCCTTGCGGGAGAAGGTGCCAGGTGGGGGAGATGGGG
>JAKISM010000034.1 GCA_021648585.1 Devosiaceae bacterium | reverse complement strand
TATTTGAACGTTAGCTAAATCATGAAAGCGTTTTGTTGTACCCTTATTTATTGCTATGAAATCTGAATGTTTTGTTATTTCAATAACCTCCCCATAAGGGGCAAAAGCTTGTTGAGAAAGTGATTCTATTTTAATGTTTTTCATCTTATTTTTCATATAGTTAAAGCTGGATGTCGATTTACATCTTTATATAGTAAATAGCGAAATTGCGTTGAGCCAGTTGCAATGCACGCTTGCGGACAAAAGGCACGTAGCCACATATAATCCCCCGGTTCAACATCTATCCAATCTTCATTTAGGCGATATTTTGCGCTGCCCTGAAGTACAAAAAGCCCATGTTCCATAACATGAGTTTCGGCAAAGGGGATTTGCGCTTCTGGCTCAAGAGAAACAATATTAACATGGCAATCATGACTGATATCATTTGGGTCAACAAAGCGTTTTGTTGTCCATTTATTGTTGGTTTTGGGCATGGCTATCGGGGCGATATCTTGTTCATTTGTTACAAAAGATTTTGGGGTTTTTAGACCCTTTATTTTTTGATATTTTTTCCTAATCCAGTGAAAGCTTACATTTTTTTCGCTATTATTTTTCACGCTCCATTGGCTTTTGGGTGCAATATAGGCATAACCACCCTCTAACATCTTATGAGTTTTCCCATCAAGAATAAGCGTAAGTTCTCCAGAAGTTACAAATAAAATTCCTTGTGCTTTTTTATCTGGTTCAGGATTATCTGATCCGCCATTTGGCGCAATTTCCATAATATATTGGCTAAAAGTTTCAGCAAATCCAGATAGGGGACGAGCTAGGATCCAAGCCCTAGTTTTTTGCCAAAATGGAAATTGCGAGGTTACAATGTCTGACATAACACTTTGTGGGATAAGCACATATGCTTCATTAAAAACTGCTTTATCATTGGCAATTCTACTTTGCGGATAAAGCCCGCCATTTGGGGTAAAATATTTACTCATTATTTTAATATCTCATTTAAGCGTAATTGTGCAATGCGCTCAACTTGTTTGCAAGCGCTTGCAAATTCTTGTTCTATATTATTTTCTAATCTTTCTTCAAAATTTTGCAAAATGCTTTTTTTGTCATAATCTTTAACCGCAATGATAAAGGGAAAGCCAAACTTTTCTGTGTAGGCAGTATTGAGCGCCATAAATTGTTCAAGCTCTTGCTCGCTTAAATTATCAAGACCTGCGCTTGCTTGTTCCTTTGTGCTGTGTTTTGTTAGTTTGTTAGCAAGTGCTAATTTGCCTGCTAGGTCTGGGTGCGCTCTTAAAACCTCTAATCTTTCCTCTTCGCTCGCTAGGCGAAATTGCATTTTTAAAGCAAAACCAAGCCCAAGCGCATTATCATTGGCTGGTGCAAGTTCGCTTTCAAATGTTCGCTCAGCTACCCATTCGGAACTTTCATAAATTCCACCAAACAGACTTAAAAAATCATCTTTCGCTAGTTTTGATGGTTTGATATTTAGCCTTTCAAAAGGGTGATGTTCAATCCAATGTTCGGCAATATCAATGCGTTTGGCAATCCAAACTTTGTCATGGCTTTTGATATATTTGATAAATTCTTTAAGCGCCTTTGTGCGTCCAGCTCGTCCAACAATTCGATTATGTAGGCCAATAGACATCATTTTTGGTGAGCCATTTTCTCCCTCTTGATATAGGACATCAAAACTATCTTTTAGATAGGTTAGAAACTGATCAGAATTATTAAAACCATTAGCAGTTGCAAACCGCATATCATTGCAATCAAGAGTGTAGGGAATTATTAGTTGCGCATCTCGCCAATGTTCACGCCAATAGGGTAAATCATCGTCATAGGCATCGCTTAAATAAGTGAAGCCGTCTTCTTCTGTTGCTAAATCTAGTGTGTTTATTGAGCAGCGCCCAAGATAAAAGCCTTTTGGGCGCTTTCCTGTTGCTCCTTTATGTAATCGAATTGCCTCGTGCAAATCATCTCGCTCGTCATTGGCGCTATAATCTTTATAATCTATCCATTTTAGCCCATGGCTAGCTATTTCCCAACCAGCTTTTATCATTGCCTCGGTTTGATGGGGGGAGCGCAAAAGAGCATTTGCCACGCCAAAAACCGTAATAGGAATATCCTCACTGACAAATAAATCATGCAAACGCCAAAAGCCAGCCCTTGCGCCATATTCATATATGCTTTCCATATTCCAGTGGCGCTGCTTTTTCCAAGCTTTAGCGCCAATTATTTCAGATAAGAACCTTTCTGAGGCTTTATCATTATGTAAAATATTGCTCTCTGCGCCTTCTTCATAATTTAGCACAAATTGCACTGCAATATTTGCCCCATTAGGCCAATTAACTTTTGGCTTGTTTTCGCCATAGCCGAGCATATTTCTAGGATAACGCATGAGATACTCCATTATATTGCATATTCTAATATGCGCCTTAAATATAAAGCTTACAAGTGATTTGAAAAAAATAGACCAAAAGGTAAAAAATCGCTAGTATTTTTGATATTTTGAGTAGTATTCTATTTTGATGAATCGTATAATATGAGAGGTAGGGGAAATAATGACAAATATAGGTTATTTAACAACGCATGTGCTGGATACAATGAGCGGCTCTCCTGCTGCTAATATGAAGATTGAGCTATTTGAAATTCAGGGGGAAAATAAAAATCTGCTTATTGAGGCAACAACCAACCAAGATGGGCGTTGTGAAAAACCTCTTTTAGCAAAGGAAAGTTTTAAGCTGGGCACATATGAATTATTGTTTTATGTCAGTGATTATTTTGCAAATATTGATGCTAATCTAAAAAATGGACAGTTTTTAGATATAGTTCCTGTGCGTTTTACACTATCAGATGCAAAAGCGCATTATCATGTGCCGTTGCTAGTTTCGCCCTATGGATATTCCACCTATCGGGGTAGCTAATGGGGGTGCGCAATCAAATAAGATTTTTGCTTAATGATGAAGAAGTTCGCCTAAAAGACTTGTCGCCAGATCTTAGCTTGCTTGATTATTTGCGCTTAAATAAAGATTTGATAGGCACAAAAGAGGGTTGTAATGAGGGCGATTGCGGTGCTTGTACTGTGCTGGTTGGTAAATTGGTTGCGGGCAGGCTTATTTATGAGAGCGTAAACGCTTGTATTAGGTTTGTCCCCTCGCTTGATCTTTGCCATATTATAACGATTGAGCATCTTAAAAGAAATGATGTTTTGCACCCTATCCAACAAGCAATGGTTGAATATCATGGTTCGCAATGCGGCTTTTGCACACCGGGTATTATTATGTCGCTTTATGCTTTATTGCTCAAAGATCCAAATGCCAACAAGTATGAAATAGAAAAAGCCTTGCAGGGAAACCTATGCCGTTGCACTGGTTATGCACCTATTATTAAAGCGGCTTTATCGCTTAGTAAAAGTGGCGGCTTACAGAACGATATTTTGCTTAAACAACGTGAGGAAATAGAGCAAAAACTTAATAATATGTTTGATGGCAATAGGGTTGAAATAATTAGCGAAAAGGGTGAGTTTTTTATTCCCCAAGATATTGCTGACTTAGTTTTATTGTTAGAGCAAAGTCCAAATGCGACAATTCTTGCTGGCTCAAGCGATATTGGGCTGTGGGTAAATGTTGCACATAAGGATATTTCACCGATAATTTTTATTGCTAATTTAAGCGAGTTGAGAAATATTTCGCAGAGCACAAAGGGTATAGAATTTGGCGCTTGTGTTACATATTCTGAAGGCTTTGAAATGATAGCAAAACATTTCCCACATTTAAGTGAATTTTGGGTGCAAATTGGCGGTAATCAAATTAGAAATATGGGAACATTGGGCGGTAATATTGCTAATGGCTCGCCCATTGGAGATTTAGCGCCTGCTTTTATTGCACTTGGGGCAAAATTGAATTTAGTAAATGGCAAAATTGAGCGCACTATTTTGCTTGAAGATTTTTATATTGCTTATGGGAAACAAGATTTACAAAAAGGCGAATTTATAAAAAGCATATTTATTCCTTTCATTAAAGAAAATGAAAAACACGCTATTTATAAAATTTCTAAACGAAAATATGAGGATATTTCAACTGTCTGTGCCGCCTTTAAGCTAGAGATAGAGAACAAGAAAATTACAAAAGCAATTTTTGCCTTTGGTGGCATGGCGGCAAAACCAAGCCGAGCTGAGGAAACAGAAAAAGCTCTTGAAGGGAAAACATTTAACGAAGAAAACATCAAAAAAGCTAGTCTGGAATTGCCAAATGATTTTGCGCCGATAGATGATGTGCGCTCTAGCGCCCAATATCGAATGCTCTTGGCGCAAAACCTGCTTTATAAGTTCTTTACGGAGCAAAAACATGAGCAATAAAAATAAAGAAGTTGCGCATGATAGCGCTATAAAACATGTAAGCGGCGAGGCAGTTTTTATTGATGATATGGTTGAGCCAAAAGGATTATTGCACGCCTATTTGGGATTAAGCACTATTGCGCATGGCGAAATTGAGGAACTTGATTTAAGCGAAGTTGAAAAAGCTAATGGGGTTATTTGCACTTTAAGCGCTAGGGATATTATCGGGGTTAATGATGTTAGTCCAATGCACTTATTTGATGATCCTATATTTGCACAAAAGCTAATAGAATTTCATTCGCAAGCAATTTTTGCGGTGGTGGCAAAAACCCGTCTTGAGGCAATGAAGGCTGCAAAATTTGCAAAGATAAAATATAAGGAACTTCCAGCAAAAATAGATATTGCCAGCGCTCTTGAAGAGGGAGGCGAGCAAGTTGCTTCCTCCATGACACTAAAAAATGGCAATGCAAAAAAAGCACTAGAAGAGGCTCAAAATAGGCTTGAAGGATCAATTCAAATTGGCGGGCAAGAGCATTTTTATCTTGAGGGGCATATTGCTTTGGCAATCCCGCATGAGGACAATGAAATGGAGATATATTCTTCAACTCAACACCCAAGTGAAGTGCAATTAATGGTGGCAAATGCGCTTGATGTATCAAGTAACGAGATAGTGGTTAAAAATAGAAGAGTTGGGGGGGCGTTTGGCGGCAAAGAAACGCAAAGTAACCTATTTGCGGTGGTTGCTGCATTGGCCGCTAAAAAAACAGGCAAAGCGGTGAAACTTCGCCCAAATAGAGAAGATGATATAAAAATTACTGGCAAACGGCATGATTTTTTAGTTGATTATGATGTCGCCTATGAAAATGATGGCACTATTAATGCGCTAAGTGCTAATTTTGCTGCTCGGTGTGGGTTTTCGGCTGATTTAAGCGGCCCTATTACCGATAGAACTTTGTTTCATGCGGATAATTGTTATTTTTATGAAAATGTTGAACTTAAATCACAGCCATTAAAAACTCACACGGTCTCAAATACTGCTTTTCGTGGTTTTGGTGGACCGCAAGGCATGGTTTTGGCTGAGCGAGTAATTGAGGAAATTGCCTATAAATTAAAAAAAGACACGCTTGAAATTCGCAAGAAGAATTTTTATGGCACAAAAGAGCGAAATATCACTCCCTATCACCAAACAATAAAAGATAATATTATTGCTCGTTTGGTTGATGAATTAGAGACTAGTTCTGATTATCAAAAACGGCGAAAAGCAATAATTAAATTTAATAGAGATAATCAATTTATCCGAAAAGGCATTGCTCTTACGCCAGTAAAATTTGGCATCTCTTTTACCGCAACTTGGTATAATCAGGCAGGGGCGCTTATTCATATTTATCGTGATGGCTCAATCATGCTAAATCATGGTGGTATAGAAATGGGGCAGGGGCTTTATACTAAAGTGGCGCAAATTGTTGCCAGTGGTTTTGGGGTTGATTTAAGCGATGTAAAAATCAGTGCAACAGCAACCGATAAAATAGCCAACACTTCTGCAACTGCTGCTTCTTCTGGATCAGATCTAAACGCAATGGCGGCGCAAAATGCTATTGATAAAATCAAACAACGTTTAGTTGAATTTGCTGCCAAAAAATATAAGTGCCAGCAAAAAGATATTAGTTTTGCCAATGGTGAGGTAATGGTTGGGAGCAAGGTTTTAAGTTTTGCTGAATTTATCAATCAGGCTTATTTGGCACGGGTGCAATTATTTGATAGTGGCTTTTATAAAACTCCAGATATTCATTGGGATAGAGAAAAGGGCAAGGGCAATCCATTTTATTATTTTTCTTATGGGGCGGCGGTTTCTGAAGTGAGTATAGATTTATTAACGGGGCAAAGCACTATTGAGCGGGTTGATATATTGCACGATGTTGGTAATTCGCTAAATGAGGCGCTTGATATTGGACAAATAGAGGGCGGTTTTGTGCAAGGTTCTGGTTGGCTTACTTCAGAGGAATTGGCGTGGGACGAGCATGGAAAATTATGGACGTTTTCTCCCTCAACTTATAAAATTCCACTAGCTAGCGATATTGCAAAAGAGTTTAATGTAAAATTGGCTAGCTGGTCAAAGAACCCTGCCAATACAATTAAGCGCTCAAAAGCAGTTGGCGAGCCGCCTCTTATGTTAGCGATTTCAGTTTTAGAGGCGATTTCTATGGCGATAGCTTCTGTTGCAAATTATGAAATTTGCCCAAGATTAAACACACCAGCAACTAGTGAAAATATCTTAATGAGCATTGAGCGTCTAAAAAATGAAATGCTTTAATGATGGAATTAAGAACGGCAAAAATTGAGCAGTTTTTAGCACAAAATAAATCTGTTATTTTAGTTAGTGTAAAACAAGTAAAAGGCTCAACCCCAAGAGATATCGACGCTAAAATGTTGGTTAGCTCACAAAAGTCAATCGGCACAATAGGGGGCGGAAAGCTTGAATTTAGCGCAATAGAAAAAGCGCAAATAATGCTTAAAAATAGGCAAATCGAGCAAGAATTAGAAATAAGTTTGGGAATAAAAAGCCAGCAATGTTGTGGTGGGTTTGTAAAGTTAAAGTTAGAATTAATTGATGAAAATATATCTCAAAAATTATTAAAAGAAACAAAAAAGCAAGAAGAAACATGGCCTTGTATATATTTATTTGGCGCTGGGCATGTTGGGATTGCGCTGGCTAATCTTTTGGCGCACATGCCCTATAAAACCACGCTTATTGATAGTCGGCAAAACCTAGCGCCAGATAATATTGCTAATATTGAATTGATTATAAGCCCGTTGCCAGAGGCCATTGTACGAGCCGCAAAACCTAATAGCGCCTTTGTTGTTTTTACTCATGACCATGAATTAGATTTTTTAATTTTGAGCGAAATCCTTAAAATAAATGCGGCAAAATATGTTGGTATGATTGGATCGAAAACTAAGAAGAAAAAATTTGAAAGCTGGTTTATTAAAAATGCTGGGACAAATCAACAATTAGCAAAATTAACTTGCCCAATAGGGGGCAATGAGGTTGGGGATAAACGTCCTAATATAATTGCGGCTTTGACTCTTAGTGAAATAATCGGCAAACTTTATTAAAAGTGCTTGAGGGAGGGCTTTAATGAATAATGAGCAAGGCTTGCGCTTAGAGCTTGAAGGAATAGTAAAAGCTTTCCCTGGTGTTTTAGCCAATGATGATATTTCTTTTTCTATTAAGAAGGGCGAAATCCATGCGCTTTTGGGCGAAAATGGTGCTGGAAAATCAACTTTAGTTAAGATGATTTATGGCATTATGAAGCCAGATGAGGGCACTATTTCTTGGAATGGTAAGCCAATGAATATTGCTAATCCAAAAGCCGCGCGTGCGCTTGGTATTGGCATGGTATTTCAGCATTTTTCATTATTTGAAGCAATGAATGTGCTTGAAAATATTGCGCTTGGTATGGACGAAAAAATGTCCAAAAAAGCGCTTGAGGAAAAAGTTGTAAATATTATGCAAAAATACGGATTATCGCTTGATCCAAAGCGTGTTGTTTCGACTTTGGGGGTTGGTGAGCGTCAACGTATCGAAATTGTGCGGGCGCTTTTATTAAATCCAAAATTGCTTATTATGGACGAGCCAACTTCGGTTTTAACACCGCAAGAGGTTGCGCAATTATTTAATGTTTTGCGCCAACTCAGCTCTGATGGTTGTTCAATATTATATATTTCTCATAAATTAGATGAGATAAAGGAGCTTTGCGATAGTGCAACAATTTTGCGGGGCGGCAAGGTGGTTGCTACATGCGATCCAAAAAAAGAAACCGCCAAAACTATGGCAGCAATGATGATAGGAACATCGTTGCAAGCAATTAATAAGGTTAAGTCTAAAGATTTTTCAGAAATTGGCTTTAGTGTAAATAATCTGTCCCTTAAGGGGGCTGGTGATTTTGGTGTAAGTCTTAAAGATATTTCCTTTGATGTTTATAGGGGTGAAATTTTAGGAATTGCGGGTGTTGCTGGTAATGGGCAAAATGAATTGCAGCTAGTTTTAAGTGGTGAAATATTGCTTAAAGATAAAGCAAAAATCAGCATGAATAATATTGAAATTGGCAATATGAGCGCAAAGGAGCGACGAAAACACGGGCTTTGCGCAGTGCCAGAAGAGCGGCACGGACATGCAGCAGTTCCAGAATTTAGCTTGAATGATAATGCTATTCTTACGGCTCGCAATCGACAAAATATGGTAAGGGCTGGCATGATAAATGCTAAAAGCGCCAAGCAATTTACTACAAAAATTATCGATGAATTTAACGTAATGACTACAGGTCACGGCGCAAGCGCCTCTTCGCTTTCTGGGGGGAATTTGCAAAAATTCATTATGGGTCGTGAAATATTGCAAGTGCCAGATGTTTTGGTAGTTTCGCAACCAACTTGGGGGGTTGATGCGGGAGCTGCTAGCGCTATTCATCAGGCGTTGATTGATTTAGCAAAGGGCGGGGCGGCCATTGTTATTATTTCACAAGATTTAGATGAGTTGTTGGAGCTTTGCGATAGTTTGGCAATAATAAATGAAGGCACGCTTTCGCAAAAGCAAAAAGTGGGCGTAATGAGCATTGAAGAAATTGGCTTGCTTATGGGTGGTGTGCATGGGGAAAATTCTAGTGTCAGCTCGTCACAAAAAAAGGTGATGGCGCAATGATTTTTCTTTCGTTATTCTTACGTTGCCAACTCGCTTGTCATGCTGAGCGTAGTCGAAGCATCTTAGACCCTTCGGCTACGCTCAGGGTGACATGGAGGTTGGCTATGCTCAGAGTAACAGGGGGAGGCTCATGGTTCGATAAGCTCACCATGAGGGGAATAGCCAATGCAAATTAGGTTTGAAAAAAAGCTAGAACCAAGCAGAAAAATGTTATTTGCAACGCCAATTTTGGCGGTTGTTTTGACTATGATTTTGGGGGCGCTAATTTTTTCTATTTTGGGTTATGATGGTTTGGGGGCGGTGCGTGAGATTTTTTTAACCCCCCTAACTAATTCACTTAAATGGCAAGATTTAGCGGTAAAAGCAGCACCGCTTATTATCATTGGGGTTGGGCTATCTATTGGTTATCGTGCTAATGTGTGGAATATTGGTGCTGAGGGACAATATATTGCTGGTGGTTTGGCGGCAACTGGCATGGCGCTTTTAACTCATAATATGAGCGGTTGGTACTTGTTGCCCTTGATGGGGATTGCTGGAATGTTGGGTGGTATGGCGTGGGTATTTTTACCTGCATTGTTGCGCACTAAATTAAAAGTCAATGAGATTTTAACTTCGCTAATGCTAACTTATGTAGCAGTTCAGTTGCTTAATTATCTAATTTTTGGCCCATGGAAAAGCCCAACTTCTTTTGGGCAACCGCAAACTGTTTTGTTTAATGATTGGCAAATATTGCCCTATATTATTAAAGGGACTATTGTGCAAGCTGGTGCGCCAATAGCGGTTTTAATTGCCATTATGGCTTGGCTAATTATGTCTAAATCGGTATTTGGATTTCAGGTGAGAACGGTTGGTTCAGCACCAAATGCCGCTCGTTATGGTGGTTTTTCAGAAAATAAAACTATCTGGCTTGTATTGCTAATTAGCGGTGGTTTGGCGGGGTTAGCTGGTATGTTAGAGGTTGCAGGGCCGTTTAATCGTATGGTGCCGCAATTCCCAGCTGGTTATGGATTTACCGCCATTATTGTTGCATTTTTAGGGCGTTTGCACCCAATAGGAGTGTTAATTGCTGGTGTTGTTTTGGCTATTACTTTTGTTGGCGGTGAGATAGCGCAAACAACCATTGGTCTGCCAAATGCGGCGGTTGGATTATTTCAAGCAATGATGTTGTTTTTGCTATTAGCTGGTGATGTTTTGGTGCGCTATAATATAAAAATAGTTAGGGCAAGAAGAGCATGAATATTGATTTAACTATTGCTATTATCATTACTATGGTTGGCGCTTCAACGCCATTATTGCTGGCAGCACTTGGCGAGTTGGTGGTTGAAAAAAGCGGTGTACTTAATCTTGGGGTTGAGGGCATGATGCTTACAGGAGCGGTGGTTGGCTTTGCCGTAACTTACACGACTGGCAATCCTTGGCTTGGCATATTAGCCGCTGGTTTTGCTGGTGCATGTGTTTCAATGATTTTTGCTTTTTTAACTCTAAGTCTTTTTGCCAATCAAGTGGCAACAGGTTTGGCGTTGACGATTTTTGGTGCTGGCTTTTCGGCTTTGTTTGGGCAGGCATTTACTGGTAAACCAATAAAATTATTCAAATCTATTTTTCCTGATTATCTTACCGATCACCCAATATTGAGAGTGTTTTTTGATCATTCGCCATTGGTATATTTTTCATTATTTATGGTTTTTGCGGTTTCGTATTTTTTACATAAAACTAGAGCGGGCTTAGTTTTGCGTGCGGTTGGCGAAAATGATCATTCTGCCCATTCAATAGGATATTCGGTAATTAAGGTTCGTTATGGCGCTGTTGGCTTTGGCGGCATGATGGCAGGAATTGGCGGGGCGTGCTTTCCGCTATTACTAACTCCGCAATGGGTTGAGGGCTTAACGGGTGGTCGAGGCTGGATTGCATTAGCATTAGTTGTATTTTCTGCGTGGAAACCCACACGTTTACTTGCAGGGGCGTATCTTTTCGGGTTAATTGCTACTATGGAAGTTTATGCAAAAGCTGCGGGGGGAGGATTTAGAATTATCCCATCAGAATTATGGGCTAGCCTACCCTATCTTGCCACAATATTAGTGCTTGTTCTTATTTCTATGCGACATAAGATGAGTTCTAGCGCCCCAGCATGTTTGGGGAAACCATTTATTCCGAGTAATTAATATACACAACTTAAACTATAACAACAAACAGGAGAATATCATGAAACTAATTAATCGTCGTAATGCTTTAAAGATTGGCGGTGCAGCAGCAGCTTTACCGCTTATCGGAATACCAGCCTTTGCACAAAAAGAAAAAGTAAGAGCTGCTTTTGTACTTATTGGAACGCCTGATGATAATGGCTGGAACTATGGCCATGATTTGGGTCGTATAGAAATGATTGAAGCGCTTGGTGCTGATAGAGTTGAAACTACTGTTGTTACCAATGTTGCCTATGGCCCTGATAGTGAGAGAGTTTTTCGTGAATTAGCGCAACAGGGCTATGATATAATTTTTGGCGCAAGTTTTGGTTATGGCGATGCTATGCTTAAAGTTGCAAAACAATTCCCTGATGTGAAATTTGAATGGGCAACAGGATATAAGACCGCCTCTAACCTATCAACTTATAATGCTCGCTTTCATGAAGGTCGTTCGGTGCTTGGAACGATTTCTGGTATGATGAGTGAAACTGGCATTGGCGCATATATTGGCTCGTTCCCAATTCCTGAAGTTGTAATGGGCATTAATGCGTTTCACCTTGCAGCTCGTAAATCTAATCCAGATTTTATCACTAAAGTTGTTTATGTTGATAGTTGGTTTGACCCTGCAAAAGAAGCCGATGCGGCACGTGCTTTAATTGATCAAGGTGTTGATATTATCACTCAGCATACTGATGGCCCAGCAGCGCTGCAGGTTGCAGAAGAGCGTGGGATTATTGGTGGTTTTGGACAGGGTGCTGATATGAGCGCATTTGCTCCTGATGCACACCTAACTTCAATTATTGATATTTGGTCTCCTTATTATATTAAGGCGGTTAAATCAGTGCTTGATGGTAATTGGAAAGAGGGAACTTCTTGGGAAGGTATTGCTGGTGGTGAAGTTGTCATTGGTCCATATAATAAGAAAATCCCTGCAGATGTTGTGGCGGCCGCTGAAGCTGTTCGGTTAGGCATTATTGATGGATCATATCATCCGTTTACTGGCCCAATCACCGATAATAAAGGCACGCTTAGAGTTGAAGAAGGCGATATTATTGATGATGGCGAGTTCTGGGCTGTTGATTGGTATGCTGAGGGAGTTGAGGCTTAGAATATAATTTTTCCGCCTGCGGGTTTGTTGCCGTGGGCGGATAATTATTATAAAACTCCGTTGTCATACCGTTGAAAAACGGTATCCATTATACCTATAAACAGGCACAATTTAATATTACTTCTCCTTGCTAAAGTCCCTTAGAAACCGCAGATTATGATAAGGTTTGATAGCGCAAATGGATCCCGATTTTCATCGGGATGACATTGAGTATATAATCTACAAATAGTGTGCATATGAAAGATTTGCTAACAGAGGCACAAAGGAAGATAATTAAAGCGGCAGTAGTGGGTTTGACCCGAGAATCCATAAAAATGTATGTGACGAGAATAGGCGCTTGAAATTAAAAAAGGCATTAAATGACAGATCCAACAATAATAATGGAATGGCTAACATTCGCTTTTCGCTGGCTTCATGTAATTGTAGCTATTGCGTGGATTGGCTCGTCATTTTATTTTATTGCGCTAGATTTGGGTTTAAGAAAAACCGAGCATTTGCCTGATAAAGCCAAAGGTGAAGAATGGCAGGTGCATGGCGGTGGTTTTTATCATATTACTAAATATATGGTTGCGCCCTCTACTTTGCCAGAGCATTTAATCTGGTTTAAGTGGGAATCTTATAGTACTTGGCTTAGTGGTTTTGCTATGCTTATTTTGGTTTATTATCTTGGAAATAGCTATTATTTAGTCGATATTGATGTTTTGGATATGCCTAAATGGATAGCGGTTTTAATCTCATTATTTTCGCTTATGCTTGGTTGGTTAATTTATGATTTATTGTGTAAATCTCCCTTAGGCAAAAGTCAAAATGGGCTAATGCTGGTTTTATTTGCCGTGCTAGTATCTATGGCTTGGGGATATGCTCAGATATTTAGTGGCCGTGCCGCATTGCTTCATCTTGGCGCTTTCACTGCTACAATAATGAGCGCCAATGTGTTTTTCCTTATTATTCCTAATCAGAAAATCGTGGTAAAAGACCTTAAAGCAGGACGAACACCAGCAGCGCATCTTGGGGCGCAAGCAAAACAACGTTCCTTACATAATAATTATCTAACGTTACCAGTGATATTTTTAATGTTAAGTGTGCATTACCCGCTAGCATTTGCCACGCAATTTAATTGGCTAATTGCTTCGATAATTTTTCTAATTGGCGTGTTAATTCGTCATTATTTTAATAGTAAACATGCTAGAATTGGCAAACCTAATTGGACTTGGTTTTTGGCGCTTGCTTTGTTTGTTGTCATTATTTGGCTTTCCTCATTTGACAAACAAAATACTGAAACGATTATATTAAATGAAAGTTCTTCATTTTATCAAAATGAAAAGTTTAGCGAGGTGAATGATATTGTTTTATCCCGATGTTCAATGTGCCACACTAAAGAGCCTTTTTATGAAGGGATAGGCCGTGCGCCAAAAGATATTATTTTGGATAGTGAGGCGGATATTGTTAAATATGCTAAAGTCATAACATTACAATCTGGATATTCGAGCGCTATGCCACCGGGAAATATTACTTATATGGAGAACAGTGAGCGCCAAATAATTGTTAAATGGTATTTAGAGAGTGTAGATAATAAATCATGAGTGTAAAAATCTTGCGCTCTCGTGTGCTTTCTTTTATTTCTGAGCCGCAAAATATTGATGATGAGCAAAGTTATAAATATTTTGAGCATGGTGCATTGGCGATAAGTAACGGCAAAATTATTGATGTTGGTGATTTTGAAAATGTAAAAAAACAAAATCCAAAAGCACAAATAATTGATCATAGGCCGCATCTATTAATGGCAGGGTTTATTGATCCACATATTCATTTTGTGCAAATGCAGGTGGTTGCTTCTTATGCGGCGAATTTACTTGAGTGGCTAAATAAATATACATTTGTTGAAGAGCAAAAATTTGCAGTTCTTGAGCATGGAGAAATGATTGCCAAAGCATTTTTTGATGAATTAATAAATCATGGCACAACAACGGCTAGCGCTTTTTGTTCGGTACATTCAAATTCTGTTGAGGCGTATTTTACGGAAGCAAAAAAACGTAACATGCTTATGATTGGCGGCAAGGTTATGATGGATAGAGGCTGTCCAAAAGCTTTGCAAGATAATGCGCAACAATCTTATGATGAAAGCAAAGCATTGATTGAAAAATGGCATGGGGTGGGGCGTATAAAATATGCCATTACCCCACGTTTTGCTATTACTTCAACTCCAGAACAATTAGAGCTTGCTGGTGTTTTATTAAAAGAAAACGAAACCTGTTATTTGCAAACTCACCTAAGCGAAAATAAAGATGAAATAGCGCTAACTCAGCAATTATATCCTATGCACAAAGATTACCTTTCTATTTATCAACATTATGGGTTATTGGGTAAGAAGAGCTTATTTGGACATTCTATTCATTTATCTGATGATGAAAAAAGCATGATGGTAGAGAGTAATTCGGTTGCTGTTTCTTGCCCAACTTCAAACCTGTTTTTGGGCAGTGGATTATTTGATTTAGAGCAAATGAATAAAGCAGGTGTGCGCTGTGCTGTTGCAACAGATATTGGCGGTGGGACTTCTTATTCTATGTTAAAAACTTTTGATGAGTTTTATAAGGTTCAGCAATTAAATGGCAATCGTTTGAATCCGCTAATGTCATTTTATATGATGACTTTGGGTAACGCCAAAGCGCTTAGCCTAGAAAATAATATTGGCAATTTAGAGGTTGGCACAGATGCTGATATTGTGGTGTTAAATAGCAAGGCAACCTCTGCAATGGCTTTAAGGGCAAAGGTCATATCTTGCCTAAGTGAAGAATTATTTTTATTGCAAACGTTGGGTGATGATAGAGCAATAGAGCAGGTCTATATTGCTGGTGTTGCAATGAAATAAAATATATATTTATAATATAATTTAGGAGAGTTTTATGTCATCTTATGAAAATCGCTCAGGGCTAAAAATTGATAAAGAATTATTAAGCTTTGTTGAAAATGAAGCGCTTAAAGGTACTGATATAAAGCCTGATGGTTTTTGGTCTGGCTTTGCCAATATGGTAAAAATCGCTATGCCACGCAATGTTGTGCTGTTGGCAAAACGAGATGAATTGCAAAATAAAATTGATGAGTGGCATAAAAAAAATGGTGCGGTGGTTGACAATTATCAGGCATATGAGGATTTCTTAAAAGAAATTGGCTATTTGGTTGATGAGCCAACAGATTTTGAAATTTCTAGCGAAAATTTAGATGAAGAAATTTCAAATATTTGTGGTCCTCAGTTGGTTGTACCAGTTTCTAATGCTCGCTTTGCGCTAAATGCTGCCAATGCTCGATGGGGATCACTCTATGATGCTTTTTATGGCACGGATGTTATTTCTCAAACGGGTGAATTAGCGCCAGCAAAACAATATAATGTAAAACGAGGTGAGGCGGTTTTTGCTAAAGCTAATGAGTTTTTAGATGCAGTTTTTCCGCTGGTTAATGGCTCTCATGCAGATGTGTTGGCATATTTTATTGAGAATAATGAATTGCTGGCAGGTGAAAAAGATGGCGCTAGTAAGCTCAAAGATGAGGGGCAATTTGTTGGTTATTTAATTGAGGGCGATAAGCAAAGATTATTACTCAAAAATAATGGTCTGCATGTTGAATTATTAATTGATAGGGAAAGCCAAATTGGTGCTGCGCATAAGGCTGGTCTAGCTGATATTATTGTTGAAAGCGCTATTAGCACTATTCAAGATTGTGAAGATTCGGTTGCAGCAGTTGATGCTAGCGATAAGGTTGCGGTCTATAGGAATTGGCTTGGGCTAATGAATGGCACGCTTAAGGAGAGTTTTGAAAAGGGCGGCAAAATTATTAATCGCCAACTTGAGAGCGATAGAAAATATCAAGGGGTTAATGGGCATGAATTAGTGCTTAAGGGACAAGCGCTTTTATTGGTGCGAAATGTTGGGCATCTTATGAGTACAGATGCAATATTAGACGAAAATGATGCGCCAATAGGTGAGGGACTAATGGATGCGCTCATTACCACGCTTTGCGCCATGAGTGGCTTAAAAGATAAGTTGAACTCAAAAACTGGCTCTATTTATATTGTAAAGCCAAAAATGCACGGACCAGACGAAGTTGAGTTTGCTTGTGATATTTTCTCTATGGTTGAGGATATTCTATCCTTGCCAAAAAATGCTATTAAAATTGGTATAATGGACGAGGAAAGGCGCACTTCTGCTAATCTTAAAGCGTGTATTTATGCGGCTCGTGAAAGGCTGTTCTTTATCAATACTGGTTTTCTTGATAGAACAGGCGATGAAATTCATACTTCGATGCAGGCGGGGGCGGTTTTACGAAAAGACGAGATTAAGAGCGAAAAATGGATTAAAGCAAACGAAGATAGAAACGTAATGATTGGCCTTAATTGCGGATTATCTGGCAGAGCGCAAATTGGTAAGGGCAT